>NZ_CBCPJH010000022.1:0-59442 GCF_965118485.1 Psychrobacter glacincola | reverse complement strand
AAAAACTTGTTCCCAAACACCTTTTTTTGACCAGCGACTAAAACGAGTATGAACGACTCTAAAATCACCAAAGCGTTCAGGTAGATCACGCCAAGGTATGCCAGTCTTATAGCGGTACAGAACTGCTTCTATAAGTAATCGGTTATCTTTTGCGGTAACACCAACGTCACTTGGTTGACCTGGAAGGATGTCTTTAATTCTCTCCCATTGGTCATCACGCAGGGCATGTCGTCTTGTCATAATAGTTAAGTTCAGGTTGCTAAATATAGAATTAGTATAGCTTATTCTAAAATAACTGTGCTAATTGATGACACGCCCTAGTAAGCATTCTAACTTTCTTCTGAACCTACTTCCTCACAAACCTCATCTTCTTCATAGAGGATAATATCTCCAGGTGTGCAATCTAAAAGCTTACAAAGCTCATTCAACGAATCAAAGTCTATTCTAGTAACTTCATTATTGTACATCCTATATAAAGTAGATCTCCCTAGTTTACACATCCTATCAGCATCCGCTACGCGGATGCCTCTTTGTGCAAATAAAACAGGTAAATTGAGCTTAATCATACATAAAATCCCTAAAGTGATAAAAAAGTGATTGCAAGTGATAATATATACAGATAATATGTACTCATTAGTGATAATTAATAACTCACTAATAGTAAATTTATTTCACATGGAGAACTATTATGTCACAGACTTATCTTACTACTCAAGAATTAGCTGAACGTATCAAGTACGACGCACGTACTATCCGCAATCAAATGAAAGACACTGTTTTGATTGAAAACATTCACTACATCCGTCCTTTTGGCGGTCGTAAGATTTTATATGTCTGGGAGCGTATCGAAGAAGATATGTGTAAGCCAGTGATGAGTGCCATCAATGGTATGGCTTTACAGTAAGTTTTATTTAAACAAGGAGATTAACAATGGCATCAGTAAGAGCAAGGCGTGGCAAACTATTCATAGATTTCACATATATGAATATTCGTTGCCGTGAGACAACTAACTTCCCTGATACTCCAGCAAACGTTAAAAAGCTGGCTTTAGTAGCAAAAAAAATGGAAGCAGAAATCACCCTAGGCATCTTCGACTATGGCGCTTACTTTCCGAAGAGTACGCGTTTAAAAGAGATGACAGCACTGGCTGATAGAGCGGAAGCTTGTATCAGTCGCAATCCAACCTTTAGGCAGTTTTCCGAGATTTGGTATGAGGAGAAGAAGATTGAATGGCGGCCAAGCTATCGGCAAAAGACGCAGATTATTTTAAATAAGTATTTGTTACCTGAGTTTGGTGGCAAAGCGGTACATGCAATAAAAAAACCAGACTTGCTGACCTTCCGTAGCTCCCTCGCCAAAGTTCGTTACGGTAAAGAGGGTCAGTCAAGTCTGTCAGTAGCACGAATCAATCAGATTATGATACTACTTCGTATGATACTAGAAGAAGCGTCAGATCGCCATGAGTTTGAGATGCCTTATAAAAACATTAAGAATCTTAAGCAAGCTCGTCCGGATGTGAATCCGTTTACATTAAGTGAGGTGTGGCTGATTTTAGAGCATGTCCGTGCTGATTATAGACCCTACTACACCATTCGCTTCTTTACAGGGATGCGTACCAGTGAGATCGATGGGCTTAAGTGGGACTGCATTAACTTTGATCGGCGTGAGATCAGTATTAGAGGCGCGTTAGTCAACGGGGAGATGGGCCCAACGAAAACGTTAGGCTCACAACGTGATATTGCGATGTCACAGTTGGTCTATGACGCCCTGCTAGAGCAGAAGCTGCGAACGTATGGTAAGTCAGAGTTTATCTTCTGTAATAGCCAAGGCAATCCAATGGAATATCGCAATGTGAACCGGCGGGTATGGAAGCCTACGCTTGCCCTACTCGGTCTTAAACATCGGCGTGCTTATCAGACTCGGCACACGGCAGCGACTCTTTGGTTGGCTGCTGGTGAGAATCCTGAGTGGATTGCTCGGCAGATGGGTCACAGTAGTACAGAGATGCTGTTTCGGGTGTATAGCCGTTATGTGCCTGATATTACCCGTCAGGATGGCTCTGCGATGGATAACTTGCTCTTAGCGAGTAAGGAGAAGCTAACCAGCGAATTGAATAGCTCTAAAGGTGAGGGAATGATTGCTAATGCGCAAACAGACAAGGAGACGTCACTATGACAATTATCAATTATGAGCAGCTGTTCGGTGAGTTTAAGCCTGACGGTGCAATCAGTGCAGATGCAAACCTTATTGCTAATGCATTGATGCGTGAGTTGTATGTTTCATCGGGCTATAACCTCGCTCGCTTCTTAGGAGTGAAGCGCTGTTTTGCTAATGATATGGCGATGCGTGTGTGGGTTCAGAAGCGCTTGGATGCCAGTCTTGGCTATGTGATAGAGGATATGCGTTGTCAGCTTCAGAGCGAGCTTTATGAGCTATTACCGCACTCCGACTATGTCGGCTACTAAGGAGAATGTGATGAGTGTAAAGCTTCAGCCGAATATGACACAGAACGCACGAGATCTAAGAATCTGTGAGGATTACTGGGCATATGATAACGAAAGTGATTATATCGCACATGTAGAAACCCTCTGTGAGAAGTATGAGATAAGCCCTCAAGTACTATTCAAGACAATCGGTGAGTGTTTTGCTTATTTAGATGATGTGCGATGCGAATACTGTGGTTATGTGTGTCCTTTACAGATACCAGCAGACATACCTTTTATGCGAGCAAAAGACAGTTGGTGCTGTGAGGTATGTGAGCATGCTGTATGGCGGGAACATAATCATAGATAAATCGTTCAAGATTTTAAAGCCAGATAGCTTAGGTTGTCTGGCTTTTTCGTGCGGAGCATTTCTTCTCTTAAATACAGCCTAAATTTAGTGTGCCACTACAATAGGGTAAAGTTAATAAAAGCTCATCAACTTAGTAGATTTTGTATAAAACTTTAATCAGAAATTACGATCGCACTATTTGGATACCAGTTTCTGCCCATAGTTGCAGCTGCCTTCCCGCGCAAAAACATCTTCACCTTCAAGCTTGAAGCTTTTTCCATCAAAAGACCAGGCGCGAACCTGACATTCCTCAGAGGTGTCACCCATATGAATAACCTGTATTAAATTACTATCAAGCTTAAATTCAATAGCTAACTCTGGGGTTGACTCTCCACCAAACGGCGGCTCAAAGACTTTCCCAGTGCGAGTGTCAGTAATATAACTAATAACACAAGAAGTACCGCAGCCAAAAGTAATTAAAGAATAATGCTCATTAAAATTAGCCCCTTCTGCTAAGCCATCGCGTATACGGGTGCGGAACATGCGTGCCGATTTATCACGTCCCTCAAAATCGGGCATAGCAATAGGATGAACGGAGGTTTTAAGATTTGAATTCTTTGAGTTTAATAGAGCAAAGGCATTAAAACTGGGCACGTCAGCAATTAATAGTCTTGGCGCATAATTAAGACTTTCACTCTCGGCACAAGATTGATTCCAATGTTGAACGCGCTCTTCTTTGGTTTGGCTAAGAGCATGTTTGGCCTGCATGACCCAAGACTCTAATGTACGACCTGCAGCAAACAGCTGAACTACCTCATTATTTGATAAGTTATCGGCAATTCTAGGAGTGCCAAGACGTTCATCATCAGCCACCACATCAGCTAGGTCGAGCATGCGGCCAAGAATGCCGCATTTATGATCCTCGCGATAATAATCCAAGTAATCTACATCACTTTTGGAGGTATTCGCATAACCAAGACGGTGAGCTTCAGACAAATAAAAGGCAGCCCGTTTTTCTACTGCTGGAATTACTGCTTCCCATGACTCAGCATGAGCAGTACTTAGAAATGAGAGAATAATAGCTATAACAGAATAAACCTGTTTCATAAAAGTACTCCTAATGCCTATTACTGCTCATACCAGTTTCCTTCTTTGGATTAGTATAACTTCTTACTAGCTGTCCAGTTTTATTATGCCATTATACTGCAACCTTTATCATAGTAATTCTCCTAACCTACTCCAGCTTCATTGGTTTAAAGCTTTATTAAATCTATCAGCTAAAACTTAGCGGTAGCTCTGCTTCTAATAACAGCAATATTTTGCACAGATAAGTCAGTTGCAAGATATCATTAACCTCTACTCTACGTTTATAAAAGCATTCAATGCTAGTAGCTAGTATGCTCAGGCCTGCATCTTTCGCTAATTTATGCTGCTGGCGAAGTTGCTTGATTTGCACTTCGGTAGGTTGCAATCGTCCACTTGCTGACAAGCTGTCTAATACGCTTAGAACTGGCTGACAAATAAGCTGGCTTAAGGTAAAAATCTTGGTACTTTCAACTTCGACTAAGCGTCTTTTCTTACTCATCAACTTACTAACTTGACCAGTTAACAAGGCTTTCAAGGTATTTTTCTTGGTAGGGACTCGACTGTAGTCTAAATGAAACAAATGATCTGACATGATCAAGGTAATTGGATTAATCTCAATGGTATTTTCAATCATTCTCACTTGAGCAACGATCATTTGAATCAGATAGCTATCGATGCGCTCTAGCTTATCAATAGTATCGATACTCTGCTGATCATTAGAGTTCCAATTAAGTCGTAAACGAACTTGATTATTCTTTTGATCGGCTAACGGCCACCAAACGCACTGTTCGATTTCATCAACTTGAAAACTGCCTATCTTAGCGGGATTTAACACTACGATATCATTGACTGTGCCATTATCCATCAATTGTTGTAGCCAGCGTTGCTGTAGATGCTGCCAATCGTCAACGGCCAATTTTTGTACGCTATCAAGATAGCCCGCAAAATTATCATTTAACGAAGAGTGGTCTCGCACTTTGCTGCCGGTGACCGCAAGCCCGCCATTGTCATTGAATCTGGGGTTAGATAACGTGCTGAACTGGTTCATTAGGCTTTGAGCCGTGCTGAGCCAAACAGCGTTATACCAAGCCGTCTGTTTATTAAAGTTTAAATCCTGTGCTTGCGCTCGAGCTTGGGTAAACTCGATAATTTGCCCTTCATTGGGCTCATAAAAATACAAGGTTAAACCGCGTGCCTTGCCTTGACTGAACCACCAGCTTGCGCCTAACGGCAGCAAACTCAAATCAGCTCTTTTGTCATCGATGTCATAAGTATGGCGTAATTTACCTCGTAGCTTTGGTAGCTCTGTCGCATCACTATGCTGCAATTGGTACAAATAAGCACTCAACTCTGCCAGACTAATCAATAGCTGACGCTCATCAATATGATTATCACCTTTGATAAAGTCATGCATCTGACCACTCAGTTGGCGTAGCTGCATAGCCAAACGTGGTAGGTGTTGACTACGAGCCAGTGTGTTAGCAAGGTGCATGCGATTGGCTGAAAAATACTCTAGTTGCGACAAGCCTTGATACAATATTTGCTCGATGTCAAAAGCGATATCATCTAGCACTATCAACGTTACCACTGATAAAGTCTCTAAACTCACAATGGCTGTACTGCTGGTTTTGGATAATTCTTTAACCAACCACTGACGTATCTTGGCTATACCCTCTTCTGAGCCATATAGCCTTTGTACAGCTATCAATGCCAGCCAATGATAACTGTCTACATCACGCTCAATTTTGGATAGCATTCCTGCGAATCCAGCGCCCAAAATATAGCGGATTTCTTCGTTTTGATGGGACAAGTAAATACGTAGACTTTGGGTCTCATCAATAACACTTGCTTGCAACTTGTCAGTATTATCAGCAGAATTGCTAGCGTCGACTTTACTATCAAAGCTCTCCAAATAATGAACAGCCATCAGTATGGCTTTAAGACGTTTGGCTTTAGGAATGGTTTTGGCAAATTTCTGTAGGTCGTCTAGACTGAAAGCAAGCACTTCAGCGACTGCTGTTCTGACGGTAGCATTTTTAGAATTGTTAGCTTTGATTAAACTGTCACCATTGATCTTAGTGTCTTTATTATCACTGTCGATTTTCTGTTTAACCGTCTTTTTAGATTCGATATTATTTGGCGTATCATTGTTTAATTCGATGCTATTGATTGCTTGGTCACTCTCTACTTCAGCGTCCTGTTCTTTAGCAGACTTAGCTAACGATTGCAAATACAATACTGACGCCAAAATGTGTTTGCAGGCGCTGACTGATGAGCAATTACAACTGGCATTCGTCAAACCGGTGCTCGGCAAGATTACCGTTTGCCCATCACTGTCTAGAATGATTTGTTCGGCATTATTGATAAAATCACCAGCTTCAATCAGCTCAATTTTATTAGCCGCCACGTCTTTTTGGGCACGGCGCAATAGTCCAGCATTGGCGTAGGTGGTCAAGGCGCTGTCATCATAGGCGAGATAAATACTGGCAACGGTCATTAATTTATCACCTCGGCTATCCATTCAGCAAAATGTTCAGGCGTAAGCGCTGCAATTTGCATACCTTGCTCAGAAAGTTTTTGTGCCATTTGAATATCATAGACACTATTAGCGCTTTCATCTAAAGCACCAAGCCCAATCAGCTTTACTTTTTGCCCATGCATTCTAGCCACTGAACTCAGCAAATGCGGTACAGAGCCGCCTTCTTCAAAATCACTAATCAAGGCAAAGATGGTGCGAGTGGATTCTGTTATTAAAGTTTCAGCATATTGCACCGCTTTAGCAATGTTAGTGCCACCGCCCAATTGTATCGTCAATAACACCTCTACCGAATCGTGTGCCATATACGATAAATCAACCACATTAGTATCGAACACCAATAGTTTCACTGTTACTGATGGCAAACTAGTCAAGATACTGGCACAAATAGCACTATACATCACCGAGCTGAGCATAGAAGCACTTTGATCAACACACAGCACGACGGTCCAAGGCAAATGCCGCTGCACCCGCGCATTAAACACAGGTTCCCGGATGATGATTTTATTCAGGTCTTGGTTATAGTGTTTAAGATTATTGGCTATAGTGCGACGCCAATCGAAGTTCTGGCTATTGGCAATAAAGGAGCGGCGAAAGCGATTGCGTCTACCATGAATAGCGTTGACAAAATTGGGTCTGAGTTTGGCGACGATATCATCAACTACTTTTTGAATAATACGGCGAACATTGTCTCTGGTATCTTCACTCAAACGACCCCGTAGACTAAGCAAGGTTTTGGCGAGTTGCGGCGTTGGCTCTAACTGCTCCAGCACTTGATCATTTTTAAGTAAACTGGTTAATTGATAGCGTTCAAATGCATGACTTTGTATCCGCTCAAAAGAGCTCTTTGGAAACAAATCTTGTGCTTGATTGAGCCAATTAATCGCGGTTAATTGCGAATCGTCGAGCGAACCGCCTTGTCCACTGAGGCGACTGCCCGTTTGATCACGCCGCTTACCCAACATATCGCCGCGATTATCATATTCTCGATTGTATAAATAATCGAGACTACGCTCCAAACGCATTTGCTCGTTATTCAACGCTACATCTGACAAGGCTTTATCGCTATAACGCCCTAGAATAAGACGCCAACGCGCGAGGCTATCGCTATTACTGTTACTATCGTTGCCGATGTCAGTTGCAGCAGCAGATTTAGCATGTTTTGCGTTATTCTCTGGCGGCGTTGGCAAATCAGCGGATAAGTCAGCGGGTAAGTTAAAGTCATCCATCATGAGCCACTCCAGCCTATCAGTCCGCGTTCAGTCAATACTTGCTCCAACTGCTGGTTCAGTGCCAGACCCTTTAACATATCGCTTTCACTAATCTGACCCTGAAACTGAGTCACCTCAGTGCTGAAGACCCCATGTAAGGTAGCGACTTGCTGCGCCAGCTCATTCGTCTGCATAGGTTTGAGTGCAGTAAACGCCAAGCGCAAATCTGGCAGCAGAGCAATAAAAGTCTCCTTATCCCACTGCGAAACCAGACGATCTAGCATTTGGGTCATCGCTTGGTGATGCAAAAATAGAGTCGGTACGGCTTCCATCATTCCTGATAAATAAGCCACTGCTTGCTCGGCATTAGCACCAACGCCAAAATGCAGCTGCAATTGATCAGAGAGCTGGCTCTCATTACTGATATCATCGATAAATGATAGGGCATGCACTGCTCCCAGCAATAAATCAATATCCTGCCAGTCGGGCAATAATCTGTTTAAGGTTATATGATATTGGCTGAGCAGATCGCTATCATTTTGAAAGTCTTGGACAGCGTCAGAATTTATATTGTTAATTGGATGAAGATGAGCAGCGGTATCAACCATTTTTGTAGTAACACGCAAGACAAGATTCATTTGTTTTAATAAATTTCGCAAACTCAAGATCTGAGCTAAAATTCCTCGGACTTGATCGTCATTGGGCGTTTGTAGTTGTGACAATAAAAAAAGACTAGTCACTGGAATTTGAGCAATAAGATCGATTAACTGTTGATCATCTTGTAATTGTAAAAAGCGCTTACCCGTCCATAAATACATTAAATGTTGACCACAAGCCAACACCGAACCCAAATCCGGATCATGCGGTAAAATATCTTTAACTTCTTCAAATAAATTATCAATTTGTTCTGTCAAACCCATCATCGACGCTTGAATCAATAAGCCTATAAGTTGAGCTGAGGACTGTTTTTGAGCTTGCTCATCGAAATGTTCACGCTGCTTTAATAAGCGCTGGATAGCCAACTGATAAATATCTGACCCTTCTTCAGACAGTTCTATCAAACGTGCTTCTATTTGCGGTGTCCAAGCGTAAGCCCACTCTTCAAACAGCAGGTGTAATTGCCCGCCATGTAAGAAATCAGGACCGCTCAAACGTCTAGCGAACCCAACGTCCAAAAATGCCAAAAGATGCAGAAAGCAACTACGTTGACGATGGTTAGCATTTCGTAAAACGTCGAGCTTGGCGGTTTTGCTTAGAGTATCATCGAGCTTAAAACGATTTGATTTGATTAGATCATAGACTTGCGCTAATAACGGCGGTGTACTTCCCGTACTGATCACTTGTCCGAGTTGCGAACCACCTAACTGTTCATGCAGCAATCGATGAAAACTTTGCGTGCCATTGTCACTACTACCTTTCAAAAAACTACTATAGCAAGCGTCCATCACATCGAAGCGCCCAATCAATTGATGTCCCCGTAACTCAGCCAAACGGATGGCTTGCTCGCTGGCAGTTTTGACAGTAATAAAGTTACTCAAGCTAATTTTTTCTTGGCGTAACTGCTGAGAAAATATACTGAGAAAATCAATGACTAGGCGTTGGCGAGCTTGGCTTTCGCTTTCTTTAGCATTTAGGTTTTGATCATTACCTTCATTATTGATCTTATTACTAACATTGTTATTACTATTAGAATTATATGTCTTAGCGACTTGAAAAATAGATTCAGATTCAAGCTTTGCACTATTATCGAAAGCTAGCCGCTGCTCCCAGCACACTTGATAAAAGGCAGGCGATGGCATACCTGAAGCATAACCGTTTAGTGCATCCAACCTATCAAAACTATAGCGAATCAACCATGACTCATCAGGGGTAGTATTGATGGCGGAAGCAGGCAAATTAATTTCGGCGTCGACTTTATTTTTGACAGTTTTTACAGCTTGTTTATTCGGTTGTTCGATCAGCTGTTCATGCAATAATTCAATCAAAGCTAACGTATGAAAACCGCCAGTCACCACGACTATTTCAGGTTTTTTCGCTATAGAGTTAATTTTAGAGTTAGAGCCTTCATCGCGATGAAAGTGATAGCGAGCCACGATACACTTGACCATGTACTGCTCACGTACCAATGCGCTTTCTGACTCTAGCACATCCTTTTCATAATCCAGACGTGACATGGCGCACCATACCAACACTTTATAGAAGAACGTCTGCCACTCTCGTAATTCAAGTGTTGAATCTAACTCAAATAGATGCTCCCAGACTTCATCGTGATCTCGGCAATGCAACTTATCCGCCAGTGCTTTTATGTACTGACTGTGCGCAAGATAGCGCTCTTGCTGTAAACTCTGCGTCTCCCATGTTTGCTCGGAATTTACTCGTTCACGATGCTCAACTTGTTGTGACCATGGCAAATCAATACATTCAACATGTGGCAGTTTACCTAAGGAATTTGTACTTTTAAAACGCATCGCCACCCATTCAGGCGAATAGTCACAAAAAGGAAAATAGGCAGAGTAAATTCGCTTGTGCCCCTTTTTCTTCTTACTGTCTTTATCGTCTTCAGAACTAATTTCATTACTGGTTTCAGACTCTTGCTCACTATCGTTGACAATAGTACTCGCTTGAGTTTGGCAAAGAACAGCTAAAGGCGGCTTGTTATCGGGATGCTGTAGATCGAGGAGTAAATCATTAAAACTGGCTGGCGCTTCGATGAGAATATCAGCAGGTTGTAGCTGGCTAAGTGCCTGCTGGGTAGCAAAAGCGCAGGCGGGACTGTGATGACGAACTGGCAATAAAGTAATGCCCAACTCATTGAGCGCTTTGAGCTGAGCCAGAGCGGTAATAAGACGTGCTGGTAACCGATTTTCCATAACTAAAAACACGCCTTGTTCTAAAGTTGGATTTTAATTAACCACGTCGATTAATTGCTGAAGTAAATGAACTAGTGACTATATTTAATCCACTACAAAAAAATACCGTAGTGCTAAAATAAGTTTTCGCAGCCTCTGTCAGTAACGACACAGCAAGCAAGAAAAAATTATCCTAACCATACTTTATAATGAGTGCATTTATTTTATTTAAGATCAACTATGTCAGCAATTATTAGCAATAATTATTTTCAACACAGCCTGTTAACCATTACTGCCAAAAGCGTTTACCTTCTTCATAAAACGCTTTCCATGTTTTATCTTTTTTCGCGCGCTCTTTAGCAACGTTGTCCATATAAAAACGGATTCGCTTGATATCATCGGGATTGTCCTTAAGCACGACACCGATGATCTGCTTGGCGACCGCATTAGCTGACAATGATTTGTCGCCCAAATAATAACCTTCTAACGCCGAAGCATAGGCAACATTGAACGCTTCTGCTGATGACATGACCGCATCAGGGGTTTTGATATTAGTACCCGATTGGGTTTGACCTTGACGCAGCTCTTGAAAGACCGTGACCAATAGATCAACGACATCCTCGTTGATCGTAATCTCACTACTGATACCATCGCCAAGATCGCCAAGCTCAGTACGTAATTGTTTCAGTATCAACGACTTCTCAAAGGCAGGATCACTGATAGGATGTACCGTCTCAAAGTTGAAGCGACGCTTTAATGCTGATGACATTTCGTGCACGCCTTTATCACGCAAATTGGCGGTGGCAATAATGTTAAAGCCTGCCTGCGCAAATAGCCGACCCGAATCACCAAATTCAGGAATCATCATGGTTTTCTCAGACATCATCGATACGAGTACATCCTGAATCTCTGGCGGACAGCGAGTAATCTCCTCAAGCCTGACTATCTTGCCCTGCTCCATAGCTTGATAGAGCGGTGACGGCACTAGTGATTTAGTATTAGCACCTTCTGCGAGTAATAGCGCGTAATTCCAAGAGTACTTCAGATGATCCTCGGTAGTGCCCGCCGACCCTTGCACCATAAGACCAGAATCGCCCGATATTGCCGCGCTCAACAGCTCGGATAGCATGGATTTGGCCGTACCCGGCTCACCTACCAGCATCAATCCTTGCTTGCCTAATAAAGTCACAATGCAGCGATCTGCTAAAGCATCGTCGCCATAAAACTTACAGCTGATATCCAAAGCGTCATCGCCCAAGATAAATTTACGTACCGCTTTTGGGGAGCGTATCCAACCTGTGGGTTTAATATTATTTTCAGCGACATCATACTGAATCAATCGTGCCAATTCGTCAGCATAACGGTGTTCAGCTGATTGTTTGAGAATATTATTACCCTCGTTACCGCTGTTATCAGTATTATTATCAGTAGCAGTGCTCATTGTTTATCCTTGATCAAAAAGCTGTCGTCTATTATTTATGATAAAAATCAGTCATTTCATCCAGCGCTACCAAGGGGTTTTCTTTTCCCAATCAGCATCGAAGCCGCCCGTGGCATCAGCGACGGCTTTATACTCGGCATAACTTTCGGCCAGTAGGATAGGATTGACGTCCGTTAAGGCAACATAGTCAGTATTCCATGAATAGGATTGCTTGGTTTCAAAGCCCAATTCGTATAGCACCGCTGGAATGTTCTCTTCAGGCACATAGCTGCCGCTAAACACGATGACTGCTGATAAGCCTAAGCTGTCGTAATTCTTATAATAACGATCGAATGAGCCACCATCTTCGATACTGGCGCGCTTATAACCCATTTTGGTTAGCAGTCCACGCAGCGTAAAAGTATCCGTTAAATAGCCTTTGAATTCATCGATTTGATCTTGCTCTTTTTTAAATACCGGTAGCACGTGATCAAATTGAGTAAATTTACCAAATAGCGACTTAACCTCATAATCTTTGAGGTGCTCGCGCCACTGCTCACCCTCCTCAGCAGTGAGCAACACGCCATGCGCCAGCTTAATATAACTGTCAGCTTGCAAGCTGATTTCATCATCGTTAAAGTCTAACAAACTGCCATCATCACTCGGACGGAACGATAGTATTTGCTTGCCCTCACTACCCTGCTTGCCATCAACTTCTATCCATATCAAATGAGTAATCAGACGCTTCATAATAGGATGGGCGTATAGATATTCCTGCCAGTCGCTACTCGTCCAAAGCCGCTCGCTACACATGGCTTCATATAAGCGCATGGTCTGAGAGTCAACAACTTGTTTAAACTCTTTTTTACTATTGCTGAATAAAGTTTTGGCTTCTTTGATAATAGCGGCATCGTCGTTCTGTCTGGCTGCTGGTAGTGATTTGATGACTTTACCCACTTCATTCTTTAATACAAACTTGTCTTTGTCGTCGACATAGGCACTTAGCGTACGCGTGTCATAATCGATGGTTAAAATGCCATTTTCATCGAGCCCAGCGGTAGGAATGGTCCGATCTGCTAGCTCATCGGCAGTCCAGTTATTACGCTCAGCTATCGTACCCACTAGCTGCTTGGCCAAGTCTTGAATGGAGCTGGTGCGATAGCGACGTGATAGTCCGAGTAATAGCTGAATAATCAACGGATCATCACTCATAGCAAACACGGTAAGCATCGCAGTAATTTGAGAGGTGCGCCGATAATGATTTTTCATATAGTCCTGCAAGATACTGACCGTCTTACTGCCTTCTGCTCGATAAGTAAGCGCCAGCATTCCTTTGCTTTTGATTGCTGACCCTAAGTAAATAGCCAGCTGTTCTTTCTTAATCTCTTCAACCACTTCATGCAGAGTCACATTGGCGTATTTAGCATACCAGCCGTCAGGATCATCTTTACCATAGCGCTTATAGTAATCTTGATATTGCGCAAGCCGCGCAGGCGCTTCAGCATTAGCAATGTCCATCGCTTGCGCAAGGGTTGGATTGAGGGTGTCTTCAGCGATAAAGCTCTGTAATAAAAACAACGACAAGTTGCTTTGACTCTTGTCATCGAGTAGCCCTAAATAGCGTTGCAACAGACCATTCGGTGTCGGGTCTTTAAGTTTTTCGGCTAACACTACCCACCATTGAATAATTTTGGGATTGACGGTTTTTCCATCTTGCCATTGCACTGCTGGCAAACTGTCCAACTTAAACCACTCAAAGCTTTTTAATACCTTTCCCTTTAGTCCCTGTTCGGCATCTTTTAATAAGGCGGTCGGTGACAGATATTTACTGATATCCTCACCCATGCTCTCAAGCGCCGTCAATATACTGGCGATGACGATCTCTTTTTTCTCTTTTTTGAGTAAATCATACAGCGCTTTTAATACTTCAGCTTTATGAGTATCACTCCGTTCGTTAAGACGTGCCAGCCACTCCACTGCCGTCACTCGTATGGCTTGCTTGCCATTGGCCAGTGCTTCAATAGCACGCTCATGAATATTAGGCAGCTTAGATAGCAGCTCTTGTGCATCATAACGTAAACTTTTATTTTCGCCTAAGGCTAGCTCTAAAACTTTAGGAATAAATTGTTTAGGAATTTGCGGAAAAGCAGCTAGAATCTCGATGGCCTTGCTAGGCTCGAAACCCCGCCAATGTCCTGCAATAGAACTAGAAAGCAGTCCTAAAGCCTCTGATAAATAATCAATATTTTCCATAAAGAAAGGTACGATCTGCTCAGGTTTATTAATATACTTAGGTAGTAAAGGCGACCAAACATATTCTAGATACTCTATAGCGATGCTACGATTTGGATTTTCAATTTGGCAGCCTTTAAGTACTTGCGCGTACTGGCGTAGCTCTATAGTCGCTAAATTCTCAGGTTTGATGTAATTCTCTAGCTGATAACTTCTGACTGAATCGCCACTTTTTGCCAATCGAATAGCGTGATGCAAACCAAATTCTGGTAGGTTTTTTATTCGATTCTTATAACCACACAGCTCGATCATATTGCTATTATCAAGACTACTTATTTTGCCTTTGCCATTAAGGGCATCGATTAGCTGCTGCCCATACTTCTCAGGTTTGAGCTTTTTCCACTCATGATAGTTTTTTTGTGACCACGTATATTTATAGTCAGAGGTTTTATTTTGCTCAGCTTCTTGCTCAGCAGCAAGCTGTTTTTTCTCCAGTAGGTCTGCATAATTTTGCGCCAGTATTTCCACGCAACTATACGGAATATCTCGGCTGACTATGGCCTCAAAGTCGCTCACTACATACTCTATTTCTGCTAATTGCGCCACACTGTCTAATCTACTGAGCGCCGACTCTAGCGCTTGAATCACAGACTTCTGCTTTTCATTAGCTAAGGCTTGCTCTAATATGTTGCGACTCTCAGCACTATTATCATCGCCATCAACGCCTTGCTGCGCGCCTTGTCGGGCGATAATATCGGCGATTTCTCGACGTTGTTTGGTACTGCCATTGGTTAACAACTCAATCAGATAAGGTTTTATTTCTGCTTGCTCAAACAGACTTATTTTGGCCAGTGCCAACTCGCGCACTGTTTTGCTAGTGCTAGTGGCTAAGGTGGCGACCAAATAGGGACATTGTTTGATAAAATCAGGATGATACTTGGCAAAGCTGTCTATAAATTGTTCTTGCCCTTTGGCTGATAAGGCAGGAATTAGCTCATCTAACACTGCTTTGTGCTGTTGCAACAGCTCTATAGTGTCTGGAAATTGATAAAGCAAATGTAAACTATCACTGTAATAGCTGTCCACTTCTTTACGCTCAAAGATTTGTAAAAGCAATAGATGATAGGCATCGCTGTCATCCTTATTTTGCTCATCGGCTTTTAAAACGTCGAGTAGATACGAATGTGACCAATTACTACGATGTTTAATATCACTTTTATTGTTTCTTTCAAGCGAGGTACTGAGTCCATCAGCGATGAGATAAGTGAACCATTCTGGGCTTAGTGGTGATAGCACTTTATAATTTTTGAGTTGGGTCACTGCCGCCAAAAACTTACCATAACGGATAATTTGCTCAGGGCTTAGGGCTTTGAAAATTCGTTGATAGAACTTATCTCTCATTTTAGTGCTTTTAGCGATTTGCTTATCTTCTTTATCTGTAGGGCGATAACTACCCCAATAATAGCCGATAGTGCCTGGGAAACTCATCAATACCCCAGCCTTGTCATCGCTGCGGTTTTGTAATTCTAATAATATATTGGGATCGTCAGCATTGAAGATATAATCGATAATACGTTTGGAATAACTGTCATCAACGTTTGCTAACGGCGCAAGAATAGCGGTGAGTTGCTCTACAGCCAGTTTATCCTCCTTGCTACCTAAGTTAGTCATAGATTTTATTTTTTCAAAAAAACCTTTCATAAGTATTCCTTTGCTTATATTTTAATTAACGTTACATTAAGAGGATTATAAGCATGGTTAAAGCGTCTGAACAAGATATTATTAGCTTAATAGTACATATGAGTTAGCTACGGCTTTTTTAATGATTAAGCACTTCTCTTCCGACTGCAAGCTATGCTGTCAATCCCGTAAACATTAACTTGTGATATTTTAGTGTGAATCTCGTTCAATCGGCAAATACGATGTAGAGGTATAACCACACAAACGCATCATAGGGAGATAGGCGATGTTAAACCTTGGATTAAAATGCCAATACATCACTTTCAAAAGTTATTTAAGCTGCTTAATATTGCCAGCACTATTAATTAGTACTGTACCTAGCACACAAGCAGCACCGCCCGTAAAAACCACTTCGACCAGTTATGGCCTCAGTTAGCATTGGTAAAGTGCTCAGCACCATAGGCTGGTTCATTTATAAGATTACTCCTAAAAAGCATTGCTATGAACGTTTAGAAATAGAGGAGTTTTGGACTTACGTATGTCGCAAGAAACGTAAAGTCTGGCTTATTTATGATTACGACCATACGACCATACGACCATACGACCAATGAAATTGTCGCTTATGTCTGGTGCAAACGTGATTAAGAATGGCTAAAAAGTTAATAGCCCGTCTTGAGCAGCTTAGAGTCAGCTATGACTCTATCATTATGGAAAACTGGGATAGCGTTATAACTGCTTTTAAAAGTGATTATAAACGAGTTGACAAACAACATATCGTAGGAATAAAAGGTAACAACTGTCGCCTTAGACACCAAATAAAACGAGCCATTAAAAAAACCTGTTGCTTTTCGAAAAAGTTTGATAATTACCTTAAAACATTCGACTTGGTGTTCTTTTATATCAATTATGGCTATGTCTGATGACAGCATACTTTTTAGAACATTACCCTTTTTTTTAAGCAAAACCCAAAATTAATGTGACAGTGAGTTTGGAATCTCATGGTAGGAGCTAAACTATCGGTCATAACTATTAATGCTTATGACTTGTAGTTTCTATAATCTGCTCTATACCATCAGCAATACCAAAAATAAATTTCTAAAGCGGGTGAATTAACGTCCTTACTCTTTGAGTTTTTGATAATACTCACAACCATCTTGATAGCCTTTATCACAAGACTTACCAAGCCACTCTTTTGCAGAAACGATACTCTGTTTTACCCCTTCTCCTTTGGCGTACATTACCCCAAGATTGCGTTGAGCTATAGCATGCCCTTGATTGGCAGATTTTTGAGTCCATTCAAATGCTTTAGTGTAATGTTTGGGAACGCCTTTGCCTTCGGCATATATCACCCCAAGGCTATATTGAGCTGCAGCATCACCCTGATTAGCTGCCTTATTAAACCACTCAAGAGCCTTAGCGTCACTTTGAGTTGTGCCTTTACCCTTAAGATACATATCTCCAATTTTTGATTGGTATAAATCAATACCGTCATCGGCTAAGTTTTTATATAACTCAAATGCTTTAGCATCGTTTTGATGCACGCCTTGACCCTTCTCATACATCAGTGCCAGCATCCCCTGCATTTCTTTGTCTCCATGGTTAGCTGCTTGTTGTAACCAATAAAATGCTTTTGAATAATCTTGAGAAACGCCTTTACCATAGTAATATATAAGCCCTAATTGTCCTTGGCTTGAAGCGTCTCCTAGATTAGCTTGTACTGTGAGATCATCAAAATCCTTCTCAACATCTGATTTCACGGTTGGAACATTGTTTTGAATGCTATTCATCTGAGTATCAATGGCTTTAGTACACCCTGTCAGCATAATTCCAGTAAGCAAAAATGCTGCTAGTCTCTTTCTCATAACTGCTTATCCTATTATTTAATGAAGTTAACACTATAATTTATTATTTTAATATGCATTGTGATATTCAAATATATATTCTTAGATGGTTTCATTTGGTATACCTCAAAGGAACCGATGAAACTGAATCCTTCTATCCAACGTCATTTGCCATAAAGCCTCGTTATGGGGAACATGTTCCGTTTGCCATACAGGTAGCGAAGCATTGGCTATATAATTAGCATTCTTTCGTCTATCATCCTAAATTGTACGAAATTAATTGACCACAGACTTTGATCATAGGAAAGAAAATGTCGTTCTTTTATCCTAAAGATGTAGATTTTATGGAGATGTTTGGATGCGAGAGTCATAGAGATAAGGATGGTTTGCTAGAATCCACATTCATTGATACACAAAATAAAAAAATGGTTTTTTCTATCAGTGATATGCAGAACTCAATATCTGCTTATATATATCAAGATGAAGCATTGATATTTAAGATATATGAAGAAGGAGCGATGAGGGTCATAATATGTGAAAATCAGATCATTATAGAATGAGCTATGCTGAAGAAACCGTAGAGATAAACTTGGTAAACTAAGCGTATTAATCGGAGTTTATCATGACCAAGAAAGTAAGAACCTACAGTGACGAATTTAAAGCAGAAGCTATCAAGAAGATATCAGACAATAATGGCAATATCTCGGCTACCGCAAAGCAGCTTGGCATTGCCATGCAAACGCTATCAAATTGGCATAACAAAGCCAATCAAGGCAAGCTTGTCGGCACAGAGCAATATGATCCTGATCTTATGAGTGCTCTTCAAGAAATAAAGCAGCTCAAGCGGCAGCTTAAAGTGGCTGAAGAGGAGCGCGAGATCTTAAAAAAGGCGACGGCGTACTTTGCCAAGCACAGTTAGTGAAGTACGCCTTTATTAAAGACAATCAGCAGATATTTAGCATCACCACTATGTGCCGTGTGTTAAGGGTTAAGCCCTCAAGCTATTACGACTGGATTAGTCGTGACATCAGTGACCAGCAGATACATCGCAACCAGTCTGAATTACTGGTTAAAGCGGCTCACAGTGAAACGAAAGAACGTTATGGCGTAGATCGACTACATGCTCATCTAAGCGAGCAAGGCCACAACATTAGCCTGTATATGGTAAGAAGCATCAAAGAGCAACACGGCATTAAATGTCGTCGTCATAAGCGCTTTAAAGTGACCACCGACTCTAATCACAACAAGCTGGTCTATCCGAATGTGCTGGATCAGCAGTTTGATGCCAGTTGCCCTAATGAGTCTTGGGTAAGCGATATTACTTATATCTGGACAAATGAGGGCTGGCAGTACTTAGCAGGAGTGAAAGATTTATATACCAAAGAGTTGGTCGGTTACGCTATCAACAAACGCATGACTGCTGACTTAGTTTGCAAAGCACTAAATATGGCAATCAAAAACAAACGACCTAATAAAGGATTAATTGTGCACTCAGACAGAGGTAGTCAATACTGTAGTCATGCGTATCATAAGATCATTAAACAGCACCAGTTTATAGGCTCAATGAGTGGCAAAGGTAATTGCTTTGATAACGCACCCATAGAAAGCTTCTGGGGCATATTGAAGAATGAGCTGGTATATCATAAGGATTATAAAACTAGATTTGCCGCCATTACCGATATCATTAGATACATCGAGCTATATTACAACCAGACTAGGATTCAAAAGGGCTTGAGTTATAAATCGCCAAGACAGGTGTGGTTTGATTATTATCGTCAAGCTGCGTAATTAAAATCTCCCAAGTTTAACTGTACGGATTTGACGGCAGGGGTCAGTTTTCTGTGACTTTAGTTCCAGGTTTATAAGGTGGTTGCCAATCAGTTGGGAAAGTGGAATTTACATCGTTAGCTGATCTACTGGTAACATCCTTTCTTTTATTATATTTTCCTGATTGGCCGTTAGCATTTTCTAATTTCTGATTATTTTTGACTTGTTGAGTGATAACTGGTTTTTTTGTATCAACCTCAAATTTACCCGTTTTTTGCATCGCTTTTAAGGCATTAGCTGAACCACCAGTTAATACCGTACTAGCCACTCCAAATCCTACAGCATCCTCAAGCTCACCTCTCATTTTACCTGCAAGTTTTGGATTATCTTTCAAAGCTTTGTTGTAGTCGTTTTTCCATTGAATGATCGCTGATCTCATCTCTCGACCCGCTTTATTCGGATCGGTTAAGGCATTTATCATACCTCTAAAGGAATTAGTAATCGCACTTCTTGGGTCTCTAGCAATTTCTGCTAATCCTTTCCCAGCATTAACAACACTAGAGCCAAAGGCAGATCCTTTACCCGCCTTATAAGCTTCTTGATCAGCAGTACTTTTCGGAAACAGCCTTTTTGCTTCGTTTATTAATGCTCGATCTTGAGCATTACCGCAATTTGTCCACCCAGGGCCTGTACAACGATAGGTAGCATCATAATCAAACCCATCAGGATTCTCTGTTAGTTTGTCCTTTAACGTTTCATCATTCTTCTCAATCAGTTGCTCATTTTGAGCTTGCGTTGCATTATCTCTACCATCACCCAAAGCAGGCTTATAACTATCTATCTTATCTTGATTGGCATCCATACTGGCTGAGACGTTTAAGTCTGCGGCAATACCTGCAAGATTGGCTAATGTTTCACTAGTACCGCCTCGTACGTGATCAAGTTCATGCGCTGTGGTTTTAACAGCATCTTTACGATTACTAGCGTCTTGATCTATAGCAACCAGCTGACCATCGGTTGCGCCTTTGGCACGCAGCTCTTTGGTTATGTTAGTAATGATAACGTCAACACTGACACCTGTACTATCAGCCAGTGCTTGTAGGGCAGCTTGACTATTAAGTAGTCCGTCATAGTCGCCTTGCTGATAGCCTTCTTGCAAGATAGCGCCAATCTCAGGGTTTTCTTGAATAGCTTGTGCCATTCTAGCAGGGGCTTTTAGTCCTTCAATGGCTTGAGAGAGGGTTTGGTTTTGGTTGAACGAAATAAAAAAGCTACGATATGAAAATCGTAGCTTTTTTTATAGAACAACTTTAATCAATACTATAGTTATAAACTCTAACTTCTTGAATCTTTTGATCAGGATCATCGTCAACTTCCAAGCCATCTGCTACAAAATAAATGCCGTGAATGACCTCACCATCTTTATCTACTAGGTAGTGAACATCTTCCGTATCATCTAAAATTAGAGGATGATTAATATCACCGATTCGGCTGCCTATTTTTACTCCTCCTTCAAACACCTCCCCTTTATAACCCTTACCAGCAATAATTACATCTAGATTACCTTGCTCATTAAAACCTAGTTCAAGCTCAGGCTCAGAAAAATATATTATATTACCGTTATTATTAGGCACTATATACATTAAGACACTTTCGTTGTCTCTAAAAATATCTGTAGTCCAAGGTGTTTTATTTCCATCAACAATAGTTTTTACTAAAGGTAGAAATTCTTCTATTCTATTTCCAAATTCAATACCTGCTATTCCTTTTCCTATTTCAGCTTTACCATATATATTTATCTTACACATTTATTTAACTACCTTATATTCACGATTAATGTATTGAAGTCTTTGCCCTTGCTTATTATAAAATATCGAATCTTTAGCTGTCTTTTTAAAAGTAGTAGGGTCAATAATATAAACCTTTGAATTGCCATAAGCATCTTTTACTGCTGGTTTCATAATACCAGCAGCATCTTTTTCTGCTTTTTTCAAAGTAAACTTAATATATTCACCCTCATGTTGACTTCTATTTTTAAGCGGAAGATTACTTGTTGATGGGCTATGTTGTATCTTTGCGATTTCAGGATGATTATTTATAGCATAGACTTGAGCATTACCTGACCCTTGCGAAGCCTCTTTAACGGAATTAACATGATAGCCATTTATTTCAAAATAGGTTCTAAGTTGTTGTGAGTCTAATCCATATGCATTCGTAGGTTTCAAAGGATTGATATGCTTAGGAATTCCTGCTTCTTTGGCAAGGTATTCTCGATACTCTTGCGGGTTATTATAACGTACGTCAACACTAGCTTGGTTAGCGACTTTGACAGTTTTTGCTACTGCTACTGCTCCTCCAGTTGTTAGAGCTATTACGGTTTCTGTACCAAGAATGCTGGATAATTCACCCTGCATTCTTCCTGCTAAAGCAGGATTAGTCAATTTCGCCCTCTCATAATCAACTTACCATTTCACTATTGCATTGTTCATAGCAATAGAGGAATCAACAGGATGAAGTATTAATTGCGCTATTGCTTTTACTGAATTAGTAACGACTGTATCTGGATTTGTGGCAAACGCTATCACACCTTTTGCGATGTTCTTAACGCCAGTTCCTTTTGATGCCTTATAAGCTGCGAGGTATGCATCTCGTTTATTTTTATCGTTTGGATATAATGTTTTAGCTTGACCTTGTGCTGAGTACCTGTCACTAGGATGACTACAACTCATGTTAAGACCTGTCCCTGTACATCGGTATCCAGCTTCATCCTCAAACGCATCCCCAGCTTCTTGCTGAGCTTCTAACTTCTCTTTGTTACTAGCCAATTGCTCTTGCTGCGCTTTGGCATCATTAGTAGCAGTGATTGGTTTTGGCGTAATAGTCGTGCGCTCTTCTGCTATTGCACCACTGTTTGCCCATTTGCCAAGGTTAAAGGCACTATTGCCTGTTTTGCCCATGACATCAGCAGCGGCTTCTCCTTGTCCGTTTTGATGAGCAGCGTCATGGTTAATAACTTCAACCATGTTACCCATGCTATCTGTTGCGACATAAGTATCGGTTCGGTTGATAACGTTGGTCGTTCCTTGAACACGATTGCCTTCTACATTACGAGGATCATCGACAAGACTGATTTGAGTGCCACTAGCATCAGTGCTTTGAGTGATAGCGGTATTGAGCTGATTGAGGGTGTCTTGATTATCAATACTATTGGTCAGCTCGCCTTCTT
This sequence comes from Psychrobacter glacincola, assembly GCF_965118485.1. GTDB lineage: Bacteria > Pseudomonadota > Gammaproteobacteria > Pseudomonadales > Moraxellaceae > Psychrobacter > Psychrobacter glacincola_D. The sequence goes on along the minus strand of NZ_CBCPJH010000022.1, from coordinate 36,822 downwards.
GTATGGCTTCAACCGTAGCAGCAAGTTTGACGGTGTTGTCACTTATGCCCGTTTCTAGATTGTTGATGAGCTGAGTGACGTTGCTTTGGGCTTTATCAATGCCTGATTTGTTTAGGCTTTCAGGATTGCTATTACCTTTATCTAATAGTCCAGCTGCAATAGAGGGAACGGCTAGTCTAGATATGACAACAAATAAAAAAAGCTACGGTACTTTTAGAACCGTAACTTTTTATTGCATCCTATCATCTCATGCGTTGACTATACTTTTTTTCAAAAACATTATTCTTAGCTTTCATTTAATTTAATGATTAACTACTTTAACGAATTAGTTGATTTGCCAAACTCATAGCAAGATATACCTGACGCTTCACCCATGAATTGCATGTACGAAATCTGAGTGTGGGAATCGCTTTCTACTCTAGTATAAAATTGAATGGCATCATGAGAGCCAGAATGACCAATCATATGCCAATAAAAAACAACGGTAAAACTATCAGCTGAAAAAGGATTTTCGACTTCTTTATATGTATCCGAACTATTTATTATTGGATTTTCTACTGACCAATATAATTGATCAGTATCATTATCTACTTTTAAATAGATGACACCTAATGAACCAGTTTCAAAAATAATAAAACAAATTTGATAAGGTAAATCTTCATCGATATAAAATTTCATGGATAGCACGTTTACAATACCATCTACATTGATTTTCTCTTCAAATACATCAGTCTTATTCATAACTGTTACCTCTTTTGACTTAATCTTTTAGCGTCTTTTATTATCTTAAGAGCTGTCTTAGCATCACTATCATTTCTAGCTGCTCGGTTAGCTATTTCACCTACTTTTTCGTTTCTTAAATAACTCTCGACTTTGTTAACATTGCTACCAGTACCACCTCGCGATTTTATCGCTTCTGCTACAGTCTTATCTTTTAAATTTGTTAAATTACCTAAGTTTTTCTTACCTCCACCAGTTAGTTTAATACCATCGTCACCATCATCAGGATCGGGCGGTGTCGATGACACTTGCGAAGAACTTCCAAACGCATTTTGTCCGTTACCTACATCATTTCCTTTTGATTTAGCAAGTATAGCATTAGTAGCTTTTCTAACTTCTTCAGCAGCGGCAATAGCATTTGCCTGCGCATTATTCAAACCAATTTTAACCGCTTCAGAGCATATTTCTGTCGCTGCACAACCAGCTATACCTAAACCTGTCAAACCTACTGCTGCTTCCGTAGCACCGATAGCAACACCGCCAGCAGCACCAGCAGCAGCACCAGCAGCAACAGCAGCAACAGGAGCAACATTCGATTGAAGCGAATCCTCACTCTGTAGTTTTTTAAGCTCATTATCAAAGATAACTTGCTCATCTGGGGTTAAGGTATCTCTAACTTCTTCAATCTTTTTAGCTATCTGAATAGTATTATAAATATCTTTACCAGTCTCGTAACCTAATGCAGCTGCACCCGCTATATCTTCACCCATCTTTTTGACGTTTCCTGCCAACTCCCTTTGCTCTTTAGCAATCTCCTCTCGACCCGCACTGGTAAACACGCGAGTATCAATACCCGTATCAACCGCAAGGCCACCCGTCTGTTGTAGTGGCATAGTAAATTAGGACAGTGCATAAGAGGTTTATACTAACCCAAAGAAGGAAAATAGTATGACCAATAAACGCAACCAATACACCCGAGAATTCAAGTTAGAAGCGATCAGCTTAGTCATTGATGATAAACGTAAAATACCCGATGTGGCAAGCTCACTGGGCATTGGCAAATCTACCCTGCAGAAATGGCTGAGTCAGTACCGTCAAGAAATAGAGGGTCAAGCCCCTAAAGTCGGCAACGCTTTAACGGATGAACAGCGCGAGCTACAAGAATTGCGCAAACAAGTTAAGCGACTCACTATGGAGCGTGACATATTAAAAAAGGCTTCTGCTCTGCTGGCCTTGGACAGCCTGAACGGCTATCGCTGATAAGCAAGCTTGCAGAGCAAGACAAACAGGCCAGTAAAAGCCTTTTATGCAAGCTGTTTGGGGTGATGAAAAGCAGTTACTACTATGAAGTAAAGCCCAAGTTAATTAGCCTTGACACTATCAAAACTAAAGCCTTAATCCGCCAAATATTTAATGACTCAAAGCGCTCAGCAGGCGCTCGCAGCATCGTTGCCATACTAATGAATGAACACAACATCAAGCTGTCACGTTATAGGGTAGGTAAACTTATGGCGCAGATGGAGCTTAAAAGTTGTCAGTTAAAGACGCATAAATACAAGCACGCTGATGACGTTCATAAAACGTATGACAATATCCTAACTCGCAACTTTAGCCCAAATGCGCCCAATCAAGTCTGGACGGGCGATGTCACTTACATTCGTATCAAGGGTGGCTGGTGTTATTTAGCGGTGGTGTTAGACCTGTTTGCACGGCGTGTGGTGGGTTTTTCCGTATCAGAATCGCCTGATAGCAGTCTAACGACTAAAGCATTGCAGATGGCCTATCACACGCGATTAAAGCCGCGCGGGGTGCTGTTTCACTCTGATCAAGGGACGCATTATACTAGTAAGATATTCGCTGGATCCGTGGCTAGTTGTGATGGTATGACACAAAGTATGAGCCGTCGTGGAAATTGTTGGAACAACGCGCCAACGGAACGATTCTTCAGGAGCTTTAAAACAGAATGGATGCCAAAGGGCGGTTATGAGAATATCGCTGAGGCTAAAAGCGCTATTATTGATTATATCTGGGGCTATTATCAGACCATAAGACCGCATCGTTTTAATGACTATTTACCACCAGCAGAAAAAGAGAAACGCTACTTTAATCAAAACCTCTTATCAAGTGTCCTAAATTAGTTGACCACTACAGTATCTGCTAGAACTTTACAACCGGTTATCTTCATAAAAGTAGTCTAGCATGGTGCTTATCTACTACAGCTACTTGTTAAAAGCCTACTCAGTAAATCGAATTAATCAGCTCTTGAGTAAGCTCTACGTTTGGTTTCAACATATCATCAGCAAGACTGCGCTTACTAGATAGTAGCTTATCCAGTTTAATCTCAAACGTCTCAAAATCATATGCTGAGATAGACGGATAATACACGTAAACTTCTTTATCTTGCCCAATACGGTAGGCTCTATCAGTCGCTTGGTCTTCCTTAGCTGGGTTCCAACTGCGTGTATAGTGGATAACATGGTTTGCTTTTTGGATATTTACACCAAAGCCAACTGCCACAGTGGATAAGATGATCACATTGAAACCATTCGTTTCTTGGAACTTATCAATAATGCCCTGCCGCGTTAAGCCTACTCTACTATTAGTATTTGAATCCCCATTCACTGTAGTAACGTTTAATCCAAACCGCTCAAGGAGAAGCCGCTTTAAAAATACTTGAATAGCCCTGAACTCAGTAAAAATGATAACCTTCTCATTTTTTTGTTTTATGGTCTCTAAAGTGTTTATTAACCATTCGGCTTTAGGCGAATCATTGATAGTCACTTTTTCTTGAAAATTCAAGGGGTGAGCACAAATCATTCGCATGTCATGTAGTGCTTTTAACATAACGCCTTTGTGGCCTTGCTCAGATAAACTTCTATAATCATTTGATACTTGTTTATAAAGTGTGCGTTGCAGCTTTGATATTTCAATATTTTTACAATCATTAATTTCGTGTTTTGCTGGCAACTCAGCGACATCATGCTTCATACGTCTTAATACTTGTGGCTCAATCAATTGACGAAGCTCATCTATTATCGCGTTGTCTTCATCGTCTTTCTTTTCAATAGGACGTCGATACTCTTTATTAAATTCACTAAGCGAACCCATCAGGTTTTCTTGAATGAAATCAAATAAGCACCATAGATCAACAAGTGAATTCTCTACAGGCGTGCCTGTACAAGCGATCTTAAAGTCTGCTTTTTGGGCTTTAGCAGCTTTAGTAACCATTGCAGTAGGCACTTTTATTTTTTGGGCTTCATCACATATCATGATACTCCAATCTACCCTCCCTAAAGAAAACTCAAGGTCTCGCATGGTTTCATAAGTAGTCAGTACTATATCTGCCCCACCTAACCAATTATCTTCAAGTAGATTTGTTATTCCGTAATCGTTTCTTAATTGAGAAGATATTAGGTGTTTGGGTATTTTTCGCTGTTTTAAGTTATCGCCATATAAACTTAACACTTTTCCGAATTTTGCACTAAAAAACCTATTGATTTCACTCTCCCAGTTCTCTAATAAAGAAACTGGTGCTACTACTAATGCAGGTTTTTTATCTTCTGCAGTTTCTAGATATTCACCAATAAAACAAAGTAACTGCAAAGTTTTTCCTAATCCCATATCATCCGCTAATAAGCAGCCGCTAACCTGAGTTGGCGCATACTGATATAGATTTTGTAGCCAAGCGATACCATACTCTTGATGCTTTTTTAAACTAAATTCTTGGCTTCTAAAGCTTGATGGCAATATGGCCTGAGGGCGGCGGCTTTCATCAAAAGTCAGAGTCTCGGCTCGCTTCTTAGTAAAGTCAGCCTCATCGATATTATTGGCAATCAATAAGGTAGATTTTTTCTTTGTTTCATCAGCTTCTGGCTGCTCTTGCTCTATGTCGTTTTCCGCTGGGTCATCACTCTTTGAATCACGCAGATCATTAAGTAATTTTTTTGCATCATCTAATGGAATGGAGACGTTGCTGTCCGGATGTAGAACAAAGCTCTCGCCTTCTGCCTCTGCATGCTGGATACGTTGCTCAAGTAGCTCAGTAGTGGCATCAGTATTATCAGAAGTAAATTGAGATAAGTCGGCTGACCCATCTATAAGATTCTGTGGTAACCATTCGGATTCACCACTATCTTTTTGAATGGCTTCAGAACTCAATTTTTCGGCTTCACCAATACCAATTACTCGATCGCTGTAATTATTTAAATCTAGTACGTTTTTAGCTTGTAAATCATCTTCATGCTGCCGAATTTCTTCTAGATCACTTTTCAGTTCTTCCACTTGGTTATCTAAATAGTTTGTTCTATCTATACTGTAGCCTGCCCATAGGAACACTGGTGATGATTTCTCATAAGTAGCAATAAAGTGTTGAGCTTGCTCTAGATTTGAAAGTTCTAACAGAATAGGGTCTTGTGCTCTACTTGAGTTTTCATGCAACGTTAGTTGAGCTGAATTAAAATGTGATGCTTTGTCATAGCTTTTATCTATTAGCAAACGGTAGCTATAGATCTCTGCCTCTTCTTTGGATTGCTCAAAGCCCTCTGGAGATATAACCTCTACAGCATCTTCGCCTAACTGAGCAAAAGGATTATGTAAAAAGGTCTGCGCACGCTCGCCAGCTATTCGACGATTTGGCATCTTCTTAATTTCATTTAGTACACTTTTAACTTGCGGCTCGATGATAACGTGAGCCAGACCACCTTCTGGTAAGCTGATTGTATATTCATCTTGCACTTCATTATACTTATCAAAAGTTTGTAGCCAATTTGAGGGCGAGTCTTTAAAATCAGGCTGCACCTCTACCACTGATTCTGTACTCACTAAATTTTTACGGAGATTGAGTTGCAGCTCCTCTGGGGCAAGTACGATCGTTTTACGCAAGAACTCATCTAAGTTGGCCTCGCTTTTATTCGCTAAACTGCGTATTTGCGCCCAATACTTTTGATTTAATGATTTATTTTTATCCGTAATACGAGAGAACTCTTTAATTTTCTCTAATAGCTTCCAAGTACTTTCATTCAATAAATATTCTTTGCCGGTAATACTAATAATTGCACCTGTTCTTTTGACTGAGCCTTTAAACTTGACCTTATTTTTATCACACCAACCATCCAGAATAATTTGGAAACCCGAATCGCTTAGACCATTTTCACTACGAATAATCGGATATAAATCACTTGATTGAGGCAAGTTGAGCAGATTAATAACGCTATCATGCTCAGCATTCTGTTGAATCTGAAAAAGCTCTTCCCATGGCAATATATAATTATCATCTGACTGATAAGCGAGCTCTTCATCCGCCAAGCTCTCCCAATAGAAATCTGCATCAGTTTTAGCCACAGCTGTATAGCAGTGCTTTAAACCAATATCATCGTATTGCAGCGGTAAAGGCACGATACTTTCTATCAACTCTTCTCTATTAGTATCGTCAACAGCTTTCTCTTTTTTCCAGAATGCTAGCTTCATAACTACTCTCTAATAACGTTTTTTGTATTTTGGACTATTGGATTGGCTGGAAAAGACGCCCAACTCAGCGAGTTTTTCATCAAATTTTGCTTCCCAGTTTCCTGAATGGCTCAAACTCGTTGCTCGACCAGAATCACTTTTAAATATTGAATGCTGTTTGCTCTTTAATTCATGAACCGTTATATTTTTCTTACTAAGATTAAAAGGTAAGTCACTATACCCATAGCAGGCATTTCCAGTATCTGAAAAATCAACAATATGAACGTTATCAATTTTTAGTAGAAAAGCATTATTACTAGGAGTAGAACCCGTAATATTTTTTAATCTGCCATGATTAAGCTCTCTGAACTTTCTATGCTCAGCATGTCTAGATTGCACGGCAGCTGGACCCAGAAATATCTGAGAAAACGAGATTTTATCAATAAACTTAATCCAATAATCAAAGCGGTCGACATCAGCTGTTTGGCTGAATAATTTAAAGAAAGCTTCTAGGTCGGCTCGGACAAACCACTGAATCACCATTTTTCTAGTGTCTGAACTGACATTCCGCCAGCCTGCTGATGAGTCGTATTGCGGATTATCCCATTGCGTCAAACAGACGTGCTTTAAAGATTCGTGTACTACCGCGCGCTTTGAGGTAGCAGCATAGCGTTCAAGTAGAGCCGTTAAAATAGCGGTGGTATAGATTGGGTTTTTTTCTAATAGAAGCAAGAAACGAGGTATCACTTTAAAGTAATCCTCTTCTTTCATGGTTTTAACAGACTTGATAGATGTGTTAATCAAACTGTCCCAAAACCAGCTGTTTGGTGCAATGCTTAAGCTTTCTAACTGACTACTGACTCTGCTGTCATCGCTATTATATAAAAAGTCACGAATAAATCTTTTAGAAGGATCTAATGAGAGCACTTCAGGATGATCAGTTAACGTAATAAGCCATTTTTTAGGTCGAAGAGTGGCTTGAAATAACGTAGAGCGATTACTATTTAAGATATTTCTGAGCTGAACCCAGTTATTGGGCCGTTTATTTATCTCATCTTGTTCTACCGCAAAATAACTATACAGTAGAGGGAAATAAACGGTTTTTAGTAACTCAGGATCCATTTTGCTAAACTGCTCAATAAGCTGGCTACCTACAAAGGTAAAAAGTATTTTATCTTCATAACTTAGCAGCTTTTTACTAAGTGACCAAGCTAGATTCTTCCAGTCACGTTTTGTTAAATAGTCTTTGCCATGCTCTTCTAACTTTAAAACTGAGTTGACGATCTTTTCTTCGATAGGATGAGCATTTTCCATATCATCAAACTTACGTTCAATGATTGCTAACGTCTTCATTAATTTGGTCGGTTTGGCAAATTTATTATGCACTTGGTCGGCTTCAGAAAAATTATCGATACTCTGATTCAGTCTCTGCTTTAAAATAGCTATACTCATCACACTCACCTTGCCAGCTGACAGGTTTCAGTAGGAGCAGAAACAAAAATCGGCTGCGCCTCAGCACTGTCTTTTTCTTTTAAACCATAGAACTGCATTCGTAGCTCTACACGGCGCGAAGCTTCTTTACTGTCTTTTGCTGCATTAAATGACACACCGCCCGCTAGAAACAGCTGTTTAATTTGGTTTTTTTGCGTGTCAGTTAAATCCAAATCTTGATTAAATGTGGGATCCAATAAGCTACACATCACCCACTCCGAACGACGCAAGCTTAAATTTAGGTTATATAAATAAGATCCATCTGTATCTGTAAAACCTTCAATCACGATCTGCTTAAACCATTTTTTACCATTCTCACTATTAGCAGCTTCTAAGACAACCGGTACCAAAGCACTTAGCGCTTTTATACCCTCTTCATTCAATCGGTAATCGTTGTACCCAAACCGACCCGCTTCACCAAAATTTATACGGTTCTCTTTACAGTCTACGGTGATCAGCTGATTCTTTAAAGTAGGGTCATCTTTAATACTAGTACAGATATCTAAGACCTCTGAACTGCGTTCTTTCTCTGCCTGTGTGGCTTCATTAATTTTCTTAGTGACGACCATTAAAGATACTGCCATCACTACCAAAAACAATGTCATTAGCGCTGTCATCAAGTCAGCAAATGAGATCCAAAAAGGCTTCTCACCCTCATCCTTCGAACGAGGTTTTTTAGCGTACCTATTACCAATCATTAGCGATACACTCCAAAATTAGCGTCTAGTTCTTTGCGTAAGATCTTCAAGGTCTTCAACCACATTACCTAAGCCTTCAACACCAGTTGCAAGGCGTTGAACGGCTTGGTTAAGTGTGTTGTCAAAAGACACCAACGATTGATTGAGACTACTTTCAACGGAAGTACCAAAGCTATCAAAGCTCTTCACTAGAACATCACTAACTTCTGCCAAATATTCTTGCATCTCCCTCTTCACTTGGCTTAAAGCTGTCGTCATATTCTGCATATCATTAAGCATTTGACTAGTCATACCAGCTTCAGATTTTGACTGCTGAATGATATTTTCTAGTGCTTCAATAGCAGTATTAACGCTATTTTGAGAATTCTTATAATCTCTTATCAACTCAATAAGGCTACTGCTCGCACTCGTCATATTAGTTGAAGTCGTATTAACCTGTGCAATAAGCTCTGAGGTTTTACCAGTCACTGTGCTTAGCGAACTACCAGCCGTAGTAAACTGCTCAGCAGCCAAGCGCATTCTTTCTGCACCACTATTCATACCAGTGATACTATCTGTAGTTACTTGAGACAGTTTTTGGATGTTTTCTTTATGAGTTTGAACGGCTTCTTTGCTATGCGTAATGAGCTCTTTAATTTCACTACCTAAGTTATCAATCAATACAGATGACTGCTCGTGCAATTTTTGTTGATTGTCTGATATTTGGCGATCCTGCTCGATACGCTGCTCTGCGACATTTGATAGCAGGCCTGACATTGAAGTACCTAGACCTGAGACAAGCTCATTTACCTTACTGCTCAACTGCTCAGCGGCATACAGCCCTTGATTGCCAATCTTAGCCGAACCTGCTGATAGATTTTCTACCATCTCGTTCATTTGGGTAGACATCTCATTTTGCTTTTGATGGATATCCTCCATCATTTTAGCCATTTGCGTCTCTAACGTTTTGGTCGAAACTTCACTATTAGTCTGCATATCTGTCATTAATTGAGAAAATCCTGCCTGCATCTCACGCATAGCCGTGACAGACTGTGTCATCATCTCGCTCATACCTGTCATTTGACCGCCAAATGTCGTTTCCAGCTTACTCATAAAAGCGGTTAACACATCAGTCATAAGATCTTGCACAGCCGAACCTTGATCACCACTGACTTTTTGCACGCTCGAAGCAATCTGCTCTAAAGGGTCTTGGAGGCTGTCTTTAATAGACTCCCCAATCTGTGTTGCCATCGACTGGCTTGATTGCGCATAAGAGTCACTTAGTTGAGTTGCAAAGGCAGCTTGATTTCTTTTATTCTCTTCGACCAAGTTAGTCATCATGGTTTTTAAATCATTAACCAGACTATCTTTAAGCTGCCGAGCATTAGCTTCATTGGCTTGAGAAGACTTAAGTAACTTAGCCAGATACTCCTCACCACTTTCATCAAAAGTAAAGGCATTATCTATGGCGGTATTTAGTCGCTGTAATTGCGCATAGCATTTTCTTAACCATGACTTTTCAAAAAACGTAATAAGCATGGCTGTGAGAATAGCCAATCCAGAAGCCATAAAGGCCTCTCCCACGCCTTTTAGCAATAACGTCAAGCTGTCTTGAACCTTGTCAGGGTTGCCTGCAGGATCAAAAGCTAATAATCCAATCAACAGACCTGCAAATGTCACGATAATACCAACGCCAGTAATCATCCCGGGTAAGTGCTTATAAAAATCTACCTTTAATGGAATGTCTACCACGATGGATTCCGTGAAAAACATTTCACTTGGCACCGTTGCCCGTGAGTGATCTATAACACTTTCACCGTCTATCACTTCATGAATATCATGAAACGTTTTTTTATAATTTAACCATGACTGTTTTAATGAAGTATTACCTTCAAACTTTGTATCTAATAGGTTTTTGTCAAAACTAGAATCTCCATTCAGACTTTCTAAATCACTAGCTAATTGTGCTAGTTTATTATTTAGTAGTTTTGCGGGATTTATATAATTTAAGACAAATCGAACACCAACATAAGCAACAAAAGCTACAACTACTAAAGGAAATATATAAAGTTCTTGCACAAATTGAGCTGTTTTGAACCAATCCATCAATACCACCTATCCCACCAAATAAACGATTGAAAGCTTTGTTATTCAACCTATTGCATCCAAATCTAGCTAAATTAGAGTCAGCTTAATTTAGTAATAAATATCTACGTGAAAAACCATCCATAACGACAGGCAATACCTGTCATTACAAGCTGTAACTTACAAAAAGGGAATAGTAACATAAACAAATGACTAGAAAATGATTGGCAAATAATATTTAGGAGATAATAGATAGATTTGAGAATTAATAGCTACATGCATTTATATTTTTGATCGGAGAATAACTATAGTTTAAATTACCGCTGACTACTTACGACATTAGATGACGTGTGAATCTTTATTACTATTTTAATGATCTTCTATTGCATCTACACTGACGCTAGACTAGAGCGTATATCTATTAGCCCTTCAAGCCAGTCTATATGACGAGCAAACAAGCTGTAATGTGATACTATTCTTCGATGTTTTTTCAATCAATACCTACAAACTTTATTACCAATAAGATTTATAACTATGGCACTTAAGAAAACCGAGATTTATTCTACCCTTTGGGCAAGTTGTAACGAACTCCGTGGTGGTATGGATGCGAGTCAATACAAAGACTACGTCTTGACCATGCTATTTATGAAGTATGTGTCTGATAAATATAAAGACGATTTCTTTGGCGATATCGTGGTACCAGAAGGTGGTAGCTTCGACGATATGGTGGCGCTGAAAGGTGATAAAGAGATTGGTGAAAAGGTCGATAAAATTATCGCTAAGCTGGCTGAAGCCAACGGTCTGCGCGGTGTCATTGATGTTGCTGACTTTAACGATGAAGAAAAACTCGGTACAGGCAAAGAGCATGTCGATCGCTTATCGAAGCTGATTGGTATTTTTGAAGGATTGGATCTATCAGGCAACCGTGCTGATGGTGATGACCTACTAGGCGATGCTTACGAGTACCTCATGCGTCACTTCGCTACTGAGTCTGGTAAATCAAAGGGTCAGTTTTATACTCCATCAGAAGTATCACGTATTTTGGCCAAGATTATCGGTGTTGACGACAATACACCACTAGACGCGACAGTATATGACCCAGCCTGCGGTTCAGGCTCTCTACTGCTTAAAGTTAGCGATGAAGCACCACACGGCTTGACTATCTATGGTCAAGAGATGGACTTTGCGACTACCGCATTGGCAAAGATGAATATGATCTTGCATGGGGCAACAGGCGCTGACATCTACAAAGGCAACACCCTATCCTCTCCGCACTTCATAGAAGGCAATCAGCTTAAGACTTTTGATTTTATCGTGGCAAACCCGCCGTTTAGTAATAAAAACTGGACCAGTGGCTTAAATCCAGAGTCGGATGAGTTTGACCGTTTCACTTGGGGTATTCCGCCCGAGAAGAACGGTATTATGCTTTCCTTTTACATATCATCAAAAGTTTAAAAAGCACTGGTGTTGGCGCAGTGATTCTACCCCATGGCGTGCTGTTCCGTGGTAACGCTGAAGCACATATCCGTCAAAACTTAATTAAGCAAGGCTATATCAAAGGCATCATCGGCTTGCCAGCCAACCTATTCTACGGTACGGGCATCCCTGCCTGTGTCATCGTGATAGATAAAAACACAGCAGAGAGTCGAGCCAAAGGTGACGCGGGGCTGTTTATGGTTGATGCCAGCCGCGGCTATATGAAAGACGGTAATAAAAACCGTTTGCGTAGCCAAGATATTCATAAAATCGTCGATGTCTTTAATTCTCAACTGGATCTGACAGGCTATAGCCGAATGGTTAAGTTGGATGAGATCATTGATAACGACTATAACTTAAACATTCCACGCTATATCGATGCCAGTATTGATGAAGATCAGCACGATCTAACCGCGCATTTAAAAGGCGGTATTCCTGTTGCCGATATCGACTCCCTAGAGTCTTATTGGCAGGTATTACCTAACTTACGCAAAACGCTATTCTCCGAGCTTAAGCATAGTAGAAACGGTTACCGCGAGTGTCTCGTGGCATCGACCGAGGTCAAAGCGGCGGTATTGGCTCATCCTGAGTTTATTACCTTTGCTGAGCAAAGCCTAACGCCATTCAATGACTGGTGGCAAGCCATTCAATTAAGTGAAATCAATAAAGGCGATAGACCTAAAGCGCTTATTCACAGAATCAGTGAAGACCTGCTACAGCGCTACGAAATAGCGCCGCTACTCGATAAATACGATATTTATCAAATCTTGATGGACTACTGGAGTGAGAGCTTGCAGGACGATGTCTATGCCATTAGCCAAGATGGCTGGCAAGTAGGCGCACAACTGCGCAAGTTGGTCGTGGCGAAAGGGGAAAAGCTCAAAGAAGAGCCTGACCTGACCATTAATAAGGTCAAATATAAAGCGGAGCTTATTCCGCCAGCGCTTATCATCGACCGCTACTATAACGATGAGCAAACCCATATCGATGCGCTACAGGCTGAGTTAGATACTGTCTCAAGTACCATAGCGGATTATGTAGAGGAACATGGCGATGAGGAAGGCTTACTAGCGGATGCTACCAATGACAAAGGCAGCTTTAATAAGTCGAGCGTCAGCGCACGTCTCAAACTTGCCACCGATAGCGATGAAAAAGACGCACTCCATCAGTTGCTTTCTTATTTCGATACTGAAGCCAATGCAAAAAAGTCATTGAAAGAAGCACAAGAGGCGTTAGATCTAGCGGTATTTAAGCACTACCCGACTTTGGATGAAGCGGCTATCAAGACGCTACTGATCGAGGATAAATGGCACGCCACGCTACAAGGGCGTATCGAAGATGAAATTGAGCGCATCACTGCCCAGCTTGCCAATCGTATCAAGGAGCTGGATGAGCGTTATGCTGAGCCTTTATCGCAAATAGTAGATGAAGTAGAAATGTTAAGTCAAAAAGTACAAGCGCATCTGCAAGCGATGGGAGTAGCCTAATGAGTGAGGTTAAAATACCTGAGGGTTATAAGCAGACTGAGGTTGGCGTTATTCCTGAGGACTGGGATTCGATTAAAGTTCAAGATGTCTGTGATTTTATCGTTCCTGGTCGAAATAAACCTCAGAAATTTGATGGCGATATTCCTTGGATAACAACTCCGGATTTGATTGATGGTAGAGCGGTATTTTTTTCGCGCTCGGGGTTAAAAATTTCAAAAAAAGTAGCAAAAACTGTTGGCTCTAAAATCGTACCGGCAGGATCCGTGATTATGTCTTGCGTGGGCGAGCTGGGACTGGTTGCAATCGCTGGCGTTAATATTGTCATCAATCAACAGCTCCATGCATTTTTGCCTTCTGAAAAAATAGATAACTATTTTTTAATGTATGCGTTAAAGGATCAAGAAAGTTATTTTTACGGAGCAGCAACTAAGACTGCGCTGCCCTATTTAAACAAAGACAACTGCAATGCGACACCATTGCCCTTGCCTTCAATCCAAGAACAAACCACCATCGCTACTGCCCTATCTGATGTCGATAATTTAATTCAATCACTAGAAAAACTGATTGCAAAAAAAGAAGCCATCAAAACAGGAACGATGCAGCAGCTACTCACTGGCGAAACTCGTCTGCCTGAGTTTGCCACTCGTGAGGATGGGAGTCTTAAAGGGTTTGAACAAACTGAGCTAGGGCGGATTCCTGAGGATTGGAAGGTATCAACTTTAGGCGCAATAAGTAACTTTATAAACGGTAGAGCTTACTCTCTACATGAATGGAAAACGGCGGGAACGCCAGTAATTAGACTTCAAAACCTCACTGGTAGAGGAGAAAATTATTATTATTCAGATTTACGGTTACCCGAAAAGCAGTACTGTGTAAACGGTGACTTATTGTTTATGTGGTCTGCAACTTTTGGTCCAGTTATTTGGCGAGGTCCAAAAGCTATATTTCATTATCACATTTGGAAAGTAATATGTGAAAGTGGCTATAGTCAGAGCTATTTATTTTACTTGTTAAGTGACATGACAGAGAAACTTAAGCAAAGCTCTTCCAGTGGTGGAACCATGTTGCATATAACTAAGCAAAAAATGGAATCAATAAATGCGGCTTTTCCTAATGAACAAGAACAAACCGCCATCGCTACTATTCTCTCTGATATGGATGCCGAGATTCAAGCATTGGAAGGAAGGCTAGAGAAAACCAAAGACATCAAGCAAGGCATGATGCAGCAGTTGTTGACAGGGAAAGTGCGGTTGGTAGATTCATCTGCTAAGTCAGACACCCAAACTTTAGCTAGTAAAGGCGAGCTGCAAGCATGAGTGACTCCATAACCTTAAAGCATGAAACGATAGTAACGGTCAAACAGTTGCTAAGCGAAAGCCGTTTGACTATCCCTGAGTATCAGCGCCCTTATAAGTGGAATCAGCACAATATCGCTAGTCTATTCAACGATATCAAAACCCAAAGTGACAAGCCCGCCTATCGACTGGGCACTATCGTACTTCATCGCCCTAAAGACGATGAAGGCAATTTAAAGAATTTTTTGAATATAGTAGACGGGCAACAGCGCACCTTAACGCTGATGCTTACCGTCATGGCGATTATCAAGCATTATAATCTTGATGACTCAACTCATCCTAAATCTAAGCAAACGATTCGCGAGGTATTAGGTAATCTTACTCAGAGCGTACCAGAGCTGGCTGAACAGCAAAAGTTTGCCAGTGATATATCCGTCTATAACCTATATACAAACTTTCAAGAAATATTGCGTATTATTAGCCGTGGCGAGCTTGGCATTGATCATATCGATTTTCTACTAAATAAGTGTCAAGTGGTTATCTTTATATTAACGGACGAATCAGAAGCTTTTCAGTTTTTTGATTCGCAGAACTCTCGCGGTAAAGAATTATTCCCCCATGACTTGCTTAAGGCTTTTCATTTGCGTGAGTTTGATACCGATAATCAAGAACTAAAAGCTAAAACGGTAGCATATTGGGAAGGGTTGGATGATGACAAGCTAGCCAAGTTATTCGCCCATCACTTATTTAGAATTAAACACTGGTCGCAGCGCAAGTCTGCCCGTTCTTTTACCAAAAATCATATCGATGTTTTTAAAGGAATTAACTTAGATAAAGACCATCTACCTCCGTACGCTCAAACCCTACTTATCACTAAACACTATATTGATCAATATAACGCCAGCTCGCATCGACTTATTGATAAGCAAATCATGCCCTACCCTTTTCAGCTTGATCAAACTATTGTTAATGGACAGCAATTTTTTGAGATGGTTAAGCATTATCACACTTTAATTCAGAAGATAAAACAAGCACCCTTTTATGATGATGCTCATATCAAGCTAAATAATACCGATTGTCATGCGCTTATAAATACTGATAGTAGATGTTGTTCGGTCGTCTTATGCCATCACATTCTAAATACGCGAGCTTCTGCCATTATCCATACACTTAATACTTACAGCGAAGGCCATAGAAAAGGCGATAAATATACCCGTAATTTATTCGATAATGCATTGATTTATTATATTGATAAATTCGGCATGCAAGATTTGTCGCAAGCTATTGAAACTATATTCATTTGGGCTTATAGCATGCGCTTGACTGAGTATGCGGTTAGGCTATCTACGATGGACAATACCGCCAAAAGTTATGATGGGATATTTAGAATTATTCAACAATCCATCTCTGCTAAAGAGATTTTAGTCACCAAAAAACCTTCTATCAATGAAACAGCTGTTGATAAAAATAATAAGCCAATTAGTGAAGATGCTGATAGTACGAGTAAACACTATGAAATATATAAACTATTCAAGCATCTAAACTATATTGTTTAGTGACTACTTGAGCGAAACTCTTCTAGGGTCAACGACATGACAGAACCATCAGTACTCTCACTAAACCTACAGCAGCTACTTACAGAGCACTCATACCTGATTCCTATGTATCAACGCAACTATGCTTGGAGTAATAGCGAGATTGATGCGTTAATCAAAGATATGTTAGATGCCTATGACAGAGACTATAGCCTCAACTATTACATAGGAACGCTAGTTGTGTTTAAAAGAAAAGATGACAAGCTTGAAGTTATAGATGGTCAACAGCGACTCACCACTCTTACCCTTTTGGCTATCTTCTTAAATAAGCATAAAAACTCTAGTTGTGCCAAGTATCTCATGGATTTCAAAGAGCCTAACTTATGCTTTGAAAGTCGTCCTCATTCAACAGCTACGTTATCAGCGTTATTTAGTAATGATACGACTGCTATCAGTCAAAACGAAACGTTAAACAATTCTATACTCCATGGTTATGACGTCTTAGAAAGAATTATGAACCGTATATTTAATAAAGAACTATCTGCTCTTGCAGTAGATAAGTTTTGCTTTTTTTTATTTAATAAAGTAAAAATAGCTCGCCTACCTGTGCCTGATGAGACAGACTTAAACCATTATTTTGAAGTAATGAACAATCGAGGTGAGCAATTAGAAAAGCATGAAATCATTAAAGCTCGGCTGCTATCCATTATCGAAAAAGCAAATGAAAATAATATAAAGACTGAGGATAAAAAATTAGCTAAAGCATTAATTCATGATGTTTGGGAAGCCTGCGCCAACATGAATAAGTATGTGCAGTACGGTTTTAATACTAGCCTACGCACAGCCATATTTTCAGAAGGATGGAATAATTTTACAGCGATAGACTTTGATGAGCTATTGCGGCGCTATAAGCAAATTGCAAAAGAGGAAGCCCAAAAGAAAAGTAGTCAAAAACAGAACGTCGCTAAAGATATTATAGGTGACACGGCTAACTCAAGTTTATCATTACACAAAATTTTATTTGATAAGCACACTGTTATCCCTCCCAACCCTAAAGACAAAAATAAGAACAAAGATGGTGACAGTGAGATTTATTATAGTCTTATCGACTTTCCTAACTTTTTATTGCAGGTATTGAGAGTGCATATAACTCACTACAATCAAGATGATATTGATAGCTCTCTAGACGATAAGCAGTTACTTAAACAATTCGATAAATATCTTATTAATCCTAAAGTTGTGAACCAGACTGATAAGATTAAGGATTTTATCTACACCCTGCTTAAGACTAAGTTTCTTTTTGATCAAAATATTATAAAGCGCAATACAGAAGACAAAAAGGGACATTGGACAATTGAGCGATTCAAGAAGAGTGAATCAAGTACTGGTTATATTCAAGACATGGAAAGCGGTTTAAATAGCCATTTAGTAATAATTCAAAGCGTATTTCATGTATCAGCTCCTGCTATGAATTATAAATACTGGCTAAATGCATGTTTACAATACTTACATGTGATGTTTAACGGTTATCAAAAAGATTTTGATGATGAAGGTTTTTTAACTTATATAAAAGGGTTAGCTAAAAGTTATATGCTTAAAAGATATATCGCTACAATTAAACAAGATGATCTTGGCGTTGTAACTACAGAATACTTCAATAACTATAGTCCTAAAGCAAGTCATACTAAACCAATTTTTACTAAAGATATTGAGCTAAATTCCTTGTTATATAATCTAAACTATCAAAACATTAGAAGCTTTGTATTCAATTATCTGGATTATTTGATTTGGTATAGCCGTATCATTCCTGATGAAATAAGAATGAAATTTAAATTCACAACACAGAGTTCTATTGAACATTTTTTACCACAAAACCCAATTCACAAAAATGTAGTAGTAGATAAAGAAATTGATGTGCATCGTTTTGGTAATCTATGCTTGATAAACAGTGGTTTAAACTCAAGCGTAGGCAATAAGATGCCACTATCTAAAAAAGAGTATTTTGATGAAGATTTTAGTAAAAAGGTGAACTCCTTAAAACTTTACAAGATGCTTGAGACTTTAACATCTGATAATAATGCATGGGGGCACAAGCAAATTATTGAACACGAAAGTGAAATGTTTGGTCTTTTTGAGGATGCGCTTGGTATAAAAATTAAGGAAAACAATCATGAGTAACGTCAGCGACATAGAAAGACTCACTCAGAACCGTGTCGTGCGCTTTTTTACCGACACGCTAGGCTATCGCTATCTAGGCGACTTTAAAGACCGACCTAATAATAAGAATATTGAGCCTGAGATTTTAGCCGCGTGGCTAAGCTCGCGTAATGTCAGTCGCACCTTGCAAAACCGAGCCATCAATACTTTAGAAAAAGCCGCCGCTCTAGGCAGTGGCGTTAAACTATACGATGCCAACAAAGAGGTCTATAGACTACTGCGCTATGGTGTCAAAGAAAAAGAAGGCACTGGTGATCACAAAGAGACCATTTGGCTGATTGATTGGCACAATATTGAGGCCAATGACTTTGCTATTGCTGAAGAAGTCTCTATCAATGGTGAAAATAAAAAACGTCCTGATATCGTCCTTTATGTCAACGGCATTGCATTGGGCGTTATTGAGCTTAAACGCTCTACCATTAACGTCACCGAAGGCATTCACCAGAACCTAGACAATCAGAAAAAAGAATTCATTCGTAGCTTCTTTAGCACCATTCAACTGGTTATGGCAGGTAATGACACCCAAGGCTTGCGCTATGGCACCATTGAAACGCCAGAGAAATACTATCTGGAATGGAAAGAAGCCAACCCCAATCATACACCCCAGTCTGATATTAGCGTACCGACGCATCTTACCTTAGCAAACGCTAACTTCACCGATCAGCCCTTAGACTTCCATCTGTATCATATGTGCAATAAGCACCGATTCTTAGACATCATTAATAACTTCATTGTTTTTGATTCGGGTATCAAAAAGACTTGCCGACACAATCAGTATTTTGGGATACAATCCGCTCAGAAGCATATTGCACAACGCAGAGATGGCATCATTTGGCATACGCAAGGTTCAGGTAAAAGCTTGACCATGGTTTGGCTGGCTAAATGGATACGGGAGAATGTCACCAATAGTCGCGTTCTCATCATTACCGACCGTACCGAACTTGATGAACAAATCGAAAGAGTGTTCTTCGGTGTCGATGAAGCGATATATCGCACCAAGAGCGGTGCTGATCTTATTACCCAGTTAAATCAGCCTAACCCTTGGTTACTGTGTTCTTTGGTGCACAAATTTGGCCGTCATGGTGGTGACGATGATGCAATGGACACAGAGGACTTCATAAAGGACATTCAAGCCAGCCTACCGTCAGACTTTAGCACTAAGGGCGATTTATTTGTCTTCGTTGATGAGTGTCACCGTACTCAATCTGGCAAGCTGCACAGCGCTATGAAGGCGCTATTACCAGAAGCGATGTTTGTCGGTTTTACCGGCACGCCACTGCTTAAAAAAGATAAAAAGAAATCTATCGAAGTATTTGGACCCTTTATTCATACCTATAAGTTTGATGAAGCAGTCGCTGATGGTGTGGTATTAGACCTCTTATACGAAGCACGTGACATCGACCAACAGCTTACCTCCTCTAAAAAAGTCGATGAGTGGTTCGAGGCTCATACTCGTGGCTTAACCAATATTGCTAAGAGCCAGCTTAAGCAAAAATGGGGAACAATGCAGCGGGTTCTGTCTAGCCAGTCGCGCATAGAGTGCATCGTCAATGACATCTTGCTCGATATGCAGAAAAAGCCAAGGCTTATGGATGGTCATGGCAATGCCATGCTTGTGTGCAACAGTATTTATCAAGCCTGTAAATCTTATGAAGCCTTTGAGAACTCTTTCTTGAAAGGCAAAGTAGCAATTGTGACCAGTTACTTACCGACTGCAGATAGCATCAAAGGTGAAGAAACTGGCGAAGGCATGACAGAGAAGCTTTTCAAATATAGAATTTATCGCAGAATGATTGCTGATTATTACGATATCAGTGAACAAGAAGCAGGCTCTAAGGCAGAGGACTTTGAGAAAGCTGTTAAAAAACGCTTCATCGAAGAACCAGGTCAAATGCGACTGTTGATTGTCGTTGATAAACTATTGACTGGATTTGACGCGCCCTCTGCTACCTATCTCTATATCGATAAGAAGATGGCTGATCACAACCTTTTTCAAGCTATTTGTCGTGTTAACAGACTCGATGGGGCGGAAAAAGACTATGGATATATCATTGATTATCAGGATCTATTTCAGTCTTTAAACAGTACTATTTCTGATTATACGCAAGGTGCATTTTCAGAGTATGAAGATGAAGATATTGATGGGCTGTTAAAGAACCGCTTAAGTGCAGCAAAACAAAACCTAGATGATGCTCTAGAGATGGTCAGAGGACTTTGTGAGCCTGTTAAGTACCCTAGAAATACACAGGACTATGCCGCTTACTTTTGCCCTAGTGAAGATGTGACTGAAGCTGATCAAATAGAAAAGGAACAACTGCGCCTCACCTTATATAAAAGCGTCTCCAAGCTGATACGTGCTTATGGCAATATCGCCAATGAAATGTCTGAAGCAGGATATAGTGACCAAGAGATTAAACGCATCAAAGATGATGTAAAGCACTTTGAGTCCGTTCGTAATAACATTAAGCTTATGAGTGGCGACCATATCGATATGAAAAGCTATGAGCCAACCATGCGTAGGATGCTAGACACTTATATTCATGCTACGCCTAGTGAGACGGTCATCGACTTTGAAGATTTAGGACTCATTGAGCTTATTGTCAATCAAGGGCCTGAAGCTTTAATCAAAGCCATACCTAACGATATAGCGAGTAACCCTGAAAACGTCGCGGAGACCATCGAAAACAACGTTCGCAAAACGATTGTCGATGAAAACCCCATCAACCCAAAATACTACGAGCATATGTCTGCCCTACTCGATGAGCTCATTGAGCTACGCCGAAAAAAAGCCATTGCCTACGCTGAATACTTGCAAAAGATACGCCAGCTAGCCTCTAAAGTAATCAATCCTACGGGTAGCGCAGGTGGTCATGCATACCCTAAGACTATCAACACTCCTGCGAAACGCGCGTTATATGATAACTTGGATCAAAACGAGGACTTAGCAGACAAAGTAGATGCTGCTATTAGGCTCAATAAACAGGCTGATTGGCAAGGTCATCTGATTAAAGAGCGAAAAATTGAGCGTGCCGTACATCAAACTGTTTCTCAGTATCAGGTCGATGTCGATATAGAGGCGTTAATTAATTTGATTAAGGCACAACAGGAATATCAGTGATTGTTAAGTCAGCGCTTATTAAGATTGGTGAGTTAGATATACATTTAACTCGCAAAGATATTAAAAACCTACATATTAGCGTGATGCCACCTGATGGACAGGTCAGAGTATCTGCGCCTGATGCTATGACCGAGACGGCCATTCGGATGGCTGTCATCCACCGTATACCTTGGATTCGACGGCAACAGGCGGCGTTTGCCAAGCAAGAGCGCCAATCAGCGCGTGAGATGGTAAATGGAGAGACGCATTATCTTTGGGGCAGACGCTACCGACTTGAAGTGATTGAGAGCGATACACTCAAATCTCAGACGGTCAAACTAAAAAGCGGTAAGCTTATACTAACCGTAAATATTGGTGCCTCAGATGAAGTGAAGCTGAAGCTATTGAATGAATACTATCGTAACCGCTTAAAAGTAAGAGCACCTGATCTTATTAATAAATGGTCTAAGCAAACTGGCGTCGCTATAAACAGTTGGCAGATCCAAAAAATGAAAACCAAATGGGGCAGCTGTAATATAGAAGGAGGCAATATACAGCTTAACTTAGATTTGGCTAAAAAGCCTCTGCCCTGCTTGGAATATATTATCTTGCATGAACTGCTACATTTTAAAGAGCGGCAGCACAATGACAAGTTTAAAGCCCTGCTGGACACTCACATGCCCGATTGGCGATCTAGACGAAATTTACTCAACCAAATGCCATTAAACCAAGAAAGCTGGAAACATCGAGAGTAGTGCTTTAACTACAGACTAACATTTAGATCCGGCCCTCTACCTACCCCTCAGCATATAACGCCTTTAAACGAAAACAGTCTGGCTCATCAGTAATACTTGAGCTGTAATATATGAACTCATCATCAATAGATGACGAATTTTCAACAGCTTCTGTTATATATGAAAGGGTATCTAGCGAAGGGCTTTCGATACTTTCTATAGTAACTAACAATCCTTTAGTATGACGGACTTCTACAAGTTGACTAACTAACTGCTGTGTAGCTGCCTTTACTGATTCCGATATAGAATCACCTGTCGCGCTTACTTGAATAAACTGAAATGAATTGCCACACTCAAACAGACTTTTAATATCTACCACATCTATACTGATAAGAGTACTTGCAGATTTTACATTAAGCATTCTAATGACATTATTTACTTCATCTGGCTGACATCTAATAATGCCCTCTATAATATCTAGGTGCTCAAATTCACTATCATCTATTTGCAAGCCTACTAAAAACCAAGCCCCTGACTTCTCTTTTAACTCTATTAGCGCCTCCTCATCCCAAGCATCACTGATGATAAAGCAACCAATAGCAGGCTTTGGGTAATGATCCATGGTTTGTCGATATAGAACAGCACTAGGTATATCATCTATATATGAGTCATCAATCTGATACTTCATGGTCATGCTCACTGATCATTAAGGGGTTTTAAGGTAGTCAAAAGCATCAAACTCTGGCGAGATTTGACGGCAGTAGAGCGCTTGCACAGTTTCTAAGATATTTATCATCTGGCATAATTCGTTTATTGAAGTTTAATCCTCACTAAGGATTACATCATCTTTTAGGATCTCGTTCGGTTTTATTCACTTAGATTGCTGATCATTGATTTGCTTTAACATTCTGATAGAACTTATATCGTAATCACCTTGGTAAAACTGATCCAAAAGCTCGTCAAAAACACATTTTTTATTAGAGGATGCCAAAGTAAACAACGTAAGCGAAGAGTGTAATTTCAGCGTATCGATTGATCCGAAAATTTCTAAAGCGCTTTTATCAGGATGCAACAATAATAATTCAGCACACTCTATTAACCGTGCTCCAAGCACATCGTGCTGCAAATACTCTTTTGCCTGCTCTAGACTCTCAATTGCAAAGCGCCGAGCCATTGTACTGTGTCCCAACCCTTTCACCTGTGGAAAAATAAACCACATCCAATGGCTACGCTTACGCCCTTCGGTTAACTCTTTAATAACCGATGGATAAATAGTATTTTGAGCTTGAATAAAATCATCAAATAGATGCTTATTTGTAGTTTTCATTTCCTGTATTCCTTGCTACTTAATAATAATCATTTGCAAACGATGTCCACAACTTCATTCAAGATACTATCTTACGCCAAACTACCCGATCATATATATCATACCCATCCAACAGTGCTCAGGCTTATCGACAACTTTTGCACTATAGAAAATATGTTCATCCTCTGCACCCATATTATCAATAGTATCTGACATAACTTTGAACTCATCAAACGTAAAATGACGGTTACTTTCCACTTGAAACATCACAGATTTTACGGTTATCTCTTCAGGAATTTGATCAATGATCTGACTAAATACTTTGTCTGATTCAGACACTTCTAATGCACTAGCTTGTATAAATTTAGCAGGTTTCGCAAAATTTATTGCTTCTCTAACATCTCCAAAGTCTATACCCATCACAGAATAGTCGAAAGTAGTTTCAAACATATTTATTATTTTTTGTACTTCATCAGGCTTGCAAATGATCACGCCATCCACCACATCAAAATCATCAATAGTTTGTTCAGTGGTTTGCAAAACGAGTAAGAAATCTAATGCTGCTTTGAACTTTAAATCAATTAGTGCTTTTTCATTCCAATCATCACTAATAAGAACAAACCCGAAAAAGGATAAGCCATAATTCTTTTCCAAGGGGCTATATAACGAAGTGAAAGCCATACGCTCTATATATAACGTTTCATTTTCATTACGATACTTATCCATAAGAGTCGTGGGTAGCTGATTGCTTAAGTGAGTAGGAATATTTAGCGAACTCAAACTGATTGGCCTAGCGAAGCTCTCAGGAAGTTGCTTAACTTTATCACTAGTAATCCTCAATCTCTCTAACTGGCTTAACTGCCCTATAGACTCTGGCAAACGCTCAAGCACTTCGCATTTTAATGTCAAGTGAGTTAAATTGTGCAAGAAACCGATACCTTCAGGCAACTCAGTAATCTGATCAGAGCAAATCTCCAATTCTGTTATCGCCAGTAAATGCGCTTCGTTACGTGGTAAATCCTTTTCAGAAATCCCATACTCATCGGCCCATGTCCAAAGCTCTGACATCCATGGTTTTGCAGTAGTAGTATCTGATATATTGTTAATCTTGGTCATTTTTTGAATTCCTTTTTTGAGTTGAGTCAGGGCGTAGTCGTTAAGTAAAGCGTCTTAAAACTAGATTTTTCAAACTAATATTTCGTAAAACAATCATTGGCTTTCAAAGTGTTAAAAACGATATCCATTTCTTCTAGAATTTTATCTGCCATTGTGTCTTCATTTATCATCAGCCATGCTTCACTTGATCCTTTCCAGTCCTGTGGATAAAAGTAATAACCTGCTGGCCAAAGTGGTGAACTCCAAATCTTTTTGTCGGCTAGTGCTGTATTTAGCGTCGTTTTCATTTTTTCTGTATGCAAATTATTTTTTGCTTCCTCGATTGACCAGAGTTTAATACCTAGACACGGACGATCAAAATTTTCACCCTGAAACTCAAAACAAATATACCCAGCATCGTAGCTTGGAATTATGAAATTTATTTGTTCATAATTCTTACCTTCACCAAAATCATTAATATCCAACTTATAATCAGTTGTTTTGCATTTTGCTAACAAATCTATTTTCAGCTTTGTTATTAGCTCTTTCTTCATTCGATTTATAGTGTTAGATACCTTAATGCTGGCATCAATAGTAGCTCCATTTCTTTTAATAATATCTAAAACTGCATTGCTTTCACTCATATCTTCAATCCCCATAAATTGCTTTTGAATAAACTTGATTAACTGTGTGAGGAACTCACTAACGCTATGATTTTGGCATTCAACTTGGCAGGCTTTAAGCCAACCCGTGAGATCGCTGAAACGAAGATGGCTATATTGCTTCTTATCTATCCAGCATTTTAATGTCTCTGTATCGACACTTGCCGGATTTGGCGTATCGTTATATTCACTTAGATAAACAATTTGAGGGTCAGTATGACCTTTTGCTATAAGTTCATTATAATAATCAATCAGTTGATTAGGTTGGTCTACCGCATAAGGTTTATTCTCAATACAAATGCCGTAGCTATCATTACCTACTATACATCTTAAATAGATATCCATTCGACGTAGGCTGTTACTTTTCCCAGTAACTTCCTCAAGGAAAACTTCCGTTTTTTCGATGTTATTAAGAAAAATCTGTCTTTCTGAAACTTCATACATATCGGGTAAACAATGCTCGATAAATAACTTTAAAAAGGTTTCCTGTTGAGCGTGATTACCTTGTGGATCAAGTAAAAACGCTAAAATACGACTAAGCCCTAATTCATCGGTATTGATATAATCAAAGGTATTGAAGTCTGGCGAGAGCTGACGACTGTATAATGCTTGCGCGATCTCTAAAGCATGGATTTTTTGGCTTACTTCATTTATTAAGGTTTGAACTGCACTCATGTTTGTATTTCCTTATAATTTATTAGGAGTTGAATACTTCTTATCTTACTAATCCTCATACAGCTCTAACGCACTATGTAAGCGCTCTAGAATTATGGTTTTTAGCACTAGTGGTTCAATGACAACAGACAACTGCGACATACTTACCAACCAATCTTGCAGACGAAGCGTATTAGCAACCGTGGCACTGACTTGATTCCAAGTGTCATCAATAATAGTGATCTTCTGATCTATCGATAATGGACGCTCGTATAAATGCTGACAGGCATATCTTTGTACCTTTAAAACCAGTTTGATCTGGATATTATCAGTCGGCTCTAACCTACCCAGTTTAAGCAAACACTCTAATGAAAAAGCATCTCTCCCTACCCAGTCAGGTATCGGCTTATCTATGACTACTGCCTCGGTAATACGATTGACGGCAAAATTGCGATGCGCTTCTAGGAGCACCTCATCATTGATATGATCATCAGTAGGATCAAAGCCTGTGAGATAAACCATATTGTCGATGAAGATCAGCCCTTTGGGATATACCACTCTTACAGCTGACTCTCCTGCCCATTTCTTTTGATAGATTATCCGTAGTTGGTGATTTTGTAGCAAAGCTTGGTGAATACTGCCAAGCACGTCATTATCAAGCTTTGGTGCTTGCACAATACTAGGCAAGGTGATGAGATGATTTTGCCATTGCCCAAGCTCACTTTGATGGAAACTCTCCTTATCCTGTCGACGTAGTTGGGTGAGCTTAGCTGTGATACCTTGTTTAAAAGACACTGGTAAATAGTTTGCCGTATATTTATCGAGCATCTCCCAAAAAAATACTGTTTGCTCGTTAAGAACGTCGATACTAAAGCTCGGTTCAATATAAAATCGTGCTGTTTGTCCGCTGATGTTTTGCCCCCATCTCGGTACTCGGATTAAGGCATCACTATAAAAAATATCGTTAAAGATTTGATTTAAGCCAATCAGATCGTTCTCTAAATTTTTACGCTCATTAGTATAATTGTCTGGATTATCACCATAACCAATCATCAACTCTGTCAGTGACACAGCATCAGACTCACCTCTAGGCAGACATTGATATAAAGCAAATAGACGTGCTGACTTTGTATAGCTGGCGATTGGATGTGTGGGCATATTGGCTTCTCTATTAGGTAGTAAGTTTATAGCTTCATTACTGAAATAAATATTTAATCAAAGCGAAGCAAAATGGCTGTGCCATTATCATAAGCCTTACCATCTGAATCATAAACTTGAGCTTTAAGAGTGATTAACCAACTCTGTAAATCCGTATCCTCTGACAGTTTGTCATTCGTGACTCGGCACTAAATCGTGAATACCATCTGTACAAACCAAGAGAGAGTCGCCACTACTAACCTCAATCTTTCGAGAGATGCTCTCTGGTGCTTCACTGCTTAAGTAACTGTTATCAGTGGTCAAGGCAAAGCATTCAGTAATACTATATAGACTACCCGCTATCCCTTCTCGGTTATAGTCAGAAAGCTCTGCGTAGCGACCCTGCTCCTGTGTCTTCTGATCAATAATTTCGTTTAACAGATTATGATCGCGTGTCAGACACCGCTATTGTGTCGCATCTTTGGGTAGCCAATAAATACAGCTATTTGTTGCACGTTATTAATGAGATTGCCTTGAAAGGTAATCAGACAAGCTTGTGCTTTAAAAACATTCTCTTCTAAAGGACGATTATTTAGAGAGGCAGTGATAATGGTACGCATATATATTTATTATGAAGACCAGTATAGCTGACAACCTATAAATATATTTTCTAGGTCAAAGCTTTGCAAGATTTCACTAAAAAAGTATGCACGAATTCACCGTGACTTTTCTTGGAATGGGTATTGCGATGCTATTACCTGTGAATGTGAATGGCCTTGGCTTGCAACTCTCTTTTTAGAATAGTCCACCCAGAAAATACTGATTGTTATATGAAGTCGTCGTAATTGAAACAAGTTACTACTAATATCAATCCCTCTAAATGATACTAACTGAAAAGAGCCTTTACTTGAAGGTACTCAAAGATATCTTGATAAGTTCACAGGACTGGGCTTTGAAGGAAGCGTAGTTTACGAGAAGGCCAAAGCAGCTAGCTTAGCTTGTAAGGTCTAAAAAAATCTCATATATTTTGATATCTTATATAGTATATATAAGCTTAAAGATTTGCTTATGGCCTGCTATAACTATTAGTATATAAATGAAGCATTTCGAAAACAAAAAGACAATAATCTAAATCGGAGTAAATAATGATTACCCATGTACCTGATGTGACTTTCAAGACTCGTGTCCGTGATGAATCTATCGGAGGAGACAATCCATTCAAATGGCATGACCTAAATACAGATGAGTTATTTGCCAATAAAAAAGTGGTTGTGTTCTCACTACCAGGTGCCTTTACGCCAACTTGTTCGACCAGCCATCTACCTCGTTATGAAGCGCTTTACCATGAGTTTAAGGCGTTAGGCGTAGATGAGATAGTTTGCATTTCTGTCAATGATGCCTTCGTCATGTACCAATGGGGTTTAAAGCAAAACCGTGAAAATGTTTTCTTGCTTCCTGATGGCAATGGTGAGTTCACTCGTAAAATGGGCATGCTGGTTGATAAGAGTAATCTTGGCTTTGGTATGCGCTCATGGCGTTATTCGATGTATGTCGATAATAAAGCCATCGAAAAAGTGTTTAAGGAACCTGATTTTGGCGACAACTGCCCAACAGACCCGTTTGAAGTATCAGATGCAAACACCATGTTAGAGTATTTGAAAAGTAATGCTTAACCACATTAACTCTTGATTGATATCATCAGGCGTCGATAGAGGTTCAAATACTATCGAACTGCTTAGTCCTTCAAGTTAAGGACTAAGCAGTTTTGTTATGGTTTTTTACAAGAATTTCTAACGCTGAGCGGTTTTATTGTTGGAAGTAATTATAATGACAATCCATACAGATGTGGATTATGGCGGATTTGTCCCTTTACTTCCCGAAAGAAGCATTAAACTAAAAGTCTAAGATATAGTTGGGTATAGTGTGTTTAAGCAGATATTTACGACATATATAGAATGTCATTTATGATTAGGGCGTGTCCTCATTTTGTATAGAGCTTTTAATCAATTGATAGACTGATATAATAGAACCACCTATAGCAGACTGCTAAGCTCCTCATATCTATCAAGGCCAATTATGACCACATACATACTCGACACCGAAACTACAGGGCTTGTTGAACCGCACATGACTGAGGCCGCCTACTCTATCGTTGATATCATTAATGGTGAGGTGACTGTGTTGCAAGCACCAAGAGCGAAACGCTTTAACCCTCTAAAAGAGATCAGCTTGGGCTCTATGGCGATATCACATATCTGTGATGAGGATGTGGCGGATGAGCTACCTCACACAGATTTTAGACTACCTAGCAGTGTTGCGTACTTGATTGGTCACAATATTGATTTTGATATGGCAGTTCTTAAAAACGCTGGCGTGACCCATACCCCTAATCTGATATGTACCAATGCGATGGCTAACTTCCTGCTTCCGACGCTTGAAAGCCATAAGCTAGTATCCCTCCTCTATCACTTTCACAGAGATATAGCGCGTGCTCAAGCAAGAGATGCTCATGCTGCTATTGCTGATATTTACTTCACTGAGCTGGTGCTTGGTAGTTTGATTGATTTAGCCAACAGCCAAGGTCATACGATAAATGATGTGGAGAGCTTATATGAATTTAGTGAAATGGCGCGTATACCGACGCACTTAAGTTTTGGCAAGCATAAAGGTGAGGCTATTGCAGAATTAGCCGCTAGTTCTGAGGGTGCGGGCTATCTGAAATGGCTACTGAAACAAGATACGGTTGATCTTTATTTAGCTCAGGCTTGTGAGAATGCTTTAGAGCAGTCTGCTTAATATGCCTACCATCAAGCTAGCGCTTTTATTATTCGCTCATTTCGCCGGCTTATAACCTCAGTATAATAAAAACGAAAACCGTCCCGTTATTTTATCTGTTGCATCCCCTCATACAATTGACGCCGACGCTCTTGCGCCGCTTGATAACGATGAGCTTTAGCCAACTCAATGTCTTCATGAGTCTGGATTAGATCAGACGGTATAATAAGCGTTTCATCCATATCTATTGTATCGACATACATTGCTTTGCCTGTGAGAATTGAACGCAATACTTTATTGGCATTGCTTTCATGAAGATTTTCAATCACAGCAACGCATCTATCAACGTCTGCTAGCTGTAGCTTAATCATCATTTGGGCATCATAATAAGATTTAGAATAACCATTACTCACTGCCAGACACCATAAAGCCACTAATGCTTCAGGGTCGGCAACAGGTGCATCAGCCACACAAAATATCTCTTTAGGTATAGGCTGACTAAATGTAAGACCTTTAGGGGCGCATTGGAATGAAAGTGCAAGAGGATATTTTTTAGTCTCATCATTATCGTCTTTGACAGCAATGATGAGCTGTTGGTAGGCATTCCATATAAAATTAATCTCATGTTCTTTAAGGACGCTTTCAAGTTTATAGCAGTCACTTTCAGAAACTATGAAATTAATGTTGGTGGTCGCACGAGGAGGTCCATACTCTGAGTATGCCACTGTGCCAATAATCACATACTTAATATTTTCTTCTGACAGAACATGGATGAGCTGTTTAAATAAATTTTGGAATTTATTCATTCGGCCATCTGATTCAAACAACCTTAACAGTTCCATTGACTCACTCATGTTTACCCGCAAATTTTCATATCAGTTATCGTCAATTTATACTCACCTTCAATCAACCTAGCCTCAAATTTACTTGATCCAAAAGGCAACAACTCAAAATACTGTAAATTTTTCAGCTATGGCGAGATCAAAATTATAATCTAATTTTGCTAAACACCGATAACTTGCAATAGCTGCCCTCGAATCTCAATCGCAGTCGCTGCTAGATCGACAGTAGCGAACTGAATTCTATGATTTTGTATAACGATATACTCATCAATTTTTTTACCTACGGAAGGATGAAGTAGTAGGCCTGAAGCATTTTCATTGAGTGGATCCTCACTACCCTCTTGCGATCTTAAGTAGGCGTACATCTGATATAGATAACCACTGCGTAAGGTTTCATCTCTAAACCAACCGTTGATTACGACAGCATTGAACTTAGTATCAATGACTAAGCGATGTCCTAATTCCACATCATCTATTAAGATATCTGTTCTCATGTTAGGAAGTATCTTATCAATGCCTAAGCTCTTATCCTCTATTTGCCATTTTAGGGTCTTGCCAGCGCTTATTCGATAATTTTGCTTTGGCAAGACCGTGTCATAAAATCCAGCAACCCCTTTTTCAAAAAGCTTACGAAGCCAGGGTAAGTTATCTCTCTCTGGCGAGTTTAATTGCTTTTTACCTTCAAGCTCAGTCGGTAGCGCAAGATTAAAAGCTAGATGAGCGGCTGTAACCATAGGTTGATCTTCGGAATCATGCCTTCCAAAACGATCTACTGAGACTTGACTGCGACTTGGACGTGTCTGACTGACACCCATGCGCCTCAAGCGCACATCTAGTGATCGACACCTATGAGCTAAATCCTTATTTTTTACAATCTTAGAAATACTCTCTAAGGCAGCACGGACATATCTATTACGCGAGGTATCAAGGGTTAACTCATCAAAATGACAAGCAACTTTACCACGATCAAGCAATCTATTTCTCTCGGTACTAAGCAGGTCTATTCTACCCCGGACACGATTGAGCACAGCATCACGAGACTGATAACTGTAACTTAAGTTTCGCTGAATACGATGCTCAACTCGTCGACACAGTATTTCTGCAATTAAATCTGGAATGTCATCAGGGTTATTTTCAACTGAGATCTTAGCGGCTTCAAACTCTCTATACATATCCGAGGCATAGAGCATAAGCAGCCAAAGATTGCGTACCGGTATTTCACCTACAAACTTGATCTCATCATAAGATTCAGACAGATGATCTACTTCAATAGACATAGACTTACAGACCTTCAATCAGGCGTTTCTGTGCTTTTTGAGATTTCTCAAGATCATCGAACCAGTACTCATCAAGTAAAGGACCAATCTCCGTCTGTACCACCTCACTAAACCATTCCTTAGCATTCGTTATAGTCATCCCAACGGCTGGCGTGACATAGCTATGGCCTATTTGAAACTGAGCACCAAGACTGCTATCTGTAGAAATCTCCTCATTTAGAGCTCTAATGCGACTGTCAATTCCATTTAGAATTGTTGAATCAATGCCATTTTTGGATTGAACCCAATCATGCCATGGCTTACCTAATGTTGGCTCAAGATCAATAAAAGCAAAACGACGACGTAGTGCAAGATCAACCAAGGCCAGCGAGCGGTCAGCTATATTCATTGTGCCTATGACATATAAATTACTGGGAATATAAACACGTTCACCATCGAACTTCCTATAAGATAGCTCTAACGCCTCATCTGGCGTTCTTTTATCAGTTTCAAGTAACGTCAGCATCTCACCAAATACTTGAGCAGGGTTCCCTCGGTTAATCTCTTCAATGACGATAACGTACTTTGATTCAGGATCATCAATAGCGGCTTTGATCATTTCCATAAAAGGACCGTCTACCAATGTCAGCTTGCCCTCACCTGATGGACGCCAACCTCTAATAAAATCTTCATAAGACAAATTAGGATGAAACTGCACGGCTCGTATTTTGCTATCGCCACGCTGACCCATTAAAGCAAAGGCTAATCTTTTAGCCAACCAAGTTTTACCAGTACCGGGAGGCCCTTGTAGTATTAGATTTTTCTTAGCTCGAAGACGTTTAAGTATCACCTCAATCTTAGCTTTAGGCAAAAAACACCCATCAGATATAATATCATCAATAGAATAAGTTTCTAACATCGCTTGAGCATCCATCTCAAAAGGTAATTGTGTATCAAAATTACTAACCGTATCTTCGTTGAGCAAGCGATACCTACCTTTACTAATCAGCTCTAACTTTCCATCACTCGCTAGCTCTCTTAGTAAGAATTTAACCGTTCCTTTAACATCGCTTCTCTTTGGGAATCTTTCTGCAAGAGCGCTAGTAAATCTTTCCAAAAACTCATTATCTGTAAATTCAAAAGAATCCTTATCATGGCAAAGCTGTTGCAGTTGTGAAAAAACAATCTCTTTCCAAGTTCTGTTAGATAAATCTTTCAAGTCACTTGGTTTATATTGGTATGCTGCGAGCGAGAGTTCAGGAAAGGAGTGCACTGGATAAGTTTCTTCTAAAAACCTGGTTTCAAGACTCTCTAACAACTCTAAATAATCATTAGCATCACAACGTGCTTTTGGACCGTTTTTATTAATTTCTATATTAAGCTTTTTATTGATGTATTCTTGAGACTGTCCATCAAGGGTCAAGAAGCTCCACGGTCTAATCCAATACAGACCCATAGTCAAATTCCAGCCTATGCCGTAACAGTTAGTAGCGCTGTCATAGGAGGAAACGAATTGAGACTTAGCCTCTTCACTCTCACCTTCATCTTCTAAATCGGCAAATGCAATAGCACGGGCAAAGACTTCCCATAAAATATCTATATCATCTGCATGGCGCTTGTAGTGATAACCAAAAAACCAGGTTCTTTGATTGTTAACTATAGGGATGCCATTAAAAGATTCAGGAACAGGCTCTGTTATATCAAGTAGTTCGGCCAATGCTTTAGCGATAATTTTACGATTATCATCGGTGATTCCACGATTAAAAATAGCCATGACTGTAAAAGGACATATATCTTTTAATAATCCTCCTTCGACACCCTCTTCGTATTGGTCATTAAGAATAGACATGACATCACTTGTTTCAGATATTTTATGAATACCAGCGACAAGCTCGTCACGGCGATAGCGAAAGGCAAGAAGCTTAGATGCCATTTCTTCATAGAAAGTTGTCCACTCAAAAGCGGAATGCTCTGAAAGTGAATCGCCAAATCTTTCAAGCCAATAAGGATTATTACGGAACATATTTATATCTTGAGCTTTACCGTCAAATGCAAAATCAATCAAATTAACTCTTAACGCAGTCTCAGGAATGACTCTCCAAACTGTATTTCGACTAGTGAAAAAATACCATTCCTTAGGAGTAAAGCTGTTGTCCCAATCTACTTTTAAAGAGTTACCATTACCTACATTCTCTATAACGGTGCCGATAGCCTTAATTAACATCACAGAAACCGTGTGTCCTCGATTATCGAAGGGTAGTTCGTTTTTTCTAGTGTACGTTGATTTGATAGCAATTCTATCGCCAGCCTTAATAAAATTTACTGAATCAATCTGGTTAGCCTCAGGATTAATCTCCCAGATACCTGTTTCAACAAATCGAGAGGTTTGGTCTACTCCATCATATGCAGCACCAACAAACCAATAAGAATTTACATCTATTGCTTCAAAATTTTCAGTCATTGTAAAACCCTGTTAATGTTGTATTTTCTGATTATAGTATTTGATAATTACTTAAACTATAGAGTGTAAAAACCTAAATTGATGAGTAATAATTTTTGGTTAATACTTAAAAATAATACTGATCGTTGCTTGATATTTTGAGAGCTTAATATGTTAAAAAACACTTTATTGGTGAGAGATAATGTTTCTAAAGATTCATGATATTTAAAAATGCGCTCAGCGAAATTTAGGATTTTACTAAGCGCACTATAAATATTTTGATAGGACTTCGTTCTAAAAAATATTAAATACCCTACTATCCAATGACTTCCCAAGAATATTCAGATCCTGAGCCAGAAGTACTACTATTGCCGTTTTCAAGCTCAGTATCATTGTATTTAATTTTTTTTATAATACTTCCGCTTTCATCTTCATGATAATAGATAGTCAGGTTATTTGGATCAAAATCCTCGATATCCTCAAGCTGAGTCTCAAAAGTACAACCTTGTTGGAACGATCTGCCAATCATGACAACTGTTTTTAAATCTAAACTATCAAAAACATCCTCCTGACTAGAAACGCAAATCAATTTAATACCCTGCGATTCAAGCGATTTAATATCACAGTTCGAGCTCCAAAGTATGTCTTCAGAACTGTTCATTAACTCAATTTGATTATCTTCTGTTAAATAAGCGCCGCTGACATGCCATAGATTATCAACTTCATATAATCCGCCCCCACCAAAGTTATGCTCCTCTGGAACTTGGCAGTCACCATCACCCCACTGAACATCATTGCTATAGCCTTCAAGATCAATATCATTATCTTCAAAGTATTGATAGGTCGCAGCCTCTACAGTACCAGCAAAGGTCTCTACCCCATAACCATTAACCTGAAGAAATGTTGAAGTATCATTCTCATTAGATACATTTGAAATTGAAGAATTTAATTCATCAAGACCATAGACGTAATAATCTAGACTTTGAAGAAACTTGATAAGAGTGCTTGAAAGCTTATTAAGAGGATTATCTTTTAAACTAAATTCTTCTAGTGCAATTAAATTTGTAAGACTCTCAGGTAGGTTTTCAAATTTATTATTGCCTAAATAGAAGGTTTTAACCTTGTTTAGATTTCCAACACTTTCAGGTAGTGCACTAATTTCATTATTTTTGATATTTAGGATTGTTAAATTAGATAACTGTCCTATACTCTCAGGAAGTTTAGTAATTTTATTCAATTCGATATTTAAAGTTACTAAGTTTAATAAATCACCTATACTCTCTGGTAACATTAATAGTTCATTCTCAGATAAATCAAGACTTTTGAGTTTTTTTAAAGAACCAATATCAGAGGGAATACTTGTTAAATTTTGGTTATTTTTAATATTTAATGTCGTTAGTTTTGAAAGTTGACCAATACTCTTAGGGATAATATTTATATCACCTCCTATTATATAATTACATTCAATATTCAGAGTCTTCAAACTCGAAAGCTGACCAATACTGTCTGGCAATCTTTTAATATTCCCATTTCTTAAACTCAAGCTTTCTAAACTCTTGAGACTTCCAATACTTTCAGATATTTCTATTAAGCTGAAATTATCATCAATATCTAAAGCTATCAATCTAGATAATTTACTAATACTATCTGGCAATTTTTTTACTTTGCTTCCTTTTAAAATAAAAACTTTTAAATTTTCAAGATTACCAATACTCTCAGGTATATTTTTTATTTCACTATTGTTACTAAGATCTAACTCTTTCAGTTGAATCAATTTTTTTGCTTGCCTAGGTATAATCTCTTCGTCAATATGAGCTTCATCTGCCCAATCCCAGATCTCTTTCATCCACTTTTCATTATCTAAGTTAGTTACATTTTCCATTATCAACCCCTTTATTAAATAAAATTAGTTTTTGTTGATCCTTTATGATTGGATTTATATCAATTAAAGTAGTAATTATCCAAAAACCTGAACAACTTTAAATGACAAATCAGCTCCCCTATTTAATAAACTTATGTTAACAGTTCAGCCCTATGATTGTATATTTTTAAATCTTGAATGACCATCTTTATACATCGAACTGTCCGTACATTTTTCCATTGTAGTGATAATACTTAAAAAATGGTGAAACTAACTGAAAATTCCTATATAAAACACATATAGAACTACAAGTACTACCGCAGCAATCAATAGCCATCTTAAAATTGTGAAAGCAACCTGAATAGCAGAGATACAAATTGCAAAAGGTAGTAATATCAAAGTTAGCAGTTTTCCAAATACACTCTTTTGATTCCAGCCCTTCCTGTATACGTAATTCGTTAAACTTTCGATATATCCATCAATGAACCCATAATCTGATGTATTACTATTTGCTCTATTACTATATCTACTTGAT
>NZ_CBCPJH010000021.1:0-63775 GCF_965118485.1 Psychrobacter glacincola | reverse complement strand
TTGTTTAGTCTATTGTAGTAGCACTTATGAAATCAATAGTTATGAAAACAGCATAGCTATTTTAAAGGCCAAAATTTGAACATCTAAAGTGAGGAAATCTTTTCTGGATCTTGCTTTTACTTGTAATTTTATCCAAACCATTCTAGCTTTTTATCTTTAAAAAGCTATTATTTACATTAGCTGGATAAAATGTCGTCTTAAAACTTGCATTCTTATTAAAATCTTGTATAATTATCAGCCTTAACACCCATAGGCGATTGGCTCAATTGGTAGAGCATCGGTCTCCAAAACCGAGGGTTGTAGGTTCGAGTCCTACATCGCCTGCCATCTTCTTATCACATCTTTGTCATACCCCACCATCTCTGAAGTGAGTTCTTTATGAGCAATAATCAGGATAACCTCGATACTAAGTTATCTGATGCCAAGGCAATTGCTGGTGGAATGCTGTCTAAAGATAAGCACATCTCAGCGAGCAATACCTCTGCTGTTGAAGTTGCTAAGACAGGTTCAGTAAAAGATGTGATCTTGTGGTTATTTGCCGCAGTAGTTTTAATCAGTGCGACGCTAGTCAATCAATATTTACCCGGCTATTGGCAACCTGCCAACGACCTTTGGGTACGTATTGCGATTATCGTTGCCCTTATTGTTTTAGCGTTCGTCAGTTTGGCGCTTACTCATCAAGGTCGTGCTTTTAAGATTTTATTAAAAGATGCCTCTGTTGAGCTTCGCCGTGTGACATGGCCAGGCAAAGACGAGACCTTTCAGTATACATGGCAAACGATTGTCATGATTGCGGTTGTCGGTTTTCTTGTTTGGCTGCTAGATAACTTTTTTACTTGGTTCGTTGGCGTATTTATTGGTTAATGGCGCGTATTAGCGATTATTAATTTAGCATTTATGGCTAACGACTTACTTATAATGATCAGGAGCGTGATATGCGTTGGTATATTGTCCAAGCATTTTCAGGATATGAAAAGCAAGTACAGCGTTCATTAACTGATCGTATTAATCGTAGTGAATTCGCTGAGTTTTTTGGCGATGTGTTGGTGCCTACTGAAGAAGTCGTCGAAATGAAAGACGGCAAAAAGCGTAAGAGCGAGCGTAAGTTTTTTCCAGGTTACGTATTGATCCAGATGGAAATGAACGACAATACTTGGCATATCGTAAAAGATTGTCCACGTATTATGGGTTTCGTTGGCGGTACGCCAGAGACGCCTGCGCCGATTACCGAAATAGAGGCTGAGCGTATATTAAATCGTCTTAATCAGACTGAGGCTGACCCACGTCCTAAGACTCTATTTGAGCCGGGCGAAGAGTTGTTGGTTATCGATGGTCCATTTACTGACTTTAAAGGGTTGGTGGAAAAAGTAGATTATGAGAAGTCTAAACTACATTTGACCGTAAACGTATTTAATCGACCCACTCAGGTCGAGCTTGAATTTAGTAAAGTTGAGAAGCTAGACTAAAGTAGTAAAAAATTCATTAACCGGGGAGCTGTTAGTCAATTGCGTATATATATATACAACATTGATTTGGCGCTATTACCCATTTAGGAGAGAATCATGGCTAAGAAGATTGATGGTTACATCAAACTACAAGTCCCTGCAGGTAAAGCAAATCCTTCACCACCGATTGGTCCAGCATTGGGTCAAAAAGGCGTGAACATCATGGCGTTCTGTAAAGAATTTAACGCTGCGACCTCAAATCAAGAGCCGGGTCTACCGATTCCTACTGAGATCACTGTATACAGCGATAAATCTTTTACCTTCATCATGAAGTCACCACCAGCTGCGTATCTATTACGTAAGGCTGCTGGCATTGCTAAAGGTTCTGGTACGCCAAACACCGCTAAAGTCGGTAAAGTGACGCGTGAGCAATTAGAAGAAATCGTCAAAACTAAAGACGCTGATCTAACTGCTGCTGATCTTGATGCTGCAGTTCGTACTGTTGCTGGCACCGCCCGTTCAATGGGTATTACCGTGGAGGGTGTATAATGTCTAAGCTAACCAAACGTCAAAAAGAAATCAATAGCCGTATTGAGCACGAAAAACAATACACGATTGAAGAAGCGGTTCAAATCCTAAACGATTTACCACCTCTTAAATTCAAAGAGTCTATTGATATCGCAGTAAACTTGGGCGTTGACCCACGTAAATCTGATCAAGTGGTTCGTGGTGCAACTAACTTACCTGCAGGTACTGGTAAAACCAAACGCGTTGCTGTATTCGCTCAAGGCGCTGCTGCTGAAGCCGCTAAAGAAGCTGGTGCTGATATCGTTGGTTTTGAAGACCTAGCAGAATCAATCAAAGCCGGTAACATGGACTTTGATATCGTGATTGCTGCTCCTGATGCCATGCGTGTTGTTGGTCAACTAGGTACTATCCTAGGTCCACGTGGTCTAATGCCTAACCCTAAAGTTGGTACAGTTACGCCTAACGTTGCTGAAGCAGTTCTTAACGCTAAAGCGGGTCAAGCACAGTACCGTGTAGACAAAGCAGGTATTATCCACACGACTATCGGTCAAGTTGGTTTTACTGCTGAGCAAGTAATACAGAATGCTGAAGCACTGATTGCAGATTTAAGACGTGCTAAGCCTGCTAATTCTAAAGGTACTTTCATCAAGAAAATTACCTTGTCTAGCACCATGGGCCCTGGTCTAAGTATTGATCCAGTTCCATATCGCACAGCGAAATAATTAAACAGTTGCCTTTATTTGACGATTTCAAATAAAGGTAGCAAACATATTTTAAAGAATTAGGTCAGCGTAGCAAACGCTATGCTGTCTAAGACCGTAGGTAGAGAGCGGTTTAAGGTGATTGCAAATAACTCTTCTGAGTTGATGTTAATTATCATAAGCTGCTGTTGTTAATCGATGACAGATGAAAATCTTAATTGTCCTACGCAGACGGTGGCCCACCCAGTTGTTGATAAGAGCCGATAGAGTAGCACTTTTATTAGTAATTAATATAAGCACTAGGCTATCACTTGATGTCATTCTGATAACGGTGCCGTAATCAGTCGTTATGAGTAAATTTTATTTTTATAGAATTTATGAATAACGTGTCGTATCAAGTCAGTCTAAGCGGATGTTTTAACTGTTAAAGATTCAGGTTTTTAATTCATTAAACATTCAGCTGATTGATAAGATTAAAGGAGTCAACTTATGGCATTAACGCTAGAGCAAAAACAACAAGTTGTGGCTGAAGTGTCTGAAGTTGCTGCTAATGCTTACTCAGCAGTAGCTGCCGAATATCATGGTATTGGTGTTGCAAAGCTTACTAAGCTACGCGAACAAGCCCGTGAAAAAGGCGTCGTTTTGAAAGTGGTAAAAAATACCCTAGCAAAACGTGCGTTTGCAGGCACTAAGTTTGAGAGCATGTCAGACCGTATGACTGGTCCATTACTTTTGGCTTTCTCTATGGAAGATTTGGGATCTGCTGCTCGAGTCATTTTTGACTTCAGCAAAGATCACAAAGCTTTAGAGACCAAATTGGTATCAGTTGGTGGTGTTGTTTATGGTCCAGAAGAGCTAGAGCGCGTATCGAAGCTACCAACTCGCGACGAAGCACTCTCTATCTTGATGGCTACTATGAATGCACCAGTTACCAAGCTTGTTCAAACTATGAACGCTGTTCCTAGTAAGCTTGTTCGCACGGTAGCAGCAATCAAAGACGCAAAAGAAGCAGCATAACTGCTTGTTTTAACGTAACTTTGACATCGCCGATTGCACTTTATTGCCAACACTATTTGAAAATTTGGTAAGCAATCCAAGCGATTTTAAAATCAATTAATTTTTATCAGATAACGGAGAGTTCTCATGGCACTATCTA
Organism: Psychrobacter glacincola; assembly: GCF_965118485.1. Lineage (GTDB taxonomy): Bacteria > Pseudomonadota > Gammaproteobacteria > Pseudomonadales > Moraxellaceae > Psychrobacter > Psychrobacter glacincola_D. Next base: position 59,945 of record NZ_CBCPJH010000021.1, on the reverse strand, counting down.
AAGATGACGTGTTAAACGCAATTGCTGAAATGTCAGTAATGGATATCGTTGAATTAATCAGCGCTATGGAAGAAAAGTTTGGCGTAACCGCTGCTGTTGCTGCTGCTGCACCTGCTGCTGCTGGTCCTGCTGCTGCTGCTGAAGAGCAATCAGAGTTTGACGTAGTTCTTGCCAGCTTTGGCGAGAAGAAAGTTGGCGTTATTAAAGCCGTACGTGAAGCTACTGGTCTTGGCTTGAAAGAAGCGAAAGATTTGGTTGAAAGCGCTCCAGCTTCAATCAAAGAAGGCGTAAACAAAGCTGAAGCTGAAGAGTTGAAAAAGAAACTTGAAGAAGCTGGTGCAACTGTTGAACTAAAATAAGCCTCGCTTATCTTAGTGTTGTACAAAAAAAGCTGGTAATGCCTTGCATTACTGGCTTTTTTTTATTATAATTCGTAGCTTGACCTTTTGTGTCTGCCAACATACGTATGCAACAACGCGGTGGATACCCATCAAAAGGACAGACGATATACATGCAAGCATACTTATTTATTATTGAAATCAGTTAATATAGGCTAAACGTCCATAGATGTTTGGCATTTTTTTGTGTCTGCATGCTTTTCTATTAACACTATATTTTACACTGATTCTGAACGTTATTACTCTTAGAGTTTATAGTTATCTAAATTTATAGTTATTCAAATTACCACTAATCTGAAAATTTTTGAACGACCCATTTAATATGTTTTACTGTCAGTATAGAGACTGTTAGACGGTAGATATCAACGACGATGTCGGTTTTGATGATTTGTAGTTTAGGTGGTATAGGTGACATATTACAAACACTATAATATTGAATTTTACGTCTTAAGTGGTCATATAGGCTGACTAAGATGATGATAGCAAGATTTTGTGAAGAGTACCAAGCAAGCACTGAGTGTTAAAGTAGTAATTGATATATTGATTTAACGCTTTAAAAAAGCAATGTTGCTTTAAAAAGATTACCTGTAAAAAGAACACCCGTTTTATATTATCGTTTACGCCGCTTAGTTTGCATAGTATTTATGCCCGCTGACCGCGCTTTTAATTTGTTTCCACGTTTACTGTAAGGACTCTCGATGGCATATTCTTATACTGAAAAAAAGCGTATTCGCAAAAGTTTTGCTGAATTGCCTACTGTGATGGACATTCCCTATTTACTGTCTATTCAAGTAGATTCTTATGAGCAATTTTTGCAAGAGCATAAAAAGCCAAAAGCTCGTGAGAATACTGGTTTGCAAGCTGCATACTCTTCTATTTTTCCAATTGAGAGTCACTCTGGTAATGCAGAGCTACAATTCGTTGAATATTATTTAGGTACGCCTGAATTTGATGAGCGTGAGTGTATCTTACGTGGTTCAACGTTTGCGGCTCCTATGCGCGTTAAAATTCGTCTAATCATTAAAGACAAAGATAGCAAAGATAAAGACAGCAAAGCTGCTATTAAAGATATCCGTGAGCAAAGCGTTTATATGGGCGAAATGCCTCTAATGACCGCTAACGGTACCTTTATTATTAATGGTACGGAACGTGTTATCGTCTCTCAGCTGCATCGTTCACCTGGCGTGTTCTTTGACCATGATAAAGGTAAGTCGCACTCAAGTGGTAAGGTGCTTTATAACGCCCGTATCATTCCTTACCGTGGTTCGTGGTTAGACTTTGAATTCGATGCGAAAGACTTGGTCTTTGCTCGTATTGATCGCCGTCGTAAACTATTAGCGTCTATTATTCTACGCGCTTTAGGCTTAAGCACTTCTGAGATCTTAGATTTATTCTTTGAAAAAGTAAAAGTCTACAAAGGCGAAGAGCAGTTTGAGATTGATCTGGTTGCTGATCGTTTACGTGGCGAGATGGCACAGTTTGATATCGTGACACCTGCAGGCGATGTGGTTGTTGAGCAGGGCAAACGTATTAATGCCCGCCGTATCCGTCAGCTTGAAGAAGCGGGCATGACGAAAATCTCTATTCCTGATGAATATTTATATGAGCGTATTTTAGCCGAAGATATCATCGTTAATGATGAAGTCATTGCTAAAGCCAATACGTTGATTGACCATGAATTATTGGTTAAATTAAGTGCGTTTGAAGCCAGTGAATCTATCAAAGAATTCAGCATTCTATTCACTAACGATATCGATCAAGGCAGTTATATTGCCGATACGCTACGCGCTGATAGCACCTCAAGCCGTGAAGAAGCCTTGATTGAGATTTATAAAGTCATGCGCCCAGGTGAGCCACCAACGGTTGAAACTGCTGAGAAACTTTTTGACAGCATGTTCTTTAACGCAGATCGTTATGACTTATCGAATGTCGGTCGTATGAAGTTTAACCGTCGTTTAGGTTTAGACTTTGTAGATAGCGATGATGCTGATATTCAGCGTGAACGTAGCGTATTGACCAATGCCGATATCGTTAACGTCCTAAAAGAGTTGATTGAGATTCGTAATGGTCGCGGCGAAGTCGATGACATTGACCATTTAGGTAACCGCCGTATTCGTTCAGTTGGCGAGATGGCAGAAAACCAATTCCGTGTTGGTCTAGTACGTGTTGAGCGTGCTGTTAAAGAGCGTTTATCATCGGCAGAATCTGATAACTTATCGCCACAAGATTTAATTAACTCAAAGCCTGTTGCGGCTGCGGTTAAAGAATTCTTTGGTTCAAGCCAGTTATCACAGTTTATGGATCAGAACAATCCATTGTCTGAAGTCACCCATAAACGCCGTGTGTCTGCATTAGGACCCGGTGGTCTTACCCGTGAACGTGCAGGCTTTGAAGTACGTGACGTACATGATACCCATTATGGTCGCGTATGTCCGATTGAGACTCCTGAAGGTCCAAACATTGGTTTGATTAACTCATTGGCGACCTTTGCTAAGACCAACAGCTTTGGCTTCTTAGAAACGCCTTATCGCCGTGTGGTTGACGGTAAAGTAACGGACGTTATTGAGTATCTCTCAGCGATTGAAGAAGTAGGTACGGTCATTGCACAGGCTGATTCACCAGTAACCGCCGATGGCGCGTTATCTGATGAGATGGTCAGCGTACGTAGCTATGGCGAATTTGTTCGTATGCCGCCAGAAAAAGTGACGCATATGGATGTGTCGCCAAGTCAGGTAGTATCGGTTGCAGCAGGACTTATTCCATTCCTAGAGCATGATGATGCTAACCGAGCGCTAATGGGCTCGAACATGCAACGTCAGGCTGTTCCTACGCTACGTGCTGATAAGCCGTTAGTCGGTACCGGTATGGAGCGTCACGTTGCGCGTGACTCTGGTGTTTGTGTCATTGCTAAGCGTGGCGGTGTGATCGAAGACGTTGATGCCTCACGTGTTGTTGTGCGTGTTAACGAAGCAGAGATGATCGCTGGTGAAGCTGGTATTGATATTTATAACTTAGTTAAATATACCCGTTCTAACCAAAATACTTGTATTAACCAACGTATTATCGTTAACCAAGGCGACGAAATTGCTGTAGGCGATATCTTAGCTGATGGTCCATCAACGGATCTTGGTGAGTTGGCATTAGGTCAGAACATCCGCATCGCATTTATGCCGTGGAATGGTTACAACTTTGAAGATTCAATCTTGCTATCTGAGAAAGTGGTGAAAGAAGATCGTTTTACTACGATTCATATTCAAGAATTGACCTGTGTGGCGCGTGATACCAAGCTCGGTACTGAAGAGATTACTGCTGATATTCCAAACGTTGGTGAAGCGGCTCTATCAAGTCTTGATGAAGCAGGTATCGTTTATATTGGTGCTGAAGTTGACGCTGGTGATATCTTAGTTGGTAAAGTGACGCCAAAAGGTGAGACGCAACTAACGCCAGAAGAGAAATTGCTCCGGGCTATCTTTGGTGAAAAAGCGGCTGATGTGAAAGACACCTCGTTACGTGTTCCAACATCAAGCAAAGGTACGGTTATTGACGTTCAGGTCTTTACCCGTGACGGCGTTGAAAAAGATGCACGTGCAAGAGCGATTGAAAAATCACAGCTTGATAGCTATCGTAAAGATTTAAAAGAAGAGCTACGTATTTTTGAAGAAGCCGCTCGTGGTCGTATTGGTAATCTTTTAGATGGTCAAAAAGTGAGTGGTGGTTCTGGTCTAAAAGCTGGTACGGTCATGGCATTGGCTGATATGAAAGATATGAGCCTTGAGACCTTGCTTGATATTCAGCCAGTTGAAGAAGAAATCTCTGAGCGTCTAACGCAAATCGCCGAGTACCTAGTTGATAAGCAAAAAGATATCGATGTGAAGTTTGCTGAGAAAAAACGCAAATTAACTGCTGGTGATGACTTACAACATGGCGTCCAAAAAATCGTTAAAGTATATCTAGCAGTTAAGCGTCGCATCCAGCCTGGTGATAAAATGGCTGGTCGCCACGGTAACAAAGGTGTGGTATCACGCATTATGCCAGTAGAAGACATGCCTTATGATGAGCATGGTAATACGGTTGATATTGTGTTGAATCCGCTTGGTGTCCCATCGCGTATGAATATCGGTCAGGTACTCGAGACGCATTTGGGTATGGCAGCAAAAGGCTTGGGTGAGAAAATTGATGGTATGCTTAAATCACAAGCAGCAATCAAAGACTTACGTGAGTTTTTAGACAAAATCTATAACCAAGTCGGCGGCGAACAAGTTGATCTTGATAGCTTGACTGATGATGACATCATGGCACTAGCAGATAACTTGCGTGCTGGTGTGCCAATGGGTACGGCAGTATTCGATGGTGCTCATGAGCATCAAGTTAAAGATTTACTTGAGCTTGCTGGTATGGATCGTGATGGTCAGCAAACATTATATGATGGTCGTACGGGTCAGAAGTTTGACCGTAAAGTAACAGTCGGCTACATGTATATGCTGAAACTGAACCATTTGGTCGATGACAAAATGCATGCACGTTCGACCGGTTCGTACTCGCTAGTCACGCAGCAGCCGCTAGGTGGTAAAGCTCAGTTTGGTGGTCAGCGCTTTGGTGAGATGGAAGTCTGGGCATTAGAAGCTTATGGCGCGACTTATACCTTGCAAGAGATGCTAACGGTAAAGTCGGATGACGTTGAAGGTCGTACGCGTATGTACAAAAACATCGTCGATGGTGAGCAATATATGGATCCAGGTATGCCTGAATCGTTTAACGTATTGACCAAAGAAATCAAATCACTGGGTATCAATATTGAGTTAAAACAAAGCAACTAAATCCGTTGTTTAACTTAGTTGTCGACTAAAGGCAGTATGCTCATTGCTGCTGCTTTTAGTGATTTGTCTCAACCCTATTCATTGCCTTCATTCATCGTAGCCGCGCCGCCATCATAATAGTGACAACGCTAGCAGATGATTATAAAGATAACGGAGAAGCAACTTGAAAGATTTACTCGATATCATGCAAAGCCCTACCGGCAACGGTAACCAAGAGTTTGATAGCATTCAAATTACCTTAGCATCGCCTGACGTGATCAAATCATGGTCACATGGTGAAGTTAAAAAACCTGAAACGATTAACTATCGTACGTTCAAGCCTGAACGTGATGGTCTTTTTTGTGCCAAAATCTTTGGTCCAGTAAAAGATTTCGAATGTTTATGTGGTAAATACAAACGCCGTAAGTTCCAAGGCGTTATTTGTGAAAAATGTGGCGTTGAAGTCACTACTGCCAAAGTCCGTCGTGACCGTATGGGTCATATTGACCTAGCCAGTCCTGTGGCGCATATTTGGTTCTTAAAATCATTACCAAGCCGCATCGGTCTATTGCTAGACATGACGCTTCGTGATATCGAACGCGTCCTATATTTTGAAAGCTATATCGTCACAGAACCTGGTCTGACTTCTTTAGAGAAGTACCAATTGCTTGATGATGAAGATTATTACAAAGCCCTTGAAGAGTTTGGTGATGAATTCGTTGCCAAGATGGGTGCAGAAGCCATTCAAGACTTATTAAAAGATATCGATTTAGACATCGAGATTGATGAGCTGCGTGAAGCAATTCCGCAAACTGGTTCGGAAACCAAGCTTAAAAAGATGTCTAAGCGTCTTAAATTATTAGAAGCATTCCGTGATTCTAATAACAAGCCTGAATGGATGGTCATGACCATCTTACCAGTACTGCCACCAGATTTACGTCCTCTAGTACCACTAGAAGGTGGTCGTTTTGCGACATCAGATCTAAACGATCTATATCGCCGTGTTATTAACCGTAACAACCGTTTAAAGCGCCTGCTTGAGCTTAGCGCTCCTGATATCATCGTACGTAACGAAAAACGTATGTTGCAAGAATCAGTAGATGCCTTGCTTGATAACGGTCGTCGCGGTCGTGCGATTACGGGTAGTAACAAGCGTCCATTGAAATCTTTGGCTGATATGATCAAAGGTAAGCAAGGTCGTTTCCGTCAAAACTTACTAGGTAAGCGTGTTGATTATTCTGGTCGTTCGGTGATCGTTGTTGGTCCAACCCTACGTCTACATCAGTGTGGTCTACCGAAGAAAATGGCACTTGAGTTATTCAAGCCATTTACTTATAACAAGCTATTGTCACATGGTTTGGCGACGACGATTAAAGCGGCCAAAAAGATGGTAGAGCGTGAAGAGCCACAAGTGTGGGACATGCTGGCCATGGTTATCCGTGAGCATCCAGTACTCCTTAACCGTGCGCCAACCCTTCACCGTTTAGGTCTACAAGCGTTTGAGCCAGTACTTATCGAAGGTAAAGCGATCCAGCTTCACCCTCTAGTTTGTACCGCATTCAACGCCGACTTTGATGGTGACCAAATGGCCGTCCACGTGCCATTGACCTTAGAGGCACAGCTTGAATCACGTGCGCTCATGATGTCGACCAACAATATCTTGTCACCTGCGAACGGTGAGCCAATTATCGTACCATCACAAGATGTGGTATTGGGCTTGTATTACATCAGCCGCTCGTCAGTCAATGCCAAAGGCGAGGGCATGATTTTTGCCACCGTCAATGAAGCATTGCGTGCGATTGGTTCAAACGATTTACACGTAAACGCTAAGATTAAAGTACGTGTGACTGAAACCCACGTCGACGAAGAAGGTAATGAGACTAAAGAAGTCAAGTTACAAGATACCGTTGCTGGTCGTCTACTTATCTGGAATATCATGCCTAAAGGTATGTCATTTGATGAGTGTAACGAAGAGATGACGAAGAAAAATATCTCTAAGTTGATCAACTCTTGCTACCGTAAAGTTGGTGTAAAAGAAAGTGTTATGTTTGCTGACCAATTGATGTATCTTGGTTTTGCACAAGCAACACTATCTGGCGTGTCTATTGGTATCGATGACATGGTTATTCCACCACTGAAAAAGCAAATCATCGAAGTCGCTGAAGCTGAAGTGCGCGAGATTGAAGACCAATTTGAGCAAGGCTTTGTCACCGCTGGTGAACGTTATAATAAAGTGGTCGATATCTGGTCACGTACCAATGATAAAGTCGCAAAAGCGATGATGGACAACTTAGCGACTGATAAAATTATCAACGCTAAAGGGGAAGAAGAAGAGCAGAAATCCTTTAACTCTATCTTTATCATGTCAGATTCTGGTGCTCGTGGTAGTGCCGCACAGATTCGTCAGTTAGCAGGTATGCGTGGTTTGATGGCAAAACCGGATGGCTCAATTATTGAGACGCCGATTAAAGCCAACTTCCGTGAAGGTTTGACGGTACTTCAGTACTTTATCTCAACGCATGGTGCGCGTAAAGGTCTTGCAGATACGGCGTTAAAAACCGCTAACTCAGGTTACTTGACGCGTCGTTTGGTTGACGTAGCACAAGATTTGGTTATCACTAGCAACGATTGTGGTACTGAGCAAGGCTTGCTCATGAAGCCACATATCCAAGGCGGCGAAATCATTGAAAAGTTAGGCGAGCTAGTACTAGGTCGTGTGACGGCACGTGATGTGACTTATAACGATAATGCTGAAAAAATCTTGATTCCTGCTGGAACCTTGATTGATGAGCATTGGGTTAAAGTGCTAGATAACAACGCCATCGATGATATTTGGGTACGTTCAGTGATTACCTGTGAAATCGAACATGGTGTTTGTGCACAGTGTTATGGTCGTGACCTCGCTCGTGGTCATCAAGTCAATATCGGCGAGTCTGTTGGTGTTATGGCAGCGCAATCTATCGGTGAACCTGGTACTCAGTTAACCATGCGTACCTTCCACGTTGGTGGCGCAGCCAGTTCTGCTTCTGTGGACAACAGCATCTCAGTCCGTAGTGCTGGTCAAGCGCATTTTGAAAACATGAAAACGGTACAGCATACCGATGGTCACTTGGTTATCGTATCGCGTTCCGCTGAAATTGCTTTGACTGATGAGCTTGGCCGTGAGCGTGAGCGTTATAAAGTACCTTATGGTTCAAGCGTGCTTGTGAAAGACGAAGAGCAGGTTGAAGGCGGTCAGACTATCGCTAAATGGGATCCGCACACGCATCCTATCATCACTGAATTTGCTGGTACCGCACGTTTTAGTGAAATCACTGATGGCTTGACGGCTACTGTAAAAGTTGATGACGCGACTGGTATGAGCTCGTTTGAGATTCTAGCCACTCGTGACCGTTCAAGTTCAGCAAAAGACTTACGTCCGGCGATTATCTTGAATACTGATGAAGGTAAAGAAGTGGTTTACTTCTTACCAGCTGAAACTATCATTCGCGTTGGAGATGGTGAAAAAGTAGCAGCAGGTTCTATCTTAGGCCGTGTACCACAAGCATCATCAGGTACCAAAGATATTACCGGTGGTCTACCACGTGTAGCCGATTTGTTCGAAGCACGTCGTCCAAAAGATCACGCTATCATGGCAGAGATGTCAGGTGTCGTGAGCTTCGGTAAAGAGACTAAAGGTAAAAACCGCTTCATTATCACTAATGAAGATGGCGAGATTCATGAAGAGCTGATTCCAAAATGGCGTCAAATCAACGTCTATGAAAACGAGACAGTTGCACGCGGCGAGGTTATCGCTGATGGTCCGCAAAACCCGCATGATATCTTACGTCTGAAAGGACAAACGGCGCTTGCTGACTATATCGTTAACGAAGTACAGGACGTTTATCGTTTGCAAGGCGTAAAAATCAACGATAAGCACATCGAAGTTATTATTCGTCAGATGTTGCGTAAAGTTGAGATTACCGATGGCGGCGATTCAAACCACTTTAAAGGTGATCAGGTAGAATACGCTGATATCAAAGCATTGAATGCTAAGCTTGAGGCGGAAGATAAATTCCCAGTCAAGTATGAGCGTCAATTACTAGGTATCACCAAAGCGAGTCTTGCTACTGAAAGCTTTATCTCAGCTGCATCGTTCCAGGAAACCACACGTGTCCTAACGGCCGCTGCGGTAACTGGTAAAGTCGATGAGCTACGTGGTCTGAAAGAAAACGTGGTCGTTGGTCGCTTGATTCCAGCTGGTACTGGTTTGGCTTATCATAAAGCTCGTAAAGAGAAAGCTGAGCAAAAACTACAAGATAAAGACTTAAATGCAGCGTTTGATATGTCAGCAACAACTGATGCGACAGACTTTGCAAGCTTTGATGAAGCATTTGCTCAAGAGTTGAATCAAGGTAATCATTAATTTAAATAACGTTTAGTTATTTGCATAAATAAAAAAGCCAGCCTAAGTCGCTGGCTTTTTTTACTTTAAAATTCCATCACAACAAGTTTTTTCTTAGGAAATGACAATATAAAATAGTACACTGCCATAACCGCATTACTTAAATAGTTACAGTATTCGAGTAAAGCTTTCATAAGCTATAGTCATTGATTACTGGCATTTATTATTGTTATCATCAGTATTAACCAAAAAGGATAGGCACATGGCAGATAAAACCCGCGTTGCCAAATACCAAGCTGACCGTACCAATCAAAAGCTGTATTTTTGCCGCTTGGCTTGTCAGGCAGCTGCAACTACCAATGACAAGCAACTGTATCAAGCACATTGCGAGACCGCTATTTTCCATTTATACGGTACGTTTTTAGCTTTTTTACAAGAGATTGGTTATTTTTATAATATAACGCTGGCGGCACCGACACTAACAGACATTGAAGCGGCACTCAGCGAACGTACCCAAGTATCGCCTGAAGTGCAGCGCCTACAGCAATTGCAGCAGCAAGGATTTTTAGCTGATGTTGAACACGCCTATCAACGTTGTCTATATGCTATGGTGTCTGAGCCTACACTGAATAATGCGACAGCCAACGATAAAACAGAATCGCCTGATTTGATTGTCAATGTTGTAACACTGTCCAACCAATGGTTACCAGATGATGAAACCATACGTCAATGGCGTCAGCAGTTTTTGGAGCTGATAGATCAGCTACGAGCTGGGATGGTAGAGTTTTAGTATTGATGCTTGAGACGATTTAATTACCGGTAATTTAGGAAGCGATGAGGTTTAAAGTGATGCTTTGAGTATCTATTCAGTAGATGTATCAGTAACCCTGTTATTAAAAGGAGTAGGGATCTAGCATTATAGTCAATTAAAAATATGCTCAACAAAAAAGGCTTGTTCAGTAGATACTGAACAAGCCTTTTTATATTTTATTAATTAAAACTATAGCTAGTTTATTATTCCGGCATCGCAGGCATACGTTCGACAGGTGTAACTGTGAGTGGCTTTGGTTTCTGTACTGGACTGTTAGCAGTACTATTATTAGTAGGTTTTTTTGCTGCATTCGTATCTTGTGGCGTTTCAACAGCTTTTGGGGGAGGTGGTTGGCGCTGTTGTGTGCTAGTCTTGACTGGCTTTTCCGATTTACCTATACCTGTATCTTCGTCATCAGTTTCAGTAACCCCTTCATCCATCATCTCTATAATGCTTTGCTTTTGTTTTTTAGATTTGGCGCGGTTATTAATCGAAACCCATTGGCTAGGCGTGTCTTTAAGCTGGGCTTTCATAAAGTCCATCCATACCGGTAATGCCGCTACGCCACCATACTCACGTCGACCAAGGGTTGAAGGTTGGTCAAAACCTATCCAGACGACAGTAGCATTGGTAGGATGGAATCCTGCAAACCAAGCATCTTTTGCCTCATTGGTAGTACCTGTCTTACCGCCAATATCATCACGCCCTAAAGATCTTGCTTTAAAGGCTGTACCACGCTGAATCACATCGCGTAAGATATCTGCCATCTCGAAAGCTACTCTGGGCTTCAAAATACGCGGTGCTTGTTCGGCTCGTACATACTGTATGACGGGTGCTTTTAGACGATCCGATTCCGGACTGGCATCATAGATGCTCAAGTCCATCTTAGTGCTTTCTATACTGCTTACTTCTGCTTTTATATCAGCATCTTTGTTTTCATCTGTAGATGACTTTTTAGTTTTATCTACCTTAGCATCCGAAACCGATTCTTTGTCTTCTGCTATTTTCGCCTCATGATTTTCAGTCAGCTTTTTATTAACGCCATCAAGCTGATCGTTAAAACATAGTGCACATGCTTGTTGAGGATTGGCTTGAAACAAAAGCTTGTTATTGTAGTTATAAATTTGTTCAATAAAATACGGTTGAATGCGGTGACCGCCATTAGCAAAAGTAGCATAAGCAGTGGCCATTTGTAATGGGGTTGCTTGACCAGCACCCAATGCTAAAGACAAAGTGGTGGGCAGCTTTTCTTTATCAAGACCAAATTCATCTAAAAGATCACGGGCATCAGAGATGCCAATTGCTTGTAAAAGGCGAATAGAAACCAAGTTACGCGATAAATAAAGTCCACGGCGTAGGGTAATATCTCCTAAGAAGCGACCATCAGAGTTTTTAGGTCTCCAATCGCCCACTTGAATAGGGCGGTCAGATACTATACTGTCTGGACGATAGCCCTTTTCTAATGCGGCGGTATAGACAAGCGGTTTAATAGTTGAACCTGGTTGACGCCAACCTTGCAGGGCACGGTTAAATTTACTGTGATTAAAGTCAAAGCCTCCAACCAGGGCACGAACGGCGCCATTATCAGGGTTTAAAGAAACTAAGCTACCTTGTACTTTGGGTATTTGACCTAATTGCCAATCACCACTGCTAGTCGGTATCAGACGAATAATGTCATTTTTACTCACAATTTGACTGGCATTACTCGGAAAATAGCCGATGCGATCTGCAGAAATATATTTGCGTGCCCAACTCATACCAGACCAATTGACAGTGGCGCTCTCACCTGAAGGCATTATTGCCTCAAAGCTACGGGCATTGACCTTAGTTACTTTGGCAGGTGTCATATTACTGTAGCGACTGAAATTCTCTAACGGTTCACCATTCGCTTCAGCACCGCGCCAGCCATGACGATGTTCATAAGCAACCAATCCAGATAGTACCGCAGTTTCTGCGTCTATCTGTGCTTGACTATCAACAGTTAAGCGCACGCGCCAACCGCCATGCATGACTTGCTCACCATAGCGCTCAACCAAGGCCGCCCGTGTCATTTCTGCCAAATAAGGCATATTAACATCCAGCTTTTCTTTATATAGTTTAATGCCGATAGGCGCGTTGATGGCTTCGTCACGCTGGGCTTTATCGATATAACCCAACTCATGCATACGACCAATGATCCAGTTACGGCGCGTGAGCGCACGACTTGGATTGGCAACAGGATTGTATTTAGAGGGTGCCTTAGGCAAACCTGCCAACATTGCCATCTCAGCAATGGTGAGGTTTTCTAGGGATTTACTATAATATTTTTTGGCAGCAGCACGAATACCGTAAGCGCCTTCACCTAAATAGATTTTATTGACATAAAGGGTAAGAATATCGTTCTTACTCAGCTCATCTTCGATTTTACGAGCTAAAAACAATTCGGTCAATTTACGATTTAAAGTGCGGTCTGAAGTTAAAAAATAGTTTTTGGCAACCTGCATGGTGATAGTTGAGCCGCCCGTTTGGCTGTCATCATCCGTGACAACCTCAGTAACGGCGCGACCCAATCCTTTAATACTGATACCACTATGTTGAAAAAACGAGGAATCTTCTGCTGCCAAAAAGGCATGGGTTAAGTTTTCTGGTATCTCTTCAAAGCTAATGGGTAGTGATAAGCGATTGCCATATTGTCCAATCAATTTGTCATCACGACTATATATCTGTAATGGCATCTCTAAATTTGCTGTTTTAATCTCTTGCGTGCTCGGTAAAGTTGGTGATAAATACATCGCCATACCATAAAAGCCGATAGGAACGGCAAGCGCTAATACAACCGCCAACGCTAAACAGGCAATGAATAGCCCCACCAAAAAGTGAACGAGACGAAAGGTGGTATTTTTTTTGGTCATAGTGAGACTTATCGATTTAGGTTTGCAACAGATAAAACACATTATACCTTGAACAAAATAGGCAAGTAATAATAAATGTGTAAGTTAGGCTAACTAGATAATTTAAATGCTTGAATCTATCTGCTAAGTAAAGTATTGTACCAAATTATTACAAATAACTATCAGATTGTACACTTAATATAAGGTATAGAGTTTGTGAGGCTATTTACTTCTAAAAGTCGACATTTAATTGGCGTGGATATTTGTACCACTTCAGTGAAGCTAGTTGACATACAGCGCCAACATGGCGTCTTTCACTTAAAGTCTTATGGTACTGAGATATTACCAGAAGGCGTAGTCATCGACAAACTCATTGTAGATACCGAAGCAGTAGGTAATACCATAGCAGGCTTGGCCAGACGTTGCCAAGCAGCAGGTAGCAGTGCAGCAACTGCCGTCTCAGGGTCAGCTGTGATTACTAAAATCATTGATATGGATATGGTGCTAAGTGATGTAGAGCGTGAAGCTCAAATTCGTCTCGATGCTGACCAATATATCCCTTATCCATTAGAAGATGTTAATTTGGACTTTGAAGTATTGGGTCCATCTCTTATCAATGATGACATGGTGCAAGTGCTCCTTGCTGCCTCGCGCTCAGAAAACGTTGACCAAAGAGTTGACGCTTTGACGTTCGGCGGACTGCAAACTAAAGTGATGGATATTGAGTCGCATGCTATCGAGCGGGCTTTTGGTTTGATGGCGGACAGTTTGCCAAACTTACCAGACTTGGTAGCGTTGGTTGATATCGGACACAATCAAACCACCTTATATGTTGCCAAAAATGGCGAATTTATCTATAGCCGAGAGCAGTTATTTGGTGGCAGTCAACTGACTGAAGCCATTCAAAACCGCTACGGTCTTTCCGCTGAAGAAGCTGCCATTAGTAAGCGCGAGCGTGCCTTACCTGACGATTATTATCCTGATGTCTTAACACCCTTTATAGAAAATACTATTCAACAGATTACGCGTTCACTACAGTTCTATTTTTCCTCAAGTCAATACAGCAGTATTGATCATGTGGTGCTTGCAGGCGGTAGTAGCTCCATTGCAGGTCTTGCGGGAATGGCGCAGCAGAGACTGGGTGTCCCTGTAAGCATTGCGAATCCGTTTATCAACATGACTATAGCGCCGCATATCGATAATGAGCAATTAGCGATTGATGCACCCAGCTTAATGGCCGCATGCGGTCTAGCGTTAAGGAGCTTTGACTAATGGCTCGTATTAACCTATTGCCCTGGCGGCAAGAAGAACGCGCACGCCGTAATAAAGAATTTATCACCTTGGTCGTGGCAGTGACGCTGTTGTCTTTGCTAGCAGCATTTGCAACGTGGAGTTATTTTAATAACGAACTTGATGAGCAATTGAATGCAAATGCCCTGATTGAGCAAGAGAATGCCCGCTTAGATAAGGCATTGGTCGAGATTGATAGCTTAGAGCAGCGCCGCGAGGATATCATCTCACGCATGCAAGTTATTCAAGACCTGCAAGGTCGACGCCCTGTACCTGTACGTTTATGGGACGATCTTGCTAAAGCCATTCCGCCAGCGCTTTATTTGACTAACTTAAAGCGTGAAGGAGATATATTGACGTTGACAGGTCTTGCTGACAATCCGAACGTGGTATCAAGCTTGATTCGCAATCTTGATAGCAGTAAATGGATGGGCAACTCAGCCGTGAGTAACATTCAACAAAATATCACCGCTTATCAAGCAGCGCCCATTTTAGGTAATACTTCTACTACTACTCCCGGTGAGCAACCGCGTCCTATTTATCCTGAAGACAGCTACGTACAGTTTGTGATAACGACCAAAGTGCAGTCGGAAACAGCCGTTCCTGTAGAGGGTGCTGATGGCAGCACTGTACCCGGAGGTGCGTCATGAAACTGACCCGTAAAAAGACCTTAGTCAAACTTAAAAAAACAGCGATCAAGCCAAAGAAACAATTTGATTTAAATGAGTTTCGTCGCAGTTTTGAATCGTTAGATTCTGAAAACTATGGCAGCTGGCCATTGCCTGTCAAAGTTACTGTTATTGGTTTTATTATTGCTTTGATTGCGGCTTTGTCATGGGCATTACCAATTAGCAGTAAAATCGATGAAATCACCGCAGCTGAGAGTCAGCAACAAACCTTGCTCGATAGCTACCGCGAAAAAGAATCGCGTGCACGCCATTTGCAAGCTTATCAAGCTCAAGTGATTCAAATGGAAGCTGAATTTAATACTTTGCTTGACCAACTACCAAAAGATACCCGCGTATCAGAATTGGTCGAGGGTATCAATATGACCGGCGTGGGCAGTAATATACGTTTCCAAGACATCTCGGTTGAGCCTGAAATTGAAAATGAATTCTTTATTGAGCAGCCGATCCGTATTGCAGCTTTGGGTGAATACCATCAGTTTGGCAGCTTTATCAGTGGTTTGGCCGCTTTACCAAGGATTATCACTATGCATGATTTTGAGGTCAGTAATCCGCAGCCAACCTTGGACGTTTTGCCAGAACTTAATTTGGTACTGCAAACTAAAACCTATCGCTCAAAAGAAGCGGACCCTGAAGGTGATGCAGCAGCTCCTGATGCAGCGGCTACTACTGAAGCAGCGCCTACCGATGCTGCTGCAGGAGGCAACTGATGACTATCCAGAAATTGTCTATGCCTAGATTAAGATTACTGCTGTTAACTGCTGCTGTTTTGTCCTTAAGCGCTTGTACCGACCGTATTGGTTTGGCAGAGCAAGCGATGGCAGATATCCGTAATCAGCCAGCGCAGCCGATTGAACCACCGCCTAAAGCTGAGCTGGTCGAAGATTTCGTTTATAGCGCCAGTGCGCAGCGTAGTCCATTTTTGCCGCCAAGTTTAGTGAACGTACAAGGTCCGACTACCTCTATAGATGGGGTACGTCCTGATATCACCCGAGTGAAAGAACCACTTGAGCAATATGAGCTATCGCAGCTTGTTTTTCGTGGTGTGGTGATTTCACCTGAAGGTCAGCAGTATGCTTTAGTACAGCGTCCCGATGGTTCAGTGGCTAGTGTTAAAGTGGGTAATTATCTTGGAATAAATGACGGTCGTATTGTTGAAATCACGCCGACTCAGATTAACTTGATTGAAATTGTGCCAGACAGCCGTGCTGGGTTTGTTGAAAAACCCCAGTCACTGGTGTCCCCTATAAGCTAAGTCGGCAGATTTTTTGAGGAATAAATAATGACAGTACGCAATAACAAGGTAATGATGATGAGCAACCGCGTATCTTCTACTTTTGCCATCTCGGCATTGGCAATGAGTATGGTAGCCGTAAGCAGCAGTGCCTATGCCGAGCAGCGCATCAACAATGTTTCTGTGGTGCAGACAACGCCTGCCGTAACCCAAATGCGTTTAGGGTTTTCAGGCGCGCCGGTATTGCCCGCTGCCTATCAGCTTGACAATCCTAGTCGCTTAGTGCTGGACTTTGAACAGGTACAAAACGGGCTTGCTAGTCGCTTTAATGAATATAATATCGGTATGGTCAATGAAGTCACCACATTAAACAGTGACAATACTACCCGTCTTATCGTTGGTCTAAAAAAGACTGGCAATTATACTACCGCGATTGACGGTAATGAGTTATTGCTAACGATTACCGACCCTAATCGTCCAGTAATTGCGCCAGTGGCTACCAAAGTAATTACCAGTGATCCGGTCCAAGATGTGCTTAATGGCAATTCGGCTATCACTACCACTGCTGTGGTTACACCCATTGTCGAAACCAGTAGCGTTGCGGTTGCGCCAATTAAAACCATTGTAACAAAAACCCAAGTGCCTGCTGACACTATGGTTGTACGTGTCAACCCTTTATTAAGCCCGCAACTTGCTTCTGCCCAAGTCAGTAAGCAATACAGTTATGATGGGCTAAGCGCTGTCAATTTTTCAGCAGGGAATGATGGCGGTGGCAATGTTAGTATCTCACTTGCTAATGAAGCCATTCCAGTAGACGTTCAACGTCAAGGTAATAAGCTGGTTGTGCGCTTGACAGGCAGTACTGTACCTAGAAATCTGCTACGCCGCTTAAATGTGAATAGCGGATTGGTCGATAGTATTGATACCAAAAATCAAAGTCAAAATGGTGTTATTACCATCAATATGAAAGAGGATTTTGAATACCAAGCTTATCAATCAGGTAATCAGCTAAACATCGGTATCAGAAAGCCGGAACTGTTACGCGAGCCGACTTTAGAAGAAAAAGTCTATACCGGTGAAGCGCTGTCTATGGAGTTTCAAGACGTTGAGATTCGTAGTGTTTTAGATATCTTGGCACAGTTTACAGAGATGAATATCGTTGCAAGTGATTCGGTCGCTGGTAATATTACTTTGCGCCTAATTAATGTGCCTTGGGATCAAGCGCTTGATATCATTCTTAAGAGTAAAAATTTGGGCAAACGTGAAAACGGTAATGTAATCTTGGTTGCGCCATCTACTGAGCTTGCGCAGCAAGAAGCTCAAGATCTTGAAGCACAGCAAGCGGTTGAATCTTATGCACCGCTGCGTACTGAATATATCCGTCTAAGCTACGCAAAAGCGGCCGATGTTTTAACCCTTATCTCCCAAGGTAGCGGTGGTGGTAATAACACAGGCGGTAGCAATACTGGTAGTAATAAGGCTGATAGTAATAACTTGCTCTCCAATCGTGGTACGGTAACCGTTGATGAGCGTACCAATACCTTGATCGTTAAAGACGTGGCAGCTAGCATTGAAAATATCCATAAGCTGATTGGTAAAATCGATATTCCTGTACGTCAAGTTATGATTGAAGCACGTATTGTTAGTGCGACTGACAGCTTTAGTAAAGAGATTGGTGTGCGTTGGGGTATCTTGTCAAATGGCGCTGCTAACAACCGTAACTTGTTAGTCGGTGGTAGTAATCAAACTTTATGGGATTTAAAAGATTTTGATGTGCAGACTACGACGATTAATGGTCAAACGGTCTCTTATCCTAAATACGATATCACTCGTCCTGACAATTTAAACGTTGATTTGGGTGTTGCTAATCCTGCTGGTCGTATTGCTTTTGGTCTGCTCGGTATCTCTGATTTTATGCTCGATCTTGAGTTGTCAGCCATGCAAGCGGACAACCGCGGTGAAGTGATTTCCACGCCAAAGATTTTGACCTCAGATAAACAAACGGCAAAAGTATCTTCTGGTACGCAGATTCCTTATCAAGAAGCATCAGCGAGTGGGGCTACGACAACCAGCTTTAAGGAAGCGGCTTTAAGTTTAGAAGCCACCCCAAATATTACCCCAGACGGTAAGATTGGTTTGCAGTTGTTAATTACTAATGGCACACCGACTATTATTAATAATCAGGTTGCTATTGCTGAAGACTCTATTTCAACCAACGTCATTGTTGAAGATGGTCAAACGATTGTATTGGGCGGCGTCTTTAAAAACCGTACTAATAATGGGGTCGATAAAGTACCGTTCTTAGGCGACTTACCTTATATCGGTCGCGCCTTCCGTAAAGATGTGCGCAGCAACACCAAAGAAGAGTTGTTGATATTTATCACACCGAAACTGATCAATGATGGTATTAGTCGCTTAGATTAGTATGTAAATTAGTTTTTAGCCATTAAAAAAGCAAGCGCTAAGGCTTGCTTTTTTAATGGCTAATTTTTAGGCTGGCAAGAATTTTACTAACAATAATCACCGCTCATTACTAGCCAGAATATCAATGACGTTGTATCATACCTAATTTAGCTGAGTGAGTACTATGGTCGAGGAATTACCGTCGGTATTTTTGGTAGGGCCGATGGGAGCAGGAAAGACCACAATCGGTAGATTATTGGCAAAGCAGCTAGGGCGGACGTTTGTAGATAGTGACTGGTATGTTGAGTCGCAGACCGGTGCTGATATTGCTTGGATATTTGCCAAAGAAGGTGAAGCCGGCTTTCGTGAACGGGAAACACGTGCGATAGATGAGCTGACGCAGCAACCGCAAATTGTCTTAGCGACTGGCGGTGGCGCTGTAATGGCAGCTGAAAATCGTGAGTATTTAAAAAAGCGCGGTATCGTTATTTATCTCAATGCGCCTGTTGATGTGCAAATGGCTCGTACTGCAAAAGATAAATCGCGTCCATTGTTACAACAACCGAATCCCAGAAAAATACTGCAAGGTTTATATAGTGCGCGCGATCCTTTATATCGGCAAGTGGCGCATATTATCATGCCAACAGGGCACACCTATCCACGGCACATGGTCAACCAATTAATGCAGCAACTTAACTCATTTTGCGCTTCTACCTCTGTTGCTTCGGAACCTGAAAAAGACTGATGTCAAAAGTAGTTGATGTAACAAATATTATTGAACACTTATTTATTTAGTTAACTTTTACTCGTAAGACTTAAGGGGATTTTCATGGCAACGCCACTGTATCATGCTAACTTGACAGTACATACGCAAAGTCATGACTATCCAATCGTCATTACTGAAGAAACGGCTACTGGTAACACCGCTAATGAAAACGCAATAGCAGAAAATAGCAGCATGGCTAGCCAAGTTGCCCCTTATATTAGCGGTCAGCAAGTATTGATTGTCACCAATGAGACTATTGCGCCGCTTTATCTTAAAGCCTTACAGGAGCCACTTGAAGCGCAATTTACTGTGCAGGTTTGTGTGCTACCAGATGGTGAACAATTTAAAAATCAGTCCAGTATCAATCAGATTTATGATGCGCTAATGGCAGCGCATTTTAATCGTGACGTCACCCTGATTGCGCTTGGTGGCGGTGTGATTGGTGATATGACAGGATTTGCAGCAGCAAGCTTTATGCGCGGTGTCAACTTTATTCAAATACCAACGACTTTGCTGTCGCAAGTGGATTCAAGTGTCGGCGGCAAAACAGGTATTAACCATCCGCAGGGTAAAAACATGATAGGCGCATTCTGGCAGCCGCAAATGGTATTAGCGGATATGAGCACGCTCAAGACTTTGCCGGCGCGTGAGCTATCAGCAGGGCTTGCTGAAGTTATTAAATATGCGTTGATTATGGATGTAGAGTTCTTGACTTGGCTTGAGTGCAATTTGCCTGCAATGATGGCATTAGACTTAGCGATACTTGGTGAAGCAGTGAAGCGCTGCTGTCAATACAAAGCGGATATCGTCGCAAAAGATGAAAGAGAGTCAGGAATACGTGCCGTATTGAATTTTGGTCATACCTTTGGTCACGTGATTGAAACTCATGAAGGCTATGGCAATTGGTTACATGGTGAAGCGGTCGCTGCTGGTATGGTACAAGCAGCTGTGCTATCACAACGAATGGGCTGGTTAACGAGTGATGATGTTGACCGTATCAAACGTATATTATTATTAGCTAACTTACCTATCGTACCGCCGCTTATTGCTGTAGACACAGCTTTGAGCTTAATGGGACACGATAAAAAAGTGAAACACGGACAAATCCGCCTTATTTTGTTAAAATCATTGGGCGAGGCGGTTTTAACCAATGATTTTGACCCTGAGTTGCTTACTGATGTGCTGTTACAACACGCGACTCATGCTGATTACTAGACATGATGCGCAAGCAATAACGGTAAGCCTTTTATAAATAGCATGAGCAGTTAGATCTCTACTGATTTTTATATTTTTTACGCCCTTATTTTAAGTATATCCTTACCAAGGACATCCCCATGGCAGCATCTCGTTCGACGACTCGCACCGCGAGCCAATCCTATCGCCGCCAAGCTTTGATTTGGTTGATAGCGACTTTGATGCTGGGCGTATTTACTGCGTTGGTATGGATGTTTAGTCAAACGCCAGCGATGGGAGCCAAAATAGAAAACGCCCCTATAGCAGCGCCAGAACCATTAAGCGCTGAGCTTGAGCAGCCATTAAAAATAGAATCGCTGCATGAGCTTGATACCGATGTACAGCCGATAAGCTTTGATGAAACCGTCCGCGATTTACGTAGCTACCCTGATGAGTTTAAAGACAAGCGTTATTTGCTTGCTAATAAAGGCAAGTGGACAGTACAGGTCATGAATGTCGCTGAAAATGACGTGATTGTCAGTTATTTAGAAGGGCGTGAAGACCGTAGTAAGTTTGCCTATTTCCGCTACCTTGATGAAAATAAGCAAGTACGTTATATGCTGACTTATGGACTGTTGAGTAGCCCACAAGAGGCGGTAGGCGCAGCCAAGCTCATAGATTTTAAGCTGCCTGCTAATGTACGTGTATTGCCTGAAGAAATTAACCGTTATGTCGGTATTATTGATAACTATGAACGTCCTGATGCTGTAAAAGATTTGAGCACCAAGCGCTCACGTGCTGTCAATCTGCGACCTACCAAACGAGAAGTACCATTACGTCAAAAAATACCAGTGGATAATAACAGCGAGCAAACAGCAAGTAGTGCGACCAATCGAAACTCTCAAGAATCTGCCAATAGCAGCACTGAAAGCATTCGTCAGTCAGCAGATACTTCTGACACCTTGGTAGTCAATGAAGAGCGTATTGTTGGTACAGAAGAGCAAGGTGCTACGACCTCAGTACCTAAAAATACTGATAGCAATATACCGAAGAAACCGCCTGTAGTCGCCACGCCTAAGCCGCCAGCTGCTAGTACTAATAACAGCAATTCTGGTAACGCCAATCCTAATAGTGCAAATTCTACTAACAAAAATCAAAATATAAGCTCGGCTAATAAAAATACTAACAGCAATGCTAACAGTGCAGCAGCAAAGGCTAATAACGATACTATTAAAGAGCTTATTCAAGAAAAGAGTAATTAACTCAAAAATGTAAATCTGTCTTGAAAAGCCCACTCAAACCTGTAGTGGGCTTTTTTTATAAATAATTTATTTATATGTTTTTAGCTCTTATATAACAAACAATAATATAAATGCTTACAAAATCTGCCGGATAAGTAAGCAGAAAATACTAGATTTTTTATCAATCATTGACTAGTATAAAGCTGGGCAACGTTCTGTATAGTTATCGTAAATGGCAATTTATGAGCCAATTATCTTATCAGGTTATATTCATTCTAAGATAAGCGATTAATAGAAAACATCGTATCTCAAGCGCTGCTACTTGCTAATTCTCTTATTATTATCCTTATTAGGATAATTAAGGCGCTTGAATATAAGCGTCTTATATTTATATCTGATGGATAAACTGCGTTCTCAGTGAATTGCTGATTTTATCATTTAAGGTTATAAGCTTCATATTGACTCTTATAATGAAATAAATGATAGTATTAAAGTGCTCAATATTTTGATTGTGTATGATTGATTCCTCATACTTTCATCAAGATTATTCTGTCTCGTTTGCCGTTAAATTAATGGCTTAAACGCCACTAGAATACATATAGGAGTGGTAAGTATTTTTATCATCCCCAAAGCAGAGACACTAAAGTTTAAGCACACGCTTTATTAATCCGGATATGTGAATATATTCTAGCCCGTTCTGCTTGCGGAAACCGGTTTGTGCATCACATTGATTGCATAGACTGCCGCTCACTTAAAAGGACCAGCTATGTCAATGATTTCCTCCCATACGCATTTGGCCTCGCCAGATGACTTTTCTGACAATTGCGGCTTTGGTTTGATTGCTCATATTGAGGGTCAAGCCAGTCATGATTTGGTAAAAACAGCTATTCATAGCCTAAGTTGCATGACCCATCGTGGTGGCGTGGCGGCTGATGGTAAAACTGGTGATGGTTGTGGTTTGTTATTAGCGACCCCAATTGCCTTCTTTAAAGGCATTGCAGCAGAGCTAGAGTTTAAGTTAACGGATAACTTTGCCGTTGGTATGGTGTTCGTTCATGATGATAAAATCCAAGCACAGCATAGCCAGCAAGTATTAAGCGACGAGATTACCGCACAAGGACTAGAGATAGCTGGCTGGCGCGATGTGCCGCTTGATTTAAGTATTGTTGGTGAAATTGGCCGTCAGACATTGCCAGATTTTAAGCAGGTATTTGTCAATGCACCGGATGGTTTGGCGGCAGATGATTTTAACCGTAAGCTGTTTGTGGCGCGTAAAAAAGCCGAGCAACGCTTGGTCGATGATGAGCTGTTTTATGTTTGCTCATTGAGTTGTCAGACTATCATTTACAAAGGTTTGGTGATGCCATCAGACTTGCCTGCTTTTTTTCTAGATTTGCAAGATGCGCGCTTGGCATCGCATATCGTGGTATTCCATCAACGTTTTTCAACCAATACGCTACCGCGCTGGCCATTGGCACAGCCCTTTCGCTATCTGGCGCATAATGGCGAGCTAAATACCATTACGGGTAACCGCAGCTGGTCTGAGGCGCGTACGCCAAAATTAAAATCAGAAAAACTGCCCAACTTGAATGAGTTAACGCCATTGGTAAATAGCAGTGGCTCAGACTCGTCTAGCTTAGATAATATGCTAGAAGTTCTGATGTCAGGTGGTATGAGCTTGTTTCATTCGATGTCGATTCTAGTGCCACCTGCTTGGCAGAATGTCGATAGCATGGACATGGACTTGCGCGCGTTTTATGAGTTTTATTCACAGCATATGGAAGCGTGGGATGGTCCTGCAGGTTTGGTCATTCAAGATGGTCGCTATGCGGTCTGTATGCTTGATCGTAATGGTTTGCGTCCATCACGCTGGGTGACGACGAAGAATGGCTATATTACGGTCGCATCAGAAGTAGGC
This sequence comes from Psychrobacter glacincola, assembly GCF_965118485.1. GTDB lineage: Bacteria > Pseudomonadota > Gammaproteobacteria > Pseudomonadales > Moraxellaceae > Psychrobacter > Psychrobacter glacincola_D. The sequence continues at coordinate 35,975 of NZ_CBCPJH010000021.1, read as the reverse complement.
GTTTGGGACTATCAGCCAAAAGATGTGCTCGCTAAAGGTCGTGTTGGACCGGGTCAAATGCTGGTCATCGATACGCAAACCGGTCAAATCATGGACACCAAAGCCATTGCGACCCTACTTAAAAAGGCGCATCCCTATCGTAAATGGCTACGTGACGAAGCAACTCGCATCCGCGATGATGAGCGCTTAGAAGAAGAGTTAGCGGCACAGGCATGTCGCGGTGAACCGCTAAAAGCACTGCAAAAGATGTATCACATCACCAATGAAGAGCGTACAGAAATCATCCGCCCTAACGCCGAAAACGCGCAAGAGCCAGTTGGTTCAATGGGTGATGATACGCCAATGGCAGTGCTGTCACAGCAAATCCGCCATGTCGGTGATTTCTTCCGTCAGCAGTTTGCACAGGTGACCAACCCACCAATTGATCCGCTGCGTGAAGCTATCGTTATGTCGCTACAGACCTGCCTCGGTGCTGAAACCAACGTGTTTGCACCATCAGCACGCGACGCCCATCGTATTATTTTATCGTCGCCAGTATTATCAGCAAGCAAGATGCAGCAACTTGAAACCTTGGATGATCCTGCCTTTAAGCTGGCACGTATCGACTTAAACTATGAGCGTACCTTAGACCTGTCTGCTGCCATTATGACTATCTGTGAGCAAGTAGCCAGTAGCATTCGCGCAGGTCATACATTGATTGTCTTATCGGATAAAGATATCGCAGCAGATAAAATCCCTGCTAACGCCATAATGGTCACAGGTGCAGTGCATCATTATCTCATTGCCCAAGGTATCCGTACCGATGCTAATTTAATTATTGAGACTGGTCTTGCTCGTGACTCGCATCAAGTAGCGGTATTAATTAGCTTTGGCGCGACCTGTATTTATCCTTATCTTGCTTATGACGTGATTGATGATTTGGTTGCCACAGGTGAGCTGCTTGGCGATCCAATTCAGGCAAGGGTAAATTTCCGTAAAGGCTTAGATAAAGGTTTACTCAAAATCTTATCAAAAATGGGTATCTCTACCATTGTGTCGTATCGAGGCGCGCAGCTATTTGAAGCGGTGGGTCTTTCTGAAGAAGTCGTTAACTTATGCTTTAAAGGTGTGCAAAGTCGTATTAAAGGCGCAACCTTTGCCGATTTGGCCGCCGATCAAGCGCAGCTCGCGGCCAATGCTTTTAAACGACGCGCACCACTAGATCAAGGCGGCTTGCTAAAGTTTGTCTTTAATAAAGAATATCATGCCTTTAATCCTGATGTGATTAATAGCCTACATACGGCGGTACGTACCGGTAATTATGACAATTACCGTCAGTATGCAGAACTCGTTAATAGCCGTCCGGTTGCTACTTTACGTGATTTATTACAACTTAAAACTGACAATCCTCTTAAAGTCGATGAGGTTGAAGATATCTCAGCCATTTTGTCGCGTTTTGACTCTGCTGGCATGTCGCTAGGTGCGCTATCACCTGAAGCGCATGAAGCTATCGCTATCGCTATGAATACTATTGGTGGTCGTTCAAACTCAGGTGAGGGCGGTGAAGACCCTGTACGTTACGGTACCTTACGTAACTCAAAAATTAAGCAAATTGCTTCTGGTCGTTTTGGGGTCACGCCCGCCTATTTACGCTCAGCAGAGGTCTTGCAAATCAAAGTTGCGCAAGGGGCAAAACCGGGTGAAGGTGGTCAACTACCAGGTGGTAAGGTCAACGCCTTGATTGCACGTTTACGTTATTCGGTGCCGGGTGTGACACTCATATCACCGCCGCCACATCATGATATTTATTCGATTGAAGATTTGGCACAGCTGATTTTTGATTTAAAACAAGTCAATCCTGATGCATTGGTTTCGGTTAAATTGGTGTCGCGTCCGGGCGTTGGTACGATTGCAACTGGGGTAGCAAAAGCCTATGCTGATTTGATTACCATCTCAGGTTATGACGGTGGGACGGCGGCGTCGCCCCTGTCTTCTATTCATCATGCTGGCTCGCCTTGGGAGCTGGGTCTTGCTGAAACCCATCAATCATTACGGGTGAATGGCTTACGTCATAAGGTTCGTATTCAAACCGATGGCGGTCTAAAGACAGGACTGGATGTGGTCAAAGCGGCTATTCTTGGTGCTGAAAGCTTTGGTTTTGGCACCACGCCGATGATAGCAGTTGGTTGTAAATACTTGCGTATTTGCCATTTAAATAACTGTCCAACAGGTGTTGCCACTCAAAAAGCCCAGCTGCGCGATGAGCACTTCATCGGTGAAGCTGAAATGCTGATTAACTTCTTTAAGTTTGTCGCAACTGAGACGCGAGAATGGCTTGCAAAGCTTGGCGTGCGAACCATGGAAGAGTTGGTTGGACGTACGGATTTACTTGATATATTAGAAGGCAATACTGCTAAGCAGCAGCATCTTGATTTATCGCCGCTACTGTTTAGCCATCCTGCTAGTATTGATAAAGCACAAACCTGTCAGGTTGAGCGCAATGAGCCATTTGATAAAGGCTTGCTTGCTGAGCAAATGATTAGCGATATGCTGCTGAATATTCGTCAAGGTAATGGTGGCGACTACAGTTATTACGTTGGCAACTGTGACCGCTCGATTGGCGCACGTATCTCAGGTGAGATTGCAGAGGTATGGGGCAATCTTGGCATGAGTGACAAACCGATTAAGCTACACTTAACCGGTACAGCAGGGCAGAGTTTGGGTGTTTGGAATGCGGGCGGCTTGCATATTGAGCTTGAAGGCGATGCCAATGATTATGTCGGTAAAGGGATGGCAGGTGGCGAGATTGTGATTTATCCGCCGAAAGAATCTAGCTTTGTGACGCAAGATACTGCCATTATCGGTAATACCTGCTTGTATGGCGCAACAGGCGGCAAGCTATATGCGGCAGGTACCGCAGGCGAGCGTTTTGGTGTTCGTAACTCAGGCGCTCATGCGGTCATCGAAGGCACAGGCGATCACTGCTGTGAGTACATGACGGGCGGTATTATCACCATACTTGGGCGTACCGGTCTTAACTTTGGCGCAGGCATGACAGGTGGATTTGCCTATGTACTCGATATGGATGGTGACTTCTTTGATCGTTGTAACCATGAGCTGATCGATTTAAATCGCATCTCAAGCGAGCAGATGGAAAGCCACCGTATCTATTTAGAACAAGTCATCGAAAGACATGTCGATAAGACGGGTAGCGCGTGGGGGCAGACTATATTGGCGGACTTTGAGCATTATGCGCGTAAGTTCTATTTGGTTAAGCCAAAAGCAGCAAACGTTGCAACCTTGCTTAAGACCACGACCGCTGATCCGCAATAATGGTGCCGATTTTTAATAGCATTTATGCAGGAAACTAAAAGTAATGGACAGCTTTTAGAAGTATATAACGCTATTTTAAAGAGGATTTATAGATATTTTGAGCAGGCAGATGACAGCCCGTACCAGTAAATTTGCCTCATTTGGGCTACAGATACCGACTGTCGTCAGCCACTATAAAAGACCCTTATATAAAAGAGACAATACCATGGCAAAACGCTTAGAAAATAGTTTTCAGTTTTTAGATGTGCCACGGCTTGAGCCGATTAAAAAAGACATCGCCACCCGTTCGACAGAGTTTGTTGAAATTTATCAGCCTTTTGAAAGTGAATCAGTCACGCAGCAATCGCATCGCTGCCTTGAATGTGGCAATCCCTACTGCGAATGGAAGTGTCCAGTCCATAATTATATTCCTAACTGGCTTAAACTTGCCGCTGAAGGTCAAATATTCCAAGCTGCAGAATTGTGCCATCAAACCAATACCTTGCCTGAAGTTTGTGGGCGTGTTTGTCCGCAAGACCGCTTATGTGAAGGTTCTTGTACGCTTAATGACGGCTTTGGTGCGGTAACGATTGGCAATGTTGAGAAGTATATTAATGACACCGCTTTTGCGCTTGGCTGGCGTCCTGATATGTCGGAGGTAGTTTGGACAGATAAGAAGGTTGCGATTATCGGTGCAGGACCTGCGGGACTTGGCTGCGCGGATATCCTTGTCAGAAACGGCGTCAAACCCGTTATCTTTGATAAGCGCCCAGAAATTGGTGGTTTATTAACCTTTGGTATTCCAGAGTTTAAAATGGAAAAAGACGTCATGCGCAACCGCCGTGTCATCTTTGAAGGCATGGGCATGGAATTCCGCCTTGAGACAGAAATCGGTACGGATGTCAGTATTGATGAGCTATTAGATGAATATGACGCTGTGTTTATGGGTATGGGCACTTATACCTATATGCGTGGCGGCTTTGCCGGTGAAGAATTAGAGGGCGTTTATGACGCCCTAGATTACCTGATTGCCAACGTCAATCGCTGTAATGATTGGGAAAAAGACCCCGCAGAATATATCGATTTTAAAGGTAAAAAAGTGGTGGTGCTTGGCGGCGGCGATACCGCAATGGATTGTAATCGTACCAGCATCCGTCAAGGTGCGCAGCAAGTCGTCTGTGCTTATCGCCGTGATGAAGAAAATATGCCTGGCTCACGTCGTGAAGTAGTCAATGCGCGTGAGGAGGGCGTTGAGTTCTTATTTAATCGGCAACCGACCGAAATCATCGGTCTCAATGGCAAGGTTAATGCGGTTAAAGTCGTTACTACGCAATTGGGTACACCAGATGAAAACGGTCGCCAGTATCCTGAGCCGATTGTTAATTCAGAGGAAATTATCCCCTGTGATGCAGTGATTATGGCATTTGGCTTTCGCCCAAGTCCGGCTGATTGGTTTGACTCACAGCAGATATCTATGGACACGTCCGGTCGGGTATTGGCAGCAGAAAAACAAACCTTTAAATTTCAAACTAATAATCCCAAAATATTTGCCGGTGGCGATATGGTGCGCGGCTCTGATTTAGTAGTCACGGCTATTTGGGAAGGTCGCGAAGCCGCTGAAGGGATTTTAGATTATTTAGAAGTGTAGTGATTATTTTGATTACTAGCCAAACGCTTACTTAGCTATAATTTTTTCTACTGAAATCCTAGGATGGTTTGACCTTTAACGTCTTTTATCTTTTAATAGGTAAAAGGCGTTATTTTTATACTCTGTTTAATTCCAATTTTTTTAATAATAAGAGACGAGCTGCGTGAAACAGACTATTTGGCAACGATTTACCGCACCGGTTATAGAGCCATATGCACGCTATCAGCATGCTGACGTGCTGCATGCCATACGTTTGGGCGTGGCTATTCTCGTTGCATTATTATTAAATAAGCTAACCCATTTGCCGCATGGTGAATGGACGACCATTACCGTGTTCGTGATATTGGGGTTATTGCAATATCAAGGGGCGATTTACACCAAAGCAAAAGAGCGCATATTGGGTACATTACTTGGTGTGGTGGTCGGCTTGAGTTTTTTATGGCTGATTCAGGATATCGGTGGCTGGTTGTGGTTATATTACATGCTGATTGCTATTATCAGCGGCATTATTGGTTATATAGCGGTCAAACAGCTTGGCTATGTTGGTTTACTCACGGGCATTACGATGTTGATGATTGTCTCGAGCCCCGAGCATAGCAATATTGCCCAAGACGGTCTCTATCGTGCTTTTAATATTTTAATTGGTGCAGCGGTTGCGGTTGCAGCGACCTTGATTTTACCGCTCAAATCCACCTTGATGTTTCGGTTTTTGATGGCGAGCAATCTTGATGCCTGTAGCGATTTATATGCTGGCGTTGGTCATCATATCGATGCGGAAGCTCTGACGGCTAAACCTTTTAAATATACTGAAGTCAGCCGTACTTCAAGCGTTACTTATTATGCCAGTCATGCGGTAGCTGATATTCCGGTGGATAAGGAGCTACTAAAAGCGCTGCAAGAAATTAACAAGCGCTTGCTTGCTGTTCGACCGCATATTGCTGCTACAGCAAGCGAAACGGGGCTTGATAAAGACACTATTGAGACCATTCAGCGTGCGCATCGCAATATTATCGGAACTATTGATTTATTATTAACGGCTGCGCCGCGCTTGGCAAATATCGAGATTGATGAGGAAAACCATATCTTGCTTATACATTATCAGCATGAGCTCACCCAAGCAATGCGTCATATGGCAGCGGTGTTACGCAGTCCGAGCGATGAAGTTTTTCGTCCTATTACTCGTATTATGGTCTCTGACTATCCAAGTGTGCAGCATTTAGCGTTTGAGTGGCAGGGCTATTTTTGGCTGACTCAAACCTTGCAAGCGCAATTACAACAGCTCAGTGATTTGTTACAAACGACCAAACCGCGCTGGTTTTCTGCCTCTGGTGTGCGCTATCAGCGCCGTGAACAGCGCCGTATCGAAGAGCATGGCGGCGAGACAGATTTACATTTATAGCTATAAAAAATCTATTTTATAAAAAATAGATATAGTCAGTAAAAAGTAATATCAGTACGTTACTGACTGCTGGTATCAATTTTTCTTGCTTGCTGTGCCTACGCAGACAGAGGCTGCAAAAAATTGATACCAGCAGTACCTTAGCGTTTTTAAGCTGTTTTAACTTTATAAAAAAAACGCTGATCAATAATGAGCAGCTTTTTTTTATAAAGTGTATTTTCAATGTATCGCTTTAAAGCTTAAATATAGAATAGCAATTAACGTCCCGTTTTTAGCTTATCCCAATACTGCTGATACACTTGCAATGCTTCATCACCGACATCTTCTTGGAATTCAGCTTTTGCTAATATTGCTTTGCTTGGATAGATGGTCGGATTGTTTCTGACTTCTTCTGGCATCAATTCACGGGCGGCGATGTTAGGCGATGCATAGCCAATCTCTTCACTAACGATTTTAGAGTTTTCTGGACGCAGCAGATAATCAATAAATTTATGCGCGGCATCGACCTGCTTGGCATTTTTAGGAATGACAAAGTTGTCCATCCAAAGAATAGCCCCTTCAGTTGGGTATTTATAGACCAAACTGGTCAGACCTTCGTTATTAGCGATAATCGCTTCGCCATTCCAAGTCATACCGATGCTGGTTTCACCTTCCATATACGGCATACGTGAAGCATCTGAGTTAAAGGTTTTAACATTTGGCATCAAAGTAGTAAGCTTCTGGTAAGCGGCTTTGATTTCATCAGGATTGCTGCTGTTACCAGAGTAACCAAGGGTCAATAGCGTCATACCAAACACTTCACGCATGTCATTCATCAGCATCACTTGACCTTTATATTCAGGACGCCATAGGTCATTCCAGCTATTCACCGTCGCTGGATCAATCGTTTCACCATTGATAGCCAATCCAGTGCTGCCCCACATATAAGGAATCGAGTATTTATTATCAGGGTCAACTTTGGTGTTGGTAAATGAAGTATCGAGATTTTTAAAGTTGCTCAACTTAGACTTATCAAGCTCTTGTAGCAGCCCTTCTTTTGCCATTTTTTCGACATAGTAGGTCGATGGAATCGCTAAGTCATATTGGCTAGAATCATCAAGTAGCTTGAGCTTGGCGTACATGGCTTCATTTGAATCAAAAGTGGTGTAATTGACCTTGATACCAGTCTCTTTGGTAAAACCATCAAGAATCTCTTGCGGCATATACTCTGACCAGTTATATAGGTTTAATGTCTCTGTACTGGTAGCAGCAGTATCGCTAGCGGCATTATCAGATTTGCTACAGCTGGTAATAGATAGCCCGATAGCGACGCACAGTAATGCTTTCGGCAGTATTTTAATAGAGGCGCGAGTAGAGCACTTGGCAGATGATAAATGGGACAAAATGTCTCTCCTAAATTAAGGCAAAAGATAAATAGCGGGCGCATGATGCCGTTATAACATCATTCATTATACGATTATGGTTATGGTAAGTCGAAATTTAAAGGCCAAGGGATTGAATCTACTGACTTTAAGGTGGATGACGGTCGCGATTGGCTCATATAACCATTATAATTAATCATGCTATGATTAGCGCGGCTAAACATTTGCCAAATACTCACTGGTGAATACTCCTTCTGCTGTATAAGTGGAGATTTCTAGTACGCCAATTTTATATAGCCAACTAAAATTATAAAGGATAAATAATAATGAATAAGACTGACGTTTCTATTCCCGCATTGCTCACTGATAAAGTCGCTATCGTTACTGGTGCCAGTCGCGGTCTTGGCGCACAGATTGCCACGCAGATGGCAGCGGCAGGGGCGAGCGTTTGCGTCAATTATCTTAATAGTAAAACGGCTGCTGAAACAGTCGTTGCTGATATTGAAGCGGCAGGCGGGCAAGCGTTTGCTTATCAAGGTGATGTGACTGATTTGGCACAAATGCAAGCGATGGCAGCGGAAGTGATTAAGCGTTTCGGGCGCATTGATATCTTGGTAAATAATGCTTTGCCGAGCTATCAGTTCAATCCAAGTGCTGATTACACCAGTATCGAAACCGTGCAATGGGCGCATTTTTCTCAGCAAATCGATGGTATTGTTCAAGGTGCGGTCAATACTGTACAAGCGGTATTACCGCAAATGAAGTCTCAAGGTATGGGTAAGATTATCAATATCTCAACCAACCTTATCTATAATCCAGTGGTGACGTATTACGATTACACGACGGCAAAGTCAGCGCTGATTGGGCTAACGCGCAATTTAGCGAGCGAGCTTGGTCAATATGGTATTCGTGTGAACTTGCTGGCAGGTGGACTGCTTAAAACCACTGACGCAAGTAAATTAACCACTGAAGAGGTATTTGATTATATCGCTACGACGACGCCACTGCGTCAAGCAACCTCAGTTGCCGACTTCGCTAACTCGGTATTGCTGATGGCGTCTGATTTAAGCTCGGCTATCACTGGTCAATCTATCGCAGTTGATGGTGGTTTAACAATGCCTTAATAATTGCACTACTTGCTAACTAAATTGATTTGATTATATAAGAGAGATGAGATGACTAACCGTAAACTTGCTGGAATTATTACCGCCGTGCTAGGTCTATGCGCACTCATTGCTTTCTTTAATTTTGGTATGGATACGCCGATTTTAAGCTGGCCATTAGAAGCATATCTTGGTGTGGCATTTACTATTGGCTGGTCAACTGGTATACCAAATTTTTTAGCGTATTTATTGGCAGCATTACTCTTTATTTTAGTTGCTGTTGGATTTTATAAGCTAGGCAGTTGGGTTTATGGGTTGATAGCGGGTCGAAATTAAATAGCTATAGAAATAGCTACTGAATGTTAAACAATAGAAAACCCTTACTAGATACTAGCAAGGGTTTTTGCGAATTAAAATTTTATTAATTGTCTAGTGTCTAGACTACAAGTAAATGCTTAACCACCGCTTGTATTCCATGCTCTTCAATCGTCCCAGTGACAAAATCCGCACGCTCTATCAGCTCGGGCTTTGCATCGCCCATTGCCACCGCATAACCGACCAAATCAAACATTTCTAAATCATTCAATCCATCACCAAATGCCATGCAGTCGCTTGCATCGACGTCAAAGTAAGCACACACATCTAATATACCGCGTGCTTTTGAGGCGTCAATCGGCAAAATATCAGCGACAATTTCATGCCAAGGTACCAGCTTTAAGTCTTGCTCTGCGAAGTTGACCTCCTGCATTTTTTTATCTTGATCATCAAAAAACACCGAGCACTGATATACGGTATTAAATCGGCAATAATCAGGGTCGATGATGCTACAGCTCTTTATTTTATCGTGGTATCTGTCTTGCCACTCATGTTCATCTGACCAGATAATGTTAGTAGCGGAGTCAAATTTATAGACCAAGCCGCTTTGCTGACAAAGCTGAGTAATGGCGGAAGACTGCTCATCGGATAATGGATAATGGCTGATAACGCGCTGATTATCAAAACTATATTGCCCATTCATACAGATAATGGCATCTAAAATGTCCGCCTCAAGCAGTGCGATGATATCAAGTGGCAATATCGGCTTTGATCGTCCGGTTGAAATGACCAGTTTGATATCTGTCTTTGCCAGCGCTTCAAGGGTCTCTTTATTATGCGCGGCAATCACACCGTCACGGCTTAAGGTATCATCGATATCGAAAAAGATGATTTTGGGGGTAGGTGTTTTATTATTCATAATGGCTTTGGCAGTCCTATTTATATTAAGTGTTAGAATCCTACCATTTTTAGTGATTTAAAACGTATTAACCATAAAGAGGTAGTGTTGGTATGATGAAATATAAAGAAGTTACTGAATAAGGGAGGTCGAAACTTCCACTTTTTAAGTTACTAATTAGTAATTACTAAAATATTAATCCGAAATAATAATTTCAGGGAAGCTGCTATCTATATTGACTAACGTATTGTCCACCTGAACTAAAGTCCGTGTACCATTTTCAGTTGGCTCATCTCTAAATAACCAATTAGGGAATACACACATAAGCATATTCTTAGTCGTTTTAAGGCTTTTCTTCTTTTTCAGTTCTTCAATATTAGTTTGAATATTAGGTGTTTTATACACATAATGCATTACTTGTTGCCATACTGCCCAATCGTCACTGCGTTTGCACGACTGATAGGCTTCATCAAAGATATTAGCTACTTGGTTAATGGTCGCTACTTCTGAAAAGAGATTCATATGTTCTATTATGAAATCTATTTTCATTTTAAGTTCGCTTTTTAGTTTTTCTAGTAAACAGCCAGCGTCGTTATATTCAAATTGTAGACGATTTAAAACAACCTCATGAGGTTGTTTAATATTTGAGTTTGAGTCGAAATAATAATTTTCAAAATGATGAGTGAAGTTATTTCTATCAGTTATTATTTTTTGAAATAAATTTTGAATTCTTTGTCTATCTATCACTCCATGCGACATTTTAAATGAGATTTTAAACTCATTTTTATCATCAGATTCTTTATTCTCATCCACATCCTGGAGATCACAAAGTAAGCTGACTAAGCTTCCCATAGTATTTTTTGTAGTATTTACGCTAGGATTAAAAGACCATGATATGGGTGTAGGTCTATCTTTAGATATATCAGAAGAAGTTACAGTGTAATCCGAAAATTCAATGAGTTTTTTAACAATTCTTTCTATTTCTTGATATCTAAGCGTATTCAAACCCACCTGATAAATGATTTTATCAGATGGATTGCTTAATGATTGAGGTACAGTCATATCTCTAATCTCATCCAACAACCTCAACACTCGTCACATTCTGAAAGCCTCTTGGCAACTGACCACCACGACTACCACGTTTAGAGGTATAGTTGGCTAAGTCCATCGGCTTTAGGGTTACGTGACGCTTGCCAGCAGTAATGACTAAGCTGTCTTGTTTACTGAGTGGCGTAATAGTTAGCACTTCCTCATCGCCTTTTAGAGTAATCATTTTATTACCCTTACCGCGAGCCTGTTCAGGCAAATCGTTGAGTGCAAAGATTAATAAATAGCCAGCATTGGTCACGACAGCGATATGATCAGGCGTAGAGCCGTTTTCGCTAGCAGATAAGCCATTATTATCAGGATTTACAGTCACATCAGCTTGAGCATCTATACGGGCAACAGGAAGTAAGCGGCTATCAGCAGCTAGATTGATGATATTTTTACCGGCTTTTTGATTGCTTTCTAGATTGCCAATGGTGTTAATAAAACCATAGCCTTGCGAGCTGGCGAGTATGATGCGTTGGTCATTATCACCCGTTAATAGCTGCTCGAAGCTGGCACCTGCTGGCGGTTTTAATACACTGGTGAGCGGATCGCCTTGACCACGTGCTGAGGCGAGATTATGGGCGTCGATACTGTAGCTACGACCGGTGCTATCGAGGACGTAGATTTTCTCATTTGATTTACCGCGGATGTGCGCTTGATAAGCATCACCTGAACGATAGCTCATACCAGCGGCATCAACATCGTGACCTTTTGCAGCACGAATCCAACCAGCTTTTGATAATACGGCAGTAATTGGCTCGCTTGGTACAAGGTCAGATTCTTTTAACGCTTGCGCTTCTTCACGCTCTGCCAATTGTGACACCCGCTCGTTGCCGTGCTCTTTCATGTCAGCAGTGAGCTCATCAATCATCAAAGTGGTCAGGCTTTCTGGATTGTCCAAATACTCTTGAATAATGGCGCGTTCGGCAGCTAGCTCATCTTGCTCGCGTCTAAGCTCAAACTCTTCTAATTTTGCTAATTGACGCAGACGAATATCTAAGATGGCATTGGCTTGAATCTCGCTTAAATCATAGTCCTGCATCAATGATAATTTTGGATCGTCTTCTTCGCGAATAATGCGAATCACTTCATCAATATTTAGATAGGCAATCAGCAGACCTGCAAGGATATGTAAGCGCTTATCGATTTTATCGAGACGATATTGCAAACGGCGCGTCACCACTGAGCGGCGGCAAACGAGCCATTCTTCTAGGATTTCTTTAAGGTTTTTAACTTGTGGTTTACCGTTTAAGCCAATCATGTTCATATTGACGCGGTAATTACTTTCAAGGTCAGTACTGGCAAATAAATGACTCATGACGCGATCAACATCAACCCGCGTTGAGCGTAGCTCGAGCACGATACGGCAAGCGTTTTCGTGATCTGACTCATCATGAATATCCGTAATCCAAGGCAGCTTTTTATCGGTCATCAGCTTGGCGATTTGTTCTTGGATCTTATTACCGGAGACTTGGTAAGGAAGCGCATTAATGATGACGAGGTTTTTCTCTTTAGGATCAATATGAAAGGTTGCGCGCATTTTATAGCTGCCACGACCCGTCTCATACATCGACTGCAAGTCTTTTTTGCTGGTGATGATTTCAGCCGGTGTTGGCAAATCAGGCGCTGGTATCGATTGCGTCAATTGCTTAACCGATAGTTCAGGATTTTTCAGCAAACGAATCGCCGCACGAACGACTTCATTAAGATTATGCGGCGGAATATCGGTTGCCATACCGACCGCAATACCGGTCGTACCATTTAATAAGATATTGGGCAGGCGCGCAGGTAGGGTAGTTGGCTCCTGCAGAGTGCCGTCAAAGTTATCTTGCCAATCGACGGTTCCTTGTCCGAGTTCCGCGAGCAAGGTATTGGCGTAAGCAGACATTTTGGCTTCGGTATAACGCATCGCCGCAAATGATTTAGGATCATCAGGGCTACCCCAGTTACCTTGACCGGTAATCAGTGGGTAACGATAGCTAAATGGTTGAGCCATCAATACCATGGCTTCATAACAGGCGCTATCGCCATGCGGATGATATTTACCCAAAACGTCACCGACCGTACGCGCCGATTTTTTCGCCTTTGCCGTCGATTTTAGCCCTAGCTCGCTCATGGCATAGACGATACGGCGCTGGACAGGCTTGAGACCATCGGCGATATTTGGCAATGCCCGATCCATGATGACGTACATGGCATAGTTAAGGTAAGCTTGCTCAGTGAACTCCGCCACTGAACGCGTATCCATGGGTTCGCTGGATAAAACAGGGTCAATCGTATCAATAACATCGGACATAAAGTAGTTTTCGCTTTTGATTCTTAATAGAAGTTTTTTAATAGCTTGCTTTAATAGGTTTGTTCTTAAGAGCTAATGGCTCACAAGACAGTTAAATAGGGTGAAAATAAGATAGCCCTATCGTAAAGGATATTGGCACAATTAAAAAGGTGTAAAACAGTATAAACGACAAACGATGACGTGCTAAACACCGCTATCTAGATTGCTGTTAACGATATAGTTTTTAAGCAGTAAATCCAGTATAGTGAATTTACTGGTGATTTGATATTTATCCTATTTTAACCGTTTATTTTTTACTGATATGGTCAACTGGTTATAAAAAACACTATGCCTATACTCAGTTTTTGTCGGCAAGAGCGTGTTTGAATGGTTAAGACAGATAACAAGTAATAAATAAGACGCTGTAGTATCGACAAGCACACTTTGACTATATTGCCAATACAGCTATCTAAATAATTGATAGTACTAGCATTGCGCCTCGTCAAACGACTTTGCGCACTCAGGTAGCAATCTTTTGTATTGAGTAGTTTGTATAAAGTGTGTATGTTAAACAACAAAGGGTCATTTACCATTAAATTGTTGAGTTACTACCGCATATTTATGCTGTGAGTATCGATTACCACCATTGTGGCTGGCTTGTGCGCCAAATTATTATCTTTGTTCAGGCTTTTATGTCTGTCCAGTTTTTTACATTTGTCCAAATTTACGTTTATCACAGCATGATGGGTCAGACCAACAGTTGTATCACTTATTAGGAGTAAAAAGATTATGGAAAATCAAGGCAACCAGATTCGTCGTAATGACAAAGTATGGGTCAAAACTTACGAAAAGCTTGGCATTACATATGATATCGATATGCCAGCTGCCAACACCTCTCTAATCGATATATTTGAGCAGAATTTTACGAAGTATGCTGGTAAAACAGCTTTTGTCTGTATGGATGTAAAGCTCTCCTACGAAGATTTAGATCGCTATAGCAAACAAATCGCAGCTTACTTGCAGTCATTAGGTCTGAAAAAAGGCGATAAAGTCGGCGTTATGATGCCAAATATTTTGCAGCTACCGGTTGCCGTATTGGGTGTGCTACGTGCTGGCATGACCTTGGTCAACGTCAATCCCCTTTATACCTCAAAAGAGCTTGAGCACCAGCTGACAGACTCTAATACCAAGGCTTTGTTCATTTTAGAAAATTTCGCCAAAACTTATGAAGATATTGGTAAAGACTTGGTTGACCATGTCGTTGTCACCTCGATGGGCGACTTGATGAGTCCATTAAAAGGCTTTATTGTTAATATGGTCGTGCGCCATGTGAAGAAGCTTGTGCCTGATTACAATCTTAAAACCAGTACTAACTTCAAAAAGGCACTGAATCGCTTTTCGGCGAAAAAATATAAGCGCCCCGATAATATTTGCCTAGATGATATTGCGGTTCTACAGTATACCGGTGGTACGACAGGTGTCGCCAAAGGCGCGATGCTCACGCATGGCAACTTAGTGGCTAACCTGATTCAGTGTGATACCTATCTTGGTGATGCTTTCGATAAGTTTGAAGGTAAGAGTGAGCAGGCGGTTATTATGACCGCATTGCCGCTATACCACATTTTCTCATTCACGGTTTGTGGTATGTTCGGCTTATATCGCGGTTGTATCGGTCTACTGGTACCAAACCCACGTGATGGTGCCAGCTTAATTAAAGCTTATAAAGATTATCCACCAGCGTTCTTCCCAGCAGTTAATACGCTGTTTAATGCGTTGGCAAATAGTGATGCATTCAAAGCTTTAGATCACAGCAAGCTTGAGATGTCTATGGGCGGCGGCATGGCGGTTTTAAAAGATACCGCTGAAAAATGGCAAAAAATTACCGGTAATATCATCGTTCAAGGTTACGGTTTGTCAGAGACCTCTCCGGTAGCTTCAGCAAACCCGCAAGGTACTGGTGAATTCTCAGGTAATATCGGTCTGCCGATGCCTGGTACTGAAATGGCTATTTTAGATGAAGAAGGTAATGAGGTGCCACTTGGCGAGCGTGGCGAGATTTGTGTTCGTGGTCCGCAAGTGATGAAAGGCTACTGGAAACGTGATGATGCCACTGCTGAAGTTATGACCTCTGACGGTTATTTCCGTACTGGTGATATCGGCGTAATGGATGAAGAAGGCTACTTTAAAATCGTCGATCGCAAAAAGAATATGATTTTGGTTTCAGGCTTTAACGTTTATCCAAACGAAGTAGAAGATGTGATGTCAGCTCATCCAAAGATTTTGGAATGTGGTGTCATTGGCGTTGAAGATGAGAAGAGCGGCGAAGTACCGAAGATTTATGTGGTGCGTAGTGATGACAGCTTGACGGTAGAAGAAGTACTTGCTTACAGCAAAGAAAATCTAACGGGTTATAAGCGTCCACGTTATGTTGAATTTATCGATGAACTACCAAAATCAAACGTCGGCAAGATCTTACATAAAGATCTGCGTGTGCTTGAAGAAAAGAACCACGGTAAGTAATACGCTATGAACTTTAGAAAGATTTTCGACGGTCTTTATCGCGAATAAGGATGGCTAGGAGCCTGTTTATCGCTGATATAGTAGCCGTTAAAACGACTACTACAGATGATAAGGTCACTTATATGAGACCTTATCATTTTTTTGTTTTTGGCTGCTCATTTCTTACTATTTATAGAGAAGTGTCGGTAAAACTGCTATAGTTTGTGCCGTTATATTTTCGTTTTTGACGATAAAAAGGCGTAGTTTTTTTAAAGCCTGCACAATATCGTCGATATAAAGTTGTTGATTTACAGAGTTTTTAGCTATTTTTATAATTAATAATAAAGTTTAGCAGCATAGCAGCATAGCAGCATAGCAGTCATTCAAGGTCACCAGCAATGGCGTCCGTAGTAATAACATCAGGTGTATTTTAACAGTAATGTTTTAACAGCGATATTTAGGGAAGATTATGACGGACAGTAACAAAAAAGAAAGCACAGACCATAAAGTTGCAAATAATGCTTTTCCTACCATGCCGACGATAGCAAGTAACAGTCCGTGGCTGAGTACTTATGAGAAATACGGCATCAATGCGACCATTGATATGCCGGATGATAGTACCTCTTTACTTGAAGTGTTCGAGCGTAACTTTAACCGTTATGGTCAAAAACCTGCTTATATCTGTATGGGTGCTTCCATCAGTTTCAAACAGTTGGATTTATACAGTCGCCAAATTGCCAGCTATTTGCAGTCGTTAGGATTGGTTAAAGGTGATAAAGTTGGAGTAATGATGCCCAACGTTTTGCAATATCCTATCGTGATGCTCGGTATCATCCGCGCTGGTATGATTTTGGTCAACGTCAATCCTCTATATACCAGCCGCGAATTGTCACATCAGCTAAAAGATAGTGGTGCCAAAGCTTTATTTATCGTCGAAAATTTTGCCAAAACTTATCAAGACGCTGAAGATAAAGGTCAAGTAAAGCATGTTATCGTTTGTAAGCTTGGTGATATGTTAGGGCTGGTGAAAGGGTCTATCGTCAATCTTGTCGCTCGCCATGTCAAAAAAATGATTCCAGCGTATCGTTTGCCAGAGAGCACCAACTTTAAGCAGGCGTTAAATGCAGTATCTGCAAGCAAGTATAAACGTCCTGATTTGAACTTAAGCGATGTGGCGTTACTACAATATACTGGCGGTACCACTGGTGTTGCTAAAGGCGCAATGCTCTCGCATGGTAACTTAGTTGCCAATATGCTACAGATTAGCGTGCTCATGAACAGCGCTTTTGACGATGATGTGGACGCAAATGATGTTATCTTGACAGCGCTACCGCTATATCATGTATTCTCATTTATGGTTTGCGGCATGTACGGCATGTATCAAGGCTATGCTGGTTTACTGATTCCAAATCCGCGTGACCTTGATGGTCTCATTAAAGAGATGGGTAAATATAAACCTGCCTTTATACCTGCGGTCAATACTTTGTTTAATGGTTTGGTACACAAACCAGCCTTTGCAGATTTAGATTTCTCTAACCTAAAAGCGGCTATTGGCGGCGGTATGTCAGTCTTACCAAGCGTAGCAAAAGAGTGGCATAAAATCACTGGTCTGCCTATCGTTGAAGGTTATGGTCTGTCTGAGACCTCACCAGTCGTTGCCTTTAACCCGATGACTATTGCAGAATTCACTGGTAAAATCGGTATTCCAGCGTCTAGTACCGATATCGTATTGATTGACGATGAAGAAAATGTCGTTGCGCTCGGTGATCGCGGTGAAATATGTGTCAAAGGTCCACAAGTCATGATTGGCTATCAAAATCGCCCTGAAGAAACGGCTGAAACCTTTACTGCCAGTGGTTATTTAAAAACCGGCGATATCGGTATCATGGATGAAAAAGGCTTTATCAAAATCGTTGATCGTAAAAAAGACATGATTTTGGTTTCTGGCTTCAATGTCTATCCGAATGAAATCGAAGAAGTCATGAGCGAGCATCCAGCAGTGGTAGAGTGCGGCGCGATTGGTATTCCAAATGATGACCGTGGTGAAGATCCAAAACTGTTTGTGGTCAAAAAAGGTGAAGTTACCGAGCAAGAGCTGCTTGATTTTGGCAAAAAGAACTTGACCGGTTATAAGCGTCCGCGTCATATCCAATTCGTTGATGAATTACCAAAATCAAATGTTGGCAAAATCCTACGTAAAGAATTGCGTAAGATGGAAGGCTTAGAATAACTTTTACAGCTATTTTTAGCCAAAAAAACGGTGCGATAGCGGGTGTGAATCTTGCTATTGCACCGTTGTCACGTTAGGATAACCTAATATTTAGTGCTGTTATGACATTCAATTATTATTTATTTAAGCATATTAATGATCTATAAATATCTACTAAATAATCAAATAACGATACACTTTTTATTTTATAACACTACTTTTACAACCTCGTACTAGGAAATTTTATGCGTATTGACAACCGTGAGCTTGACCAACTTCGCTCAATCAGCTTTGAGCGCCATTATACTAAGCATGCCGAAGGGTCAGTATTGGTCAGCTTTGGCGATACCAAAGTATTATGTACTGCAAGTGTGGAGTCTGGTGTACCGCGCTGGCTCAAGGGTAAAGGTAAGGGCTGGATTACGGCTGAATATGGTATGTTGCCACGCGCGACTAACACTCGTAACCAACGCGAAGCAGCACGCGGTAAACAATCAGGTCGTACCCAAGAGATTCAGCGTTTGATTGGTCGTAGCTTACGTGCAATGATTGATTTGAGTAAGCTTGGTGAAAATACCATTTACCTAGATTGTGATGTCTTACAAGCAGATGGCGGCACGCGTACAGCCAGTGTAACAGGTGCGGCTATTGCCTTAATTGATGCGTTAGAGAGCATTCAAAAAACTAAAAAACTAAAAGCCGATCCTTTAATTGGTTTAGTTGCTGCGGTTTCTGTTGGTATGAAAGATGGTAAAGCGTATTTGGATTTGAACTACGAAGAAGATGCCAGCTGTGACACTGATCTCAATGTGGTCATGACCCAAAAAGGTGAGTTTATCGAGCTCCAAGGTACCGCAGAAGAAAAGCCATTCACGCGTGCCCAAGCTGATGATATGCTGATACTTGCCGAAAAAGGCATCGCTGAGCTGATTGCTATGCAAAAAACCGCACTTGGTTGGTAATTCCGTCATTAATAACATCTAATTGCCAATTAATAGGTATAACCCATGCTTAAGCTGACTGATGACGGCGCCAAAATTACTTTACAAGGTCAGCCTAGCACGACTGACACTGGGCTATTTTGGTTTGGCTTTGCGTTATTGGTTGGCGCAGTGGCGGTAGCGCTGGCAATGAGCTTGTTGCCGGTACGATGGTCAATCGGTGCCCTAGCATTACTTATTATTGGCAGTTTCTTTTTTAATCGGCAGCGCCAACAGCATAAAAAAGCGATGACGGGTGTGATTAGTAATGGCATTCTATGGGTGCGTGCTGGTGAGCTGGTACATGACAACCAAGGCAAGCGTGAACATATCCATCTGCTAGACAGCGATAAAATCACTTTAACAAGTGAGCAGTTAGCGATTATGGATGTGGATGATAAGCGTAAATATCACATTAGTGGTTTTGATAATATCCAAGAAGCTAAAGCTACTAAAGCCATTCTACAAGGTCAAGCATTGACCAAACGCCATGTGAATATCAAAATGAGCAGTGATTAGCATACTGATTTAACAATTTTTAAAATTCCTAAAAATTTCTACCTTTTAAAGTCTTTTTAATCTTAAAACCTCTTTTAAGCTTCTTCATTTTGCCCCTACTATTTACCACGTATCTCTATATAGATACCTTTTATCGCTTTTTTAAAAGCAATAGGGCTTGCAGATTCCTGTCCAAATGGTTTATAAGTAAGATTGAAAAATCTTATCACCTTTATCGCTCGTACGGTTATCGCTACTACAGTTATTGATACTCTATTGACAAGGAGCTAGTCATGTCGCGTTTGCCCATTTGGTCAATCACAACGTCGTGCAGTGCATTATTATTGACGCTTGGTGCGGTCGGTCAAGTTCATGCCGATAGCATGGGCAGCTTGATTGCGCAAAAATCTGCTCAACCTGATTATAGTGCTCGCTATACCCCATCTGCTGTCCCTGCTGCTAGAATCAGTACGCGCTCTACGATACAACGTGTAGGAACATATACACCAAGTTTTGCTACCGCGCAACCTGCTGTCAATACTAACACTACCTATCGTTATCCTGAAGTACAACGCCAAGCATCATCAGTTTTGCCCGCGTTTTTGTCCGGTAATTATGACAATGTCGATAGCGCATATTTACCACTATTAAGTAGTGCTGAGACCCAAAGCAGTATCGCTGCTCGTGAAGTGATTAGTACTGCCCGTAAAATGGCGTTAAATGAGCGCACCATAATTAAAGGCGGCTGCTGGGATTATCTGAATGCGGTGTTTAAGCGTGCAGGTGTGACACGCGATACCATCCATAAAGGCACTTATGGTCAAGGTCCCTATGCCAGTAGTGGTGAGATTGAAGTCGGTGATTGGCTCTACTATATTAACCATGGCTATAATGGTATTGAGCATAGCGGCTTGTTTGTCGGCTGGGTTGATGAGCAAGCGAAGCAAGCGTTGATACTCAGCTATGCTGGTGAGAGTCGCCATGAGCCAGCTCGTTACCGAGTCTATGATTTAAGCAACGTCTATCAAATCATGCGACCAACCGTTTGATGTAGGGCTTTTTAATATAATTTATTCAGCTATAAAAAAGCGTCCATCACTTAATAAAGTGATGGACGCTTTTTTATGTTAATGGCATTGCTTTAAATACTATTAAAACGGTTTAACAACCACCAAAATAACAATAATCACCAAAGCAAAAACTGGTATTTCGTTAAACCAGCGCCAAAAAACATGCGACTTATATTGTGGGTTATTGACGAGTTTTTTACGGTAGAAACCACAAGCACCATGATAAGCAGACAGTAAAATAACTAAGAAAATCTTTGCGTGTAGCCAGCCTTGGGTTTTATAAACATCCCAACCTAAGTACACCATCCACAAACCAAACGTCCACGTCGCTATCATAGACGGCGTCATAATACCGCGATAGAGTTTGCGTTCCATAATAATAAAACGGTCGTGACTGACCTTGTCATCGCTCATCGCATGATAGACAAACAGGCGCGGCAAGTAGAAAATCGCTGCAAACCAGGTCACGACCGAAATAATATGCGCTGCTTTAATCCAGTTAAAATAATCTGCCATACTAGAGTCTCTTTAGTTATTTCGTTTTGAACAGCAATGAATGCAGGCAAGCTTATCCTAGATTGGCGGATGATAAAAGTCTACTGATATACCGTCACGTCAATTTGATTTAATCAGCTAACATGACCTGTGTTTTATGACCGCTCATAGCGTCTAAGACAGGCAGTAATTTTGGTGCCCTTGGCGCTGCAAATTGTTTGGTTAAACCAAGCTCACGCATCAATCTATCGTCTCCTGATTGACTGGCATTGCCGGTAGTGAGTAGTTTATCACCATAAAAGAACGAATTTGCACCTGCCATAAATGCTAATGCTTGCTCAGAGTCAGACAAGCTTTCGCGCCCAGCAGATAAGCGTACATAGCTGCTTGGGCAGCAAATACGTGTCACAGCAATGGTACGAATCCATTCAAGGACTGATAGTTGACCTTCTGCAAGCACTCGATCACCAATCGGCGTCCCTGCAATAGGAACCAATAAATTAACCGGAATAGACTCAGGCGCTTTGGGCATTTTTAGCAGCTCATGTATCCAGTCAATGCGGTCATCACGGCTTTCACCCATACCGACGATATTGCCGCTACAAACATTGATACCTGAGTTGCGTACGTTTTCAATGGTATCTAAACGCTCATCATAGCTGCGCGTGCTGACTACTTGCTCGTAGTAGCTTCTTGAGGTATCCAAGTTATGATTATAGTAATCGAGTCCTGCATCTGCCAATTGCGCCGCTTGCTCCGTATCTAGCATCCCCAAAGTCATGCAAGTCTCTAGTCCTAAGGCTTTGACTTCTTTAACCAGCTCGACCACATAAGGCATATCTTTGGCACTTGGGTGCTTCCATGCCGCGCCCATACAAAATCGCGATGAACCAGTAGCCTTGGCGCGTTTGGCAGCAGCAATGACCTTATCTACTTCTATGCGTTTTTCCGCTTGTAGTTTAGTAGTATCGCGGTGATGACCGGACTGCGAACAGTAACCGCAATCTTCAGGACAGTTACCAGTTTTAATAGACAATAAAGTGCTGATTTGAACTTCATTAGCCGTGAAGTTTTGACGATGTATCGTTTGCGCTTGTAATAACAAATCCATCAACGGCAAGTCGAACAATTGAGCAATCTGCTCGCGACTGTGTTTGCTCGCAGTGGACTGTGCAGCATCAGTCGTCAGTGAAGCTAGAAAATCATTATCATTGCTATTAGCATTGTTATTTGGCTCTGTGATGTTGAGCAGTGCTGACATAATATAAATCCTTTTATAATGATATTAGGCAGAAACATAGAAGGTAAGTATCTGATGTTTTCATTTTTTATAAGTACAATCTACAATAAAAAAGGTTGCGCTATAGTATAGCGCAACCTTTTTAGAAAATCAGAACCTAGCGAGAAAGTCACTCAGCTATCAGTAGCGGCTATCTGCCCATTACTTATGATGATTCGATTATTTACCCAACTTGTGCTTAGCAATACCAACCCAATGGTTAGCAAGTTTCTGTGCTTTATAAGCGTATGGTTTAGCTTTTTGGATAAAGGGTTCACATTCTTCTGGGATAGCTGGCACGATATGCTTGGCAAGCTTATTAAACCACATCATGAGGCTATAATCGCCTTCGATGCTTAAGTTACCTTCTTGTACAGCAGTCATAAAGGCGGGCAGACTGCCCTTGGTCAAAAGCTTAACGCCGGTCATAGAGTCTTTAAAATTAATAGTTAGATCAGCTTCTTTGGCATGACCACTATGTTGGCTAAAGGCACCGTTATCAAAGCTATAATAACGCGCCACATCTGCTTCAGTGCTAGCAAGCTCAATAACAACCTTACGATCTGCAAGTAGTGCTTTAAAGTCTTCGTTATCGCTGTCAGCAAGCATAGATAAGCGATAGCCAACCACTGCTAATAATGCATCTAATGGGTCAGACTTAATATCCAAAACTGGTACAGTAAACATAAACAAACTCCTAAAAAATAAGACGCAAAATAATGTGTACTTTATAACAATTTTTGTGACAAATATATAAGTAGATTATAAACGATTGCAAGGTGTCAATTCTTTAGGAGTTACGTAGAGAGCCTTAAGTATCTTGTAACATTCGATGACAGCAATATAATAGGGCAGGTTTGCGGATTTACAGATTTTAATGGAAGCGTGGCTGATAGTCGTCATCATAGACAGGTGTGTGCTCAATATAGCGCGCTGCTTGTAGCTCTCGCTCTTGTATCATGCTGCGACTGACATCTTCATAGCGCAGCGCCCGATATAAGACCCATGCGCCTAAAGGCAGCCAGCTGATACCCATCGCAACTACGTAACTATGCCATTCCGACCATACAAACCAATGGGTTACTAAACTATGAATCATTTCAACCGCTAACCAATAAGCCATACCACCGAACAGATACCAGAGTAACCAGCGCTGCGATGACAAAGCAACGGCGACAACGGTGCTTAACAGCAAACCATAGCCAATGATGGCACTCGTACTCAACGACTCGCTAGCAAACGTAGAAAATATTATTAATAACATTGTTCATCTCGCTCTTCATAAGGTGAATTCCAACAAGGCTATTATGGAAGTTTGCAGCACAAAGCTAAAGAGTCTGCAGGCGACTTTGCGACAACAGCTGACGTTTGATTTTTTAAAAGTATCGAGCAAAATAAACGGCAAATTTTGCAGTCGCAGACATAAAAAAAGCGCCTTAATATGGGCGCTTTTTTTGATGGTAAGGTTTGATAATAAAATTAGACAGATCTTAAGGACGAAGGCTACGACGACCCCAAAGCGATAAAGCAGTCACAAGAATGGCACCTAATAGCATTAAGCTCAAGGTAGTTAACCATTGCGCGCCGGTAGGGTAGTGCCATGGCATAACGTTATGGATAGCTTCACTGTTTAATGTCCCTAGCGCATCTGTTTTCCATGGCCAGACTTTGACCAATGAGCCTGCTATAAAGCCAATTAGCAGTGCTAAAGTGGCTTGGTAATAACGGGACAATAACCATTTAAGCATACGGGTAAATAGCAATAAACCCGTTGCCATACCAGCCACCAATGTAAAGATAATGGCAAAGTTTAAAGTATGAACCGCTTCAAGAACCGTATCATAAGCACCCATCAACAATAAAATAAACGACCCTGATATGCCAGGTAGTATCATTGCACAAATAGCGATAGCACCAGCAACAAACAAATACGGCAAACTTGGCGTCGTATTCATCAAAGGCAAGCTGCTAATAATAACGGCACTGGCTATGCCAAGCAGGAACAATAGCACCCGCCCGATATTCCAGCGTTTAATCTCAGTTAATAATAGAAAAACTGTCGCGATGACCAAACCAAAGAAAAACGACCAAATCATCAAAGGTTGATTGTCTAATAAATGCTTTATCGTACCGGCTAACGTGACAAGGCTGGTGGCAATCCCCATCAATAAGAACAATAAGAAAGTAGCATCGACTTGTCGCCATACCGCTATTAAACCTTTGATACCACCCTCTTGACGAAAGACTTGCCAAAGATTGGGACCGACACTGCTTAAAGCATTAATTAAGCGCTCATAAATACCAGCAATCAGCGCAATCGTACCACCTGAGACACCGGGTACAATGTCCGCTGCGCCCATTGCCAAGCCTCGAACATAGACGCCTAGCAACTGCTTAGGACTATCGTTGTAAATCGGGCTGCTTTCGCTAACTTTAGGTGGACTATCTAAATGAGTGGAAGATGGCTGGTTGGAAGATGACTGGGCATCTGGTCGCGGTGATTGTGATGCCGTCATGGACGATCCTTTTTATTAAAAAATTATTGAACTAGATAAAAGTGGCAATATGAAATGACAATCGCGAATGGCAGTATAGTAGCGCCAAAACACGCTGTAAAGCAGAGAATAAAGCACAAAAGCTGGACCAATTAAAATACATTAGCCCAGCTTTTACTTGGAGGTAGATTATTAGTATCTAAATTTTTCTGTTTTCAAGGCTACGTTCATTGCTACGTACAAATGCAGGGTAGCCTAGTGCATATAGTACCCCTTCAAGACCTGTAACATTAACAGCAGCATCAGCGCGCGCTTGTACGATAGGTTTGGCATTAAAAGCCACGCCCAAATCAGCCAGTGCCATCATCGGTAAATCATTGGCGCCATCGCCGATACAGACCACTTGCGACATGGCAATACCTAAGCGCTCAGCCGTATGAGTGACGATAGCCGCTTTTTTAGCACCATTGATGATAGGCAACTGTATATGACCAGTTACTTCACCTTCTTCGATATCTAATGGGTTCGCGTGCACTTCATCAATACCCAGTTGCTCAGCGATATAGCGCGCAAAATAGGTAAAGCCACCTGATACCAACACTGTATGATAGCCTAAAGCTTTTAACGCGCTAATGGTAGCCAAGGCGCCTGTCGATAAGGTTAAGCGACTACAAATCTCATCAAGCACACTGGTTGGAATACCTTCCAATAATGCCACGCGCTGCGCAAAAGATTCATCAAAATCCATCTCACCACGCATCGCTGCTTCAGTGATGGTTTCTACTTGCTCGCCAATACCTGCTGTTTTTGCCAGCTCAATGATGACTTCTTGTTCAATCAACGTAGAATCCATATCAAAGCAAGCAAGTTTATGAGTGCGTAGCATATGACCGACGGATAATATATGACAGTCGACGACATCCAAATGATCGCTAACGGCTGCGCTCTGAGTGTTTTTATAGGCTTCAGTCAAGTCATGACGCAAGCGTGTGGTCAATTGGTCATCGATAATATGGGCGGCAGCGGTTTTTTTGCCAGGATGCATCAGGATATCAGTCACTGGCACTAATAAGTAACGGAATACTTGCACATCGACAAATGAGCGTTTGGCAAAGGGTTGCGTCGTATCTACATCAGCAATCTCAACATCTACAAAATTGGCATCGGCGTCTTCTGCGACCGTAACCAGATGCCAATTTGGCTGCTCATCGACCCATGATTGCACATACTGGTGGATGTCGATTGACGATACATGCGTTGGCAACACCACGATCAAAGCAAAAATGGGCAAGGATTGTAGCGCGTCAAAATCCTGTAAATTAGTACCCTCTGGTAACAAGGAGGCTATAGAATCAACTGCCTGTTGCCATGCTTTGCTGTCTTTTGGTAAAGAGTAAGAGGTATTGTTTGGCATTGCTCAATTGTCCCTTGTATGCTGATATAAGATTAGGAATAATAACAGCTTTATAGGGCAGCGACTATAGATGAGGCACAAAGTATCAGTACCTCATAGAATAACGATTGCAGCAAAAGAAAGTGTCCTAAAATAAAAGACAACTATGACAAAAAAATTATGATACTTGCTAACGCCATAACCCTTACGATGGTGATATAGTAGAGGTTGATACCTGCTTTAGTAGGTAAAAAGACTGGCTAAATGTTTAAGCCACACATAATTGCATAACAAATCTACTGTACGATAGCAGCGTCTCACAATCGATTTTTTTATAAATAAATGATTGTGACAATACGGTATTAAAGTGCGGTATTAAATATTAAAAAATATAGCTGTATATTCTTGCAAACATGAGCGAATGAGCCATAGTCTCGTTTTTTAATTTCAATTATTCAAAAAAGTTTCCCATATCATGACCTATTTAGCGCCGCGGCAAGGGTTGTTTGCCATCATTCTTCTGGTTAGTTTTTGTTTGCAAACCCTATTATTGGTCATCAGTACCGATCAACAGCTGAGCAACAGTCGGGCGCAAAAAGGCGAACAAATGGTCGCCCAGCTCATCGACGAAGCGCGGCTGTCTTTAGAAAATAAAGACCGCGTCAGCTTAAGCGTCATTGCCAATCGCTATACCAGCGAGCAGGATGTGACTCGCATCCTGATTAAAGACAATAACGGCGATATCTTGGTGCCGGTCGGCAATGCGCCGATGCAGCAAGGCGATACCATCAGCCAAATCGCAACCAAAGGCGATGCGGTCATCGGTAGCGTAGCATTAACCCTAAAAGATATTAGTAAGGGTGAAATCATTGCCATGCAATGGCCGTTTGTGATTGGTTCGATGATACTGCATTTACTGTTATGGTTGATTTATAGCTATATTGCTCGCCCAACTAGAGAGCAAATCAACGCCATCAGCCGTGATGTGCAAGACGTGCATCGTGAGCAATATAATCAGTTTGATCAGCGCAGTTACGATCGTGAATTCGAACGCCGTCAATCAACGCCTGCTGCTAATGGCGAGAAGGAAACTGGTCATAGTAATAGTTCGTTAAGTAATGGTCATCCTCTTTTAGATAGCGAGTCTAACGCTCAAACAGATACCAGTGCGGTACAGAAGCCCCAACCTGATACGCGTAAATTAGACATTCATAGTGCAGTCAATCAGTATGTCAGAAATCAGCAAAACCAAGATGTTACCCTTGATGGCAATATTAATGGTGGAACTACTGATACAGATGCTGCCAGTAATATGACAGACGATTCTCTCAGTGATAATACTGCTCATCAAGCGGTAGATAGTAATCAGCACGCTAACAACCATGCCTCTCGACTATCTGCTACTAGGGCATTTGATAGTGTTAGCGTTCAAATCGTCTTTCATGACGAGTTTAATATGCTTGAGCGCCTAGCACCGTCTCAACGTCTGCCGTATCTAGCACTTTGTACACAGCTATTAAATCAGGCGGTGACTGAGTTACTGAAACAGCCGCTGCTGCTCGGTGTGAGCGTACTCAATGAGCCAAGCTTTGATGGAAGCGGCGCTTATGTGATGCTAAAGGCAGATAACAGCCACGCAAAAGTTGCATTAGCAGGCGTGATGCTTGCCAAGTTGTATTTGATGCTTAATAAAATCATTCATGATAAGCATATTGAGCTGTCACGATTTGCACTGCCAGCAAAAGCTGGTATCAGTGACAATGCCCAAGTTGAAGCAATGACCCATCTGCTAGATAGCATCGGTAAAAAAGAGCAGATGCTGATTTTATTGCCAAATAGCGGTCTCAAGCAAATCAGTCATCATGTACAGGTCCAAAGTGTCATGCGTCCAACGACGGTTTATGAGCGTGAGTGCGCGATATTTGATGGTGCTAATGATGCCATGATCCAGCGTTTGGCCGATGTGCGTAATGCGGTATTGATGATTGATGATACAGAAGCGTAGGTGAATACAAAAAGCTAAATAGGTTAAAAATCTCGATAATTGCCCGTGTAATATCAATTGGAATCGGCTTGTTATTGACTTGTAAATAAGTGATAGTAATAAAAAGCATTGACAACGCTCAAGAGAGACTTTATAAGGCATATATATATTGATAACTTTTCAATAATTTTGCCCAAAATAGATAGGAGCTGGTCATGAGTGATGCTGATATTGATGACGATTTCGATGATGATTTCGTCGACGATGATGATGCAAATATGGTTGAAGAAGCTGAGAAAAGTGTGCGTACACGCTTAAGCAGCCTTGAAAAGCGTCGTTTGATTGATAATCTGTTAGAAGAGAAACGTTTGGCTAAAGAGCTAAAAGACGATCTTGATGATATCGATAATTTCGATGAAGATGGTGATGATTGGGACGATGACGAACTTTAACTCGTCATTGCCTCAATCAGGTTATGAAGTAACTATTTTGCGCGATAATTTTTGAATCCTTATTTACATTTTCATTGCTATTAGCTAACCATGGTTAACTAATGACGTCAAACTTGCTTTATCAAAGCGCCTATTTTTTAAAGTGCTATTTTTTGGTTCTTTGGTTTATTGCAGACGACAATCATCTTTAGCCTTCTTGTCATTTTATATGACCACTTACTTATTGCGATTGACGCAATCCATCTTTCAAGGACAACCACATTATGAGTAATCCAATAAGCTTAGATGAATTAGCATATTTTTTGGACAATTCTGAAGAACAGTATGTACTAGATAGTATTGCTGCCCATGGTTTTTTGACCGCTACCGTTATTGGTCGTCCATTGCCTAATTGGATAGATGCGATGTTTGAAGGTCGTGTTAAAGACGTGCCAGAAAACGTAATCGACTGTATCCATCGCTGGCGCAATGATATTATCAATGACCTTAAAAATGAGATGCCGATTACCTTGCCGTTTAATGAAGGTGCAGGCGATGAAGAAGAGGCGGTCGATTTTTCAGATGAATCAGATATCGTTGCTTGGTCGATTGGATTTGTCGATGCGATGTATGGCGACGAAGCCAGTGATTGGATGGAAAACGAAGAGACAGCAGAAGATGTGGCTGTCTTGACCTTGCCGATGCTTGTGCTGAGCGGTATTGATGATGAAGATCCTGAGCTTGCCCAAATGCGTAAAGATGAAGATACGATGGCGCAAATGGCAAACAGTATTGAAGGTAACTTAACTGAGCTATTTTTGTTGTTTCATACCAATGATTAAAGAGTTTGCTAAATAAAATTTATTTTAGCGATGTGCTTTCTGAGTTATCTAAGACATCGCGCTCTTATCTTTAACGGACTTTACGTTTTTTATTATTCTATAAGTTAATAATTATATAAGTCACTAATAAGGCTGTACTATGACTGTGCAACTTTCCAATCTTGAGCACTTGCCCAACTATCAGATTACTGAGCGCCTAGATGTGGTATATGGTAGTACCGTGCGCTCAAAGCATGTTGGTAAAGACTTGTTTGCTGGGCTCAAAAACATCGTAGGCGGCGAGCTAACCGCCTATACCGAATTATTAGAAGAGTCGCGTCAAGAGGCGATTGACCGTATGGTCGTCAAAGCGGAAGCTTTGGGCGCTGATGCAGTCGTCGGTTTGCGTTTCTCGACTTCTAGCATTGCACAGGGTGCAGCTGAATTATTTGTTTATGGGACAGCCGTAAAAGCCGTACCAATGCAACAACAGCCTGTTTATCAATCAACGAATCAACCACCAAATCAGCCGCCGAATCATCATTCAGGTCATTCTCAAAATGAGGAGTCTATGCCATCAGCTGTTCAACCGTCAAAACCGGCACAAACCTCTGATGACTTACCACGCTTCAATCCTTTTGGTGAGTAGTCTAGGCTCAAATACTGAGTCATAGCTTTTTGATGATAAGAGACGTTCCATGAATCAATCGTTCACCCAAATGCTGATGAACTATGCACCGCTGCTAGTCTTATTTATAGTTGGCTGGTTTTTTGGTGCGCGACATGAGCGTCAGCATCTGGCTAGATTGGCAATTGCTGAAGCTGAATTAAGTCATATTATTGTCTCAAGCGAGCGCTTTTATCAGCCAATCGTCGTACAAGATAGCCAAGGTGAATTGGTGCTCGGCAGTGTGGTGATTGCGCAAGATTATTTTAAAATGGTGATTGCTCGTGTTTTAAGTATTTTTGGTAAAAACCTCACCACCTATGAGACCTTGCTTGAGCGCGCTCGCCGCGAAGCGTTAGTTCGTCTACGTACCCAAGCCCATATTAAGGGCTATAACCATATTTATGGTTTACGCTTTGAAGTTAGTAATATTAATCAGTTAGGCAGTATGGTCGAAGCAATTGCTTACGGTACCGCAGTGATGAGCTCTGAAACAGCAACGTATCAATCACAAACTACATGTCTCTAATCCAACAACTTTAATCAACGGTACGGGTTTTTGCCTGCGCTTTATCACTGGCGGTCTGTTCTTTCACTTTTTCGACTTGAAATAAGAAAGTGCGGTTTTTTAGTACTGCAACAAATACCACGCCACCTATCGTGTTTCCTACTAGTATCACAATTAAAAATAGCAAGTAGCGCCATAAGCTGACATTATTGCCGTACAGTACCGCTGAAAATACTTCGATATTGCCAACGATACTATGATGTAAACCCAAAAAACCAATGCTTCCCGTAATAAGTGTCACTAAGACGATACGGCTAAGTGTGTCGCGCGCTGAAGTCACAAGCCAGGCAGCAACGCCCATCATCCAACCTGCCAATATGGCGCTACCGAATATCACCCACCATGCAAAGCCCAAAACATGCTCAGCATAAGTATCAATATCACTGACGCTAAACAACTGCATATTTAAGCCGAGACCCACCATCAGAGCAGCAAATAAACAACCACCAACGATATTGCCAGTGATAACGATACCCCAAAGGCGCAGTAGTTTACTTAAAGGTTCGATACCATTGAGCACAGGAAGGCTCAACAGAGAAGTTTGCTCAGTAAATAACAGTGACTGACCGATGACGACGATAATAAAACCAAGCGGGTAAAGTAAGGAAGCAAGTACGATTGCGTACTGACTAGGTAGCACACTGCTAAGCAATGCAAAAGCAGATAAAATCATAAAAAAGCTAATGCCAATCTCAAGACCAGCCGTAAAGGCACTGGTAAATAGCGAGCCAAGCGAGCGCTCAAAAGTTTCTTTGGCATCCATTACCTGCTCAACCAATATGCTGGCGTAGCTCTTTGCTTGACTCATATTGTCATCATTAGCGACTTTTTTGATGGTTTCTCTATCTTCTTCGCTAATACCTTCGGAAAAATCCTTGTCCTCTAAATGCTCGGTAGCGTGCATGTCACTGTCTATATTATCTTTGTCTTCTTTATGAGTAGAATCATTGCTACGCTGCTGTTCACCTTCGGCATTATGGTCATGATTGGTCACAGCACAAGTAAAATGCTTATCATCTGTATAATCAGCCTGAGAGTTATCTTGACGCTCGGTATCTTGGGACACGGTCGGCTCGCTATTTATCAGATAATGATTGTGATATAAAGATGTCGTTTATATATTATGGCATGACTATATTTTATAATATGATCCCTATTTTATAACAGCACTAGAACTTACTATGTTGAGAGTTCAGCCGATTGCTGTTTTTTACTGTTGCTAATTAGGCAATGCCGCTCTGCAAACCTGATAAATTACCTTAGCATCTAACAAAATCTAACCATCTGCGTTAAAATCACTCTAATAATTATTTTATCTACTTTCTCGCTTATTTTTTAACTTATTTATGTGATCACATTCATTATCAACAAAAGACCATTTTATTATGAGCAATTCTAATACCGACACTAACACCAAGACTAACCTGACCGAATCTATTCAAGCCGCCTTAAGCCAACTTGAAAATGCCTATAATCCTGCTGAGGTCGAAGCAGGCATGTATCAAGGTTGGGAGGACAGCGGTTATTTTAAACCAAGCTTTGATAAAGACGAGTCGTTTTCTATTGCGCTGCCACCACCTAACGTCACTGGCTCGCTGCATATGGGACATGGTTTTAACAATGCCATTATGGATGCGCTCACGCGTTATCACCGTATGGATGGTGACAATACACTTTGGCAACCTGGTACGGATCACGCGGGTATCGCGACCCAAATGGTCGTTGAGCGTCGTTTGGAGGCGCAAGGCCTTAAACGCCGTGA
The DNA here is from genome assembly GCF_965118485.1 of Psychrobacter glacincola. Lineage (GTDB taxonomy): Bacteria > Pseudomonadota > Gammaproteobacteria > Pseudomonadales > Moraxellaceae > Psychrobacter > Psychrobacter glacincola_D. The sequence continues at coordinate 3,442 of NZ_CBCPJH010000021.1, read as the reverse complement.
CATGACGCGCGAAGATTTTGTCGATAAAGTATGGGAATGGAAGGAAGAGTCGGGCGGCAATATCACCAGCCAAATTCGCCGTTTGGGTAGCTCGGTCGATTGGTCGCGTGAGCGCTTCACGATGGATGATGGCTTGTCCAATGCGGTAAAAGAAGTGTTCGTTCGTTTATTTGACGATGGACTTATTTATCGTGGTAAGCGTCTGGTCAATTGGGATCCAAAATTCCAAACGGCATTGTCTGACCTAGAAGTGGAAAACGTTGATGAAAAGGGCAGCTTGTGGCATTTCCGCTACCATTTCACTGATAAAGACTTGATGACTCAAGACGGCAAAAACTATCTAGTGGTCGCAACCACGCGCCCTGAAACAATACTTGGTGATACCGCTGTTGCGGTCAATCCGAGTGATGAACGATATACACATTTAGTTGGCAAAACCATTACCTTGCCAATTACTGGTCGTATCGTTCCTATCGTCGCTGATGATTACGTCGAAAAAGACTTTGGTACCGGCTGTGTGAAAATTACCCCAGCGCATGATTTTAATGACTATGAACTCGGTCGTCGTCATGAGTTGCCGCTGATTAATATCCTTGATGAGCGTGCCAATATCTTAGCATCAATGGAAGTGTATCCTGACTTGCAAACGCGTGAGCCAACGTTAGAAACTACACCTAGCGAGTATGCTGGACTTGAGCGTTTTGCCGCACGTAAGTTTCTCGTTGAGCAAGCAGGCGAGCAGGGCTGGCTAGAAGATATCGAAGATTATGCACTTAAAGCCCCGCGTGCTGAGCGTGGCGGTACGATCGTTGAGCCATGGTTGACCGATCAGTGGTATGTGGCGGTCAAAGAGCTGGCCAAGCCTGCGATTGACGCAGTAGAAGACGGCAGCATCGAGTTCGTCCCTGCACAGTATAAAAACATGTATATGTCGTGGATGACCGATCTACAAGATTGGTGCATCAGCCGTCAGCTCTGGTGGGGACATCGTATCCCTGCATGGTATGACGATGCGACTGGCGAGATTTATGTCGCCCGTGACGAAGCTGAAGTACGCACTAAATACAATCTAAGCGACGATGTTAAATTACGCCAAGACGATGACGTACTTGATACTTGGTTTAGCTCGGGTCTTTGGACGTTTAGTACGCTTGACTGGGCGGATGTCAATGCTGACCCATGCGTGCTGAAAACCTTTCATCCAACCAGCGTATTGGTCACAGGTTTTGATATTATTTTCTTTTGGGTTGCACGCATGATCATGATGACCATGCATTTCGTCAAAAATGAAGATGGTACCCCGCAAGTACCGTTTAAGACCGTTTATGTGCATGGTCTAGTGCGTGATGGCAATGGTCAAAAAATGTCAAAATCCAAAGGTAACGTCTTAGATCCGATCGATCTTATCGACGGTATCGAGCTTGAGGCGTTGGTCGAAAAACGCACCAGCAATATGATGAATCCAAAAGACGCGGCAAAAATTGAAAAGCAAACGCGTAAAGAGTTCCCAGAAGGTATCCCAGCCTTTGGTACTGATGCACTGCGCTTTACATTTACCTCGCTTGCCAGTACTGGTCGCGACATCAACTTTGATCTAAAACGTGTCGAGGGCTATCGTAACTTCTGTAATAAAATCTGGAACGCCAGCCGCTTTGTGCTCATGAACTGTGTCGATAGCGAAGGCAATGCTAAGCCTATCGACCAAGCGGCAAACCCTAACGTGTGGGAATTACCAGAAAAATGGATCATGAGTCGCCTGAACTCTACCGTTGCCGATATCCATCAGCATTTCGCTCAGTATCGTCTCGATATGGTCAGCCAAGATATCTATGAGTTTATCTGGAATGAATACTGTGATTGGTATGTTGAGCTTGCCAAAGCTAGTCTAAATGATGACTCGGTGTCTGACGAACGCAAAGCGCAAATCCGTTATGTACTGCTGCACGTGCTAGAGACGGCATTACGCTTTAGCCATCCAATTATGCCGTATCTGACCGAGCAAATCTGGCAGACAGTCGCACCGTTACTGGGTCGCAAAAACACTGAAAGCATCGTGGTCGCTGACTATCCAAAAACCGATACTGCGCAAATCAGTGAGCAGACGGAAGCGGATATGGCGTGGCTACAAGAGCTAATCGCTAGCGTACGTAATATCCGTGGTGAGATGAAACTGGGCAATGCGGTACGTCTGCCAGTATTGCTACAAAATATCTCTACTGATGAAGATGCGCGTCTATCACGTATCAAAAACCAGTTCAAAGCGCTTGCGAAAGTCGAGAGCTTAGAGATCGTCAAAGAAGGTGATGAAGTGCCATTGTCATCATCTAGTATGATTGGGCAGCTGCGCGTCCTTGTCCCAATGAAAGGATTGATTGATCCAACGGCTGAGCTGGCGCGTTTAGGTAAGTCATATGATAAGTTGAAAGGTCAAGCGGAAGGTATCTCGCGTAAGCTGAGTAACGAAGGCTTTGTCAGTAAAGCGCCTGCGGAAGTGGTCGATGCCGAGAAGGCGAAGTTGGCTGAGCTAGAAGGTCAGCTTAAGGCTATGGCGGGGCAGATGGAAGAATTGAAGGCGCTGTAGCTAACACGTAGGTATCTGTATTAATAAAGAACGCCGTCATAATTTATGATGGCGTTTTTTATTGTCTATTACTTAGTTCTCCAACTTGTACTAAATTCTGTCATATAACTGAATATTTGTATGCTATTATTCATCAGGTTTTACATTATATGTGCAATACAATTTGGTTGATAAAGTAGATTGGTTAATCTGGGATGTAATTGAATATCAATTTTATAAGAATTAAACCAACCGAAATAAAGAAAATGACTGCTATATCTCAATCTGAAAAGTTAATGTTAGTTAACGGAAAATAAGAATATTAAATAGATAAGAAATAGAAGTGGAAATTAAAATTTAATAAACAAAAGTATTTAGAGGTTAAAAAGAATGGAATCTATAGTAACAAGAGAAATAATCGAAGGATTAGAAAATGAAAGTGATGTCGAACAAAAATTGATCTATCCAATACTTACTAGGGTTGCTCCTTTTGGGTTAGGTTATAAACCAAATTCTATATATACTAAGAAAGATATCAGAAAATTCGATATAGATAAAGGTAGTTCTAGAAAACAGTATTTCCCAGACTATATAGTTGTAGAAAATAGCTTTCCAGTGCTAATAGTAGAAGCTAAAACACCTAGTGAATCAATGGAAAAGAGTTATAGAGAAGCAAGATTATACGCTACTGAACTCAACGCCTCATATCCTTCTGGACTAAATCCTTGTCGGTTTGTGATAGGCTGTAATGGTAAAGAGTTGTGGGTTGGATATAGCGATTCTGAAAAACCAATATATAAAGCTCTAGTACAAGAAGGTATGGAGTGTCTTGAAGATTATAATAATATAAGAGAGTTTTGCCAAAGAGAACAAGCTTCAAAC
>NZ_CBCPJH010000020.1:0-65812 GCF_965118485.1 Psychrobacter glacincola | reverse complement strand
CTATTGATAGATGATAATGGCTGATTTTTCTTATTTGCCTATAATCTTTGACGACGTACTCCAATCTTTGACAATGTAGTATTATCAATCAGCATGGCTTAGTTTTTACCAACTGATCTTTTCTATTAAAAAATTAAGGAGACGTCTGATGCGTATTTTATTATTAGTGCTGCTGTTTTTGAGCTTTGCTTATTCTCTAGCTTTAGTATTAGCAAATAATACTGAAGTGGGCGTGAATTTACTATTTTCACAAGCGCCTACCATGAATTTAGGGTTACTGCTGATACTATGCCTAATACTTGGTATCGTCATAGGTATCTTATTAGCATTACTTATCTTCCGTGTTTTACAAAACAAATGGGAGATATCGCGCTTACAAAAGGCAAATGCTAGTTTACAAGAGCAGTTAACCCAAGCCAATGTGGTGATTGATCGCCAAGCAAATGCGCCTACGGTAGATGAAGCTGTTTATGGTGCGACAGCGGTTAATATACAAGATTCGGCAGTAGATAGCGTGAATGAAGGTGCAAGCTTGACCAAGCAAAAACGCGATTACTGATATATTGATATGATGCTTTTTGACTACTTATTTTGCATACCATAATTTGATAAACCTGATATAAAGAGGCATAACAATGAACAACGTAATCAATTCTCCTGTCATCGTTGCATTAGACAATATGACAAAGGATGCCTCTCTTGCGTTAGCTGACCAGTTAGATCCGGCGTTATGCCGATTAAAAGTAGGTAAAGAGCTGTATACTCGCTGTGGTCCTGAGATAGTCAAAGCGCTGCATCAGCGCCAATTTGAAGTGTTTTTAGACTTAAAATTCCATGATATTCCTAATACTACAGCGCAAGCAGTATTGGCTGCCGCTGAGCTTGGTGTATGGATGGTAAACGTGCATGCCAGTGCTGGCTTTGAAGCAATGTCATTAGCAAAGCAGCGTTTATTAGATGGTGACTTTCAGACGCTGCTGATTGCAGTGACTGTACTGACCTCTATGGACAATGCAGCACTTTTGCAGACGGGTATCAAGGACGGCTTAGATGCACAAGTGAGCCGCTTAGCACAATTGACCAAGCAAGCCGGTCTAGATGGTGTGGTATGCTCAGCACAAGAAGCAAAAACGCTAAAAGTATTATGTGGTCAAGAATTTAAGCTTATTACTCCTGGTATTCGCCTATCAGATGATAATGCCGATGATCAAAAACGCATTTGTACACCAAAACAGGCGTTAAATGATGGTTCTGACTATCTGGTGATTGGCCGCTCAATTACCCAAGCAGCAGATCCTGCGGCTAAATTACAGTTGATACTGCAAAGCCTATAATTTCAAAGCTTATAACTTCAAAGTATCTAACTTTTAAGTTAAATACTCAGTTTGAAAATAAAAAGACAGCCTAAACCGCTGTCTTTTTTACTTTTTGTTGCCCGCTGAAAAGGTGCTAAACTATTTATGTTTATTTAATGATATTGGCTATTATGAAATTACAGATTTTGAGTGACTTACATATTGACAGTTATGCTCGTCAATCGCATCCGCTAGGGCATATCCCTAAAACCGACGCAGACATCGTGCTAGTGGCTGGAGATACGGCAAATAGTGATAGCGGTATGCCATGGCTACAAGAACAAGCAGCACGCTTAAAAGTTCCTTTGATTACGATAGCTGGTAATCATGAGTACTTTAATGAAGACGTTCTGCATTTTGATAAAAAGCTGGCGACTTGGGATAATTATAATGGTGAATCAAAGCAGGGCGTGCGGTTTTTACAGTGTCAGCATATTGATATTGGCGAGGTACGAATCTTAGGTTGTACGCTTTGGACAGATTATCAATATCAAGCCAACGAAGATACCATGGCAGCAGCTATGCGCTTTATGCGCGATTATAAACAAATTTATGCTGGCGGCGAGCTATTTTCACCTGAGGTATCAATGCAAATCCATGCTAAGCAGCGCCAATGGCTAAAGCAGGCATTAATAATAGCCAAAGTATTGGGTAAAAAAACGGTGGTCATGAGCCATCATAGTATCAGCCCATTATCTGTATCTGAGAAATATGCTGAATTGCCGAGTAATGCTGCATTTGTCAGTGATTTATCTAGCTGGATGGTTGAGGGCTGGGCACCAACGCTTTGGGTTCATGGACATACGCACGAAGCATTTGATTATAAAATTAATAAGACGCGCGTCATTGTCAATCCACGTGCTTATCCAAACGAGGTCAGTAGTACGGCGTTGGCATTTGCATGGGATAGGGTGATTGATATCGGTTAGTAGATGCCTTTTTAATAATACAGGTGTCTGTTTAACGTAAAGTCGTTGCTAATGCTATTTTTTAAATATATTCAGGTAGCTTATATTGCAACTGAATTTATATTTTGTGCATTATATGCAGAAAACCTGCTAATCTTAAGCTATGAGTAAAATTCCTAGTAACCCCACATCGAAATTATGGGTTGAGAAGCTTGCAAGTCATACTCCAAGTGCACCAGCGCCCTCACACCTTCCTGATAGTATGATGTCTTCGGTCAGCTTGTTGCCTGAAGATAAGCGGCTGATTCTATTTACCAGACACTCTCTACGTGAGCGCTCTGATGGTAATGGCTTTGCCAGCTATCAATTGCCGCTTACCCAACAGGGTCGAGTATTAGCCAAGTCTTGGGGACGTTGGTTGGCAGGACATCTGCCGTATTCGCTCGATGTCGATAGCATTTCAAGCCCGATAGGGCGCTGTCTTGATACCGCTAAGCTGATGCAAGAAGGTGCAGGACTGCGCCGTGATATTGCGCAGCAGTCATTACTAGTTGAGCCTGGCAGCTTAGTTACTGAACCTGATATTGCTAATCCCATCTTTAAAGAAATTGGCGTTCTCAATTTTATCAATCGCTTCTTACAAGGCAATCTTGAAGGCACCAAAAATGCTTATCAGGGCGGTCTCGATATTCTATCGCTTTTTTATCAAAATCAGCCGCAGCATGGGCACCTGATGCTGGCGGTTAGCCATGATACTTTGTTATCTGCTTTTCTAGCAGTGATGTTTGATGTGACAGAAATTGATTGGAATGATTGGCCGAAAATGATGGAAGGGGTGTTTTTATGGTTTGATGACAAACCATTTGAGCAAGCAAGTGCTTACTTTGTCTGGCGCGGTGAGATCTATGTGCGTCCAATTCGTACCTTATTAGATGGTTATCGTACTGCAGGATTTCATCCAAGCAAGCTATTACTACCACCAGAAGTAAAATGGACGTAAACGTTATTTATTAAGTGTCTATTTATTACTATTAATGAGTTAATCATTTTTGATCAGGCATAAAAAAACCTTGCCCCAGTATTAGAACCAGTGGCAAGGTTTTAGTCATAATGCTCTTAAAGCATCATGAGGTCTAAACGCAACCTATCTTAAGCTTGTAAGCCTTTGATCGTTTTGTTTAGGCGGCTCTTACGACGAGCAGCTTTATTCTTATGAATAATACCTTTGTCAGCCATACGATCAAGAACTGGTACCGCTTTTTTGTAAGCTTCGGTAGCCGCGTCATAATCTTTAGCAGCGATAGCCGCATCAACACGTTTCAAATAAGTACGAACCATAGAGCGTTGTGACGCAGAGTTCTGACGACGTTTGGTGTTTTGACGGGCGCGTTTACGAGCTTGTGCAGTATTAGCCACGCGAATCTCCTTGATAAAGACAGATAAAAATATGAATGTGGATTGCAATAAAGGGTTTAACCATCATCGGTAACGAGCAGCCGTCTCGCCAAACATGATGTCGATGTATACTATTAGAGTATCTAATAGCAATAGAACATCGCAAGCGCCAAAACTGTTTGGAATAATTAAACAGCGTTGACGTGTAAAGCCGGTTATCTTAGCAAATTATCACCCTTAGAACAATAAGTTTGATGATTAATGCTCAAAGAAGTTACAGCACCCCATAGATGAGCGAATTTTTACGCCTTCAATAGCAATTTATATAGGTGTTTATCAAAATATCTAGTAAATAGTGGACTCTGAATAAGGATATAACCTAAGCAAAACTACTCGCTGATAAAATCTCTTACAATAAATGCTGCATAATCGCCTCAGTGATCCATTAATTTAGGTATGATACTAAAGTGGTAAGCGTCACTGATGGGCTTTTAGAAATCATATTTTTGACTATCGTCAATCTTTCAACACTCTATAAATGGATAGGCTATGCAGCGAAAAGCAATGGTAATAGGTGCAACAGGATTGGTCGGGCAACATCTTGTAAAGCAGCTCAGTGAGATTTATGACACATTAATTGTGATTGCACGGCGTCCGCCTCGCTACATTAATGCCAGCATGCGTTTCTATCAGGTGAATGATTTTGATAACTTAGCCGAAATCTTTGCAAGCGTTGGTGCTGATAGTAAGACAGATGCTTTTAGTTGCCTTGGCACCACTAAAAAACAAGCGGGTAGCGATGAAGCTTTTCGTAAAATCGACCATGATTATAATGTGAATTTTGCCAAACTTTGCCAAGATAAAGGCGTTGAAAACTTCTTTTTATTGTCCTCAATGAATGCCGATATTAATAGTCGCTTTTTATATAATCGCGTAAAAGCTGAAACTGAAAACTCGATAATGGCATTAGGTTTTGCCAAATTGGTTATTTTCCGTCCATCATTATTACTTGGCAAGCATAAAGGTCGCCCGTTTGAAAGTCTGGGACAAAAAGCCTTTCAGCTTATCTCGCCGCTGGTGTCCGAGTCGTTATCCTTACATCCTATTTCTGCAAAACGTGTTGCTAGTGCGATGGCGATGAGTGCCCATGATATCTACCACCGCAGTAAATATCGTAGCGAACATGTAATTAAAACCACTGATATTATAGAAAATAAACAGATGCTTGCGATGACCCGTGTAAAATATTAAGCTACAGATTCACTAAACTTTAATAATAAGCAGTGAAATGCTAAATAGCCTAAGCATAAAATAGTAAAATCGAAATAATTTAACCATAATAGACAAGGAGTCTCAACATGCCCGAATCAGTAACGATGACCAAAGAAAATTTTGTAACCTGCGATTTATTAGATTCCAACCCTGAATCACAGGTATGTTTGCCCAATATCGAAGGCAAATCGTTTTATAGTTTTGGTGGCAAAGATAAGTTTTGCGGCGAGATTGTGACGGTTAAATGCTTTGAAGATAATAGCCGAGTTAAATCACTGCTAAATAGTGACGGCAAAGACAAAGACGGTAATGGCAAAGTATTGGTCGTTGATGGTGGTGGCTCAATGCGCTGCGCGTTATTAGGTGACATGATTGCGCAATCTGCCATTGATAATCATTGGGCAGGCGTCATTGTGTATGGCTGTGTTCGCGATGTTGATGATATGGCGCAGATGAATCTTGGTGTCATGGCGCTTGGCTGTATCCCGCGTAAATCTAATCGTCGCGATGAAGGTCAAACGGATATTGAAATCAGCTTTGGTGATTTGACCCTGAATTCTGGGATGTTTGTCTATGCGGATAATAACGGCATTATTGCAAATGACCAACCATTAATTTAAGCGCGGCTTAATTAGTGCAAACTCAAGAACCTCAGCTTAACCGTTAAGGTTTTTGAATTTAACAGTGCTGTTTTCACATATGGATACGTATTTTATCGAGTATTTTAGTAGTTGGTTTCTTTATAAAAAAAATAAGTGACAAACCGTTACGGCATAAATTTTGGTAATTGCACAAATATTCGTATAATAGCTTTCTGACTCATAACTTTGATCCTACTCTCTATGCCTATCACTGCTCTGACTGACGCCTTTGATTCTATTAACCAGCAGCTGTTTCCTATCGAAAATGCCGAGCGCCGTTGGCTTGCGCCTGTGCATGGTGCCGTTAGCAGTTTATGGCTAGCAAGTTTGGTACAAGCGCCTATATGGAATGTTGCCGACCGTCTAAAAGTTGTGGTGACGCGTGACCAAAATCAGCTTAATCAAATAGAGACGGAATTGGCATTTTGCGGGGTCGATGCTCATGTGTTTCCTGATTGGGAGACGCTAACCTATGATGAGCTGTCACCGCATCAAGATATTGTCAGCGAGCGTATCAATTTATTAACTGATATGCCAACGTCAGGGGTATTATTAATATCTGTGCAGGCACTAATGCACCGAGTAGCGCCGCCGAGCTGGTTGATTGGACAGCATTTTGATTTAAGTGTTGGCGATCAATTTGACATTAATATACAGCGTAGCTTACTGGCAAAAGCAGGCTACCGTGCGGTTGATAACGTCTTTGAACCGGGTGAATTTGCGGTACGGGGCAGTATCATTGATATCTTTGCGATGGGTCAGCCGTTTCCACTACGTCTGGATTTATTCGATGACGAGATTGAGACCATTCGTTTCTTTAATCCGCAGACTCAGCGAACGTTAACCGTTGATGACCTTAAAACCATAATGAGTGGCAACGACAGCAGTATGGGCAAAGAGTCACTGTCACTGCTGCATAAACTGCCAGATATCTCAAAACCTATTCAGAAATTTCAAATACTACCGGCAAAAGAATTTCCGCTTGACGAAGGTCGCGAGACTTTCCGTACCAATTTCGCTGCCATGTTCCCTAATAGCAGCAGCCGTAAGTTTGAACTGCATAAAGATGTGATGGCAGGCATTGCCAGCAGTGGTCTTGAGTATTATCAACCATTATTTTTTGATTTAAAAGATTGGGAAGACGAGAGTAGTTTATTCACTTATCTGCCAAGTGATGCACTGTTCATTACTGATGAGTTGATTAACGAAAAACAGGCGGATTATTGGTCACAGATTCAGCGCCGTTATGAAGAGCGTCGTCACGATATTGATAAGCCGATTGTCGCCCCTGAATTGCTCTATTTGCGATCAAATATTCTCAATGAGCATCTCAATCATTATCCTCGCGTGATACTGAGTGCGCGTGATGAGCTTTTAGAAATGAATGATGGGAATGCAATTGACGATTCAGTGCTAGAGAGTCAAGTATTAGCTGCGCAACCATCGTTAGATTTTACGCAGCATAAACAGCAAGGCTTAGTGACATTAAGTGCGCAAAAGCCGCCGCAGCTATCAGTGAATCACCAAAAAGCCGAACCTTTAACTGAGCTGTTAGCGTTTTTAGAGATACAAGCGCAAACGGCGACACCTGTATTGGTGGTTGCTGAAACAGCGGGTCGCCGTGAAATTCTTATTGAGCTGTTTAAAGGTAAAATCGATATCAAAGCCTATGATAGCTTTGAAGCGTTTTTAGCAGCGGACAAAACAAGCGCTTTTAAAGATAACAAGTTGCCACAGGTCGGTCTCACCATTGCGCCTATTGAGCGCGGGGTATATGTGCCTGAGCGCTTGGTGCTGATTAGTGAGACGCAGCTCTTTGGTCGACAAGTATTGCAAACGCGCCGTCGTCGTCAAAGCGGTGTATCAGAAGAGTTTTTGGTAAAAAGCGTTACTGAAATAACCGAAGGCAGTCCCGTAGTGCATATCGAGCATGGTATAGGTCGTTATAATGGTCTAATTACGTTAGATGTAGGCGACGGTGAGCAAGAATTTATTCATTTAAAGTATGCCGATGATGCCAGTATTTATGTGCCGGTCGCCAACTTACAAATGATTAACCGTTATAGTGGCGGTGATCCGGCACTTGCGCCATTGCACAAGATTGGCAGCGGTAAATGGGATAAAGCTAAGCAAAAAGCGCTGGAGCAAATCCACGATGTTGCTGCTGAACTGCTGAATATACAAGCGCGGCGTGAGGCCAAAGTTGGTATTCATTTCAAAATAGATGCGTCACAATATGAGCTATTTGCTAGTCAGTTTGCTTTTGAAGAAACACCTGACCAAGCCAATGCTATCCATGCAGTGATGGAAGACATGCGCCAAAATCAGCCGATGGATCGTCTCATCTGTGGTGATGTGGGTTTTGGTAAAACCGAAGTAGCCATGCGAGCGGCGTTTATCGCAGTTAGTGCTGGCTACCAAGTGGCGGTATTGGTACCTACAACGCTACTGGCAGGTCAGCATGAGGATAATTTTCGTGATCGCTTTGCTGATTGGCCAGTACGTATCGAAACTCTTTCACGCTTTGGTGGTAAAAAACATCAAGACACCGTTTTAACCGACCTCGTAGCGGGCAAGGTGGATATCGTTATCGGTACGCATAAGCTGTTGCAACCCGATGTGAAGTTTTCTAATTTAGGGTTAATGATTGTCGATGAGGAACATCGCTTTGGCGTGCGTCATAAAGAGCGTATTAAGGCGATTCAGACCGATGTCGATAGTATGTCGATGACAGCAACACCCATCCCTAGAACGCTCAATATGGCGTTATCTGGTATGCGTGATATGTCCATTATTGCCACGCCTCCAGCCCGCCGCTTAGCGATTAAAACCTTTGTCATGCAAAAGACAGAAGCCTTGATGAAAGAAGCCATCTTGCGTGAGCTACTACGTGGCGGTCAGGTGTATCTATTACATAATGATGTGGCTAGTATCGAGCGTATGGCAGAAACTATCCGTGAGCTGGTTCCTGAAGCGCGAGTAGGGGTCGCTCATGGGCAAATGCAGGAGCGGCAACTTGAACAAGTGATGCAGCAGTTTTATCATAAAAAATTCAATGTGCTGATTTGTTCAACTATTATCGAAACCGGCATCGATGTCCCGAATGCTAATACCATTATCATCGAGCGTGCTGATAAGTTCGGGCTTGCTCAGCTGCACCAACTACGTGGTCGTGTCGGCCGTAGTCATCATCAAGCTTATTGTTATCTGCTGGTACCGTCTATTAAAGGGCTTAAAGGCGATGCTAAGCGCCGATTACATGCGATTGAACGCGCTAATACTCTAGGTGCAGGTTTTATGCTGGCGAGCGAGGATTTGGAGATTCGTGGTGCTGGTGAAATACTTGGTAAGCAGCAAAGTGGTAACATGCAAGCGATTGGCTTTAGCTTATATATGGATATGCTGGAGCGTGCGACAAAAGCAATCAAAGCGGGTAAAGAACCAGATTTAAGCACCCCGTTGTCGCTTACTAGTGAGATTAACCTGCACAGCTCGGCATTGATACCAGAAGAGTATCTGCATGATGTGCATCAGCGTTTGTTATTTTATAAACGTATTGGCAATGCCGATGATAAAGAGGCATTGACTGATATCCGAACTGAAATGATTGATAGGTTTGGAGTTTTACCAGACCAGACTAAGCAGTTATTTGCTGTTCATAGTTTGCGCATACAAGCCGAGCCCTTAAAGATTAATAAAATTGATGCCAATAGTAATAGTATGACGTTAGAATTCGCACCCGATACGCCAGTCGATGCTTTAGCGATTATTAAGCTAATCCAAGCAAATGGGCAACGCTATCGTATGAATGGTGCCTCTGGCATTCGCTATCAAGATGCTGATAAACTGGCAACGCCGCAGCAGCGTATCACCGTTATCCAAGAGTTGCTGAGTTATTTTAGCGAACATACGGTGGTGGAATCAGCTTAGAGAGATTGGCTTACTCATAACAGCGATATATTAGTTATATTTTTAAGTAAGCATTAAAACTAAGTATTAAAAATCAGCCAATAATTTATGCTGCTATTTTATCGGTTGGATAACTGATAAAATAGCAGCATTGTATTTTTAACCTATTATCTTCACTGTATTAGATTTTATTGCTTTATCTTTTATCTTCTTTTATTTGAACTCCATAACAAGAGAACCGTCATTATGTTCCAACTTCATCATAAACTTGCTGCCGATAGCTTTTTAGTGGGTGATTTTCCACTGTCTACTTGTCGTTTAATCAATGACTGCCAGTTTCCATGGCTGATATTAGTACCACGTGTGTCAGGTATCAAAGAGTTGTATGAATTGTCTGAGGCAGACCAAACGCAGTTTTTGCGTGAATCAAGCTGGTTATCAAGCCAACTTGCCAAGACTTTCCAAGCCGATAAAATGAATGTGGCAGCGCTTGGTAATCAAGTACCGCAGCTACATTTTCATCATATCGTCCGCTATCAGAATGATATGCAATGGCCAAACCCAGTATGGGGTGTACCAGCGATACCTTATACCAAAGAAGTATTAGCACAGATGCAGCAAACATTAATGATGGCGCTACGAGGTCACCATCAAATGCCGTTCGATTGGCAGATGCAATAGAATGGTTTTGAACGTTCTTAGCATGGTTCTATAAGCCTTTTTTTATAAAGGACAGTTAAAAAGTCAGATATATTATCTGGCTTTTTTGCTTTAATCCACTTCGCTCTTGCCATTTTGTTACAGCTCAAAGTACTTTGCTTATCAATAAATGACAGCAGTGTCAAAATGAGTGACAAACGGTATGCTTTGAAGCTTCAATGACATAGGTATTTACAGAATAAAAACGTATAATATAAAATCATACTAATTAATTAGCCTTATATCATTTATAAAAATAAACGCTATTTATAAAAGATAACTTATCTGTATCTCAACATACATCTCCAATGGCTTTTCTGGTTTAAGCGACTACAATCATGGCATTTTTAGACACCTTTAGCCCAAGAAAATCTATAGAGGGTAATGATGTCCGTCGATTCGATTATCCAGAAGTCTTTGTCCTAATATTAAGCGTCATACTCCTTGCCTTTCATTTTGACTTTAGTCCTACTTCGATGGCGCTTCTAGTCGTCGTTTGCCTACCTAGTCTCATGATTCTAATTTATAACTATCGCCGTCAAATAAGCTTTTGGACGTCTAATATTGTTATTATTTTATTATCTGCAGTCATTGGCTCTATTCAGTTTTGTCCTATTATCTCGTTAAGTTTGGGGGCATTAATTGGGCTACGTATCATTCTTAGTAGTTCTGAAAACCATCTAAAGCTGATTGCTGTCGCTGTCGTTACTGTCATCATTTTTTATTACGTTAGCGTCACATTGAGTACTCGAGAAATAGACTGTCATGAAGGCTGGATAACGCCTATTATTTTACTAGGAACGATGATGGTGATGCTTTGCCATTTTCGTCATATTTATCATGAATATATTCATTACGAAACACGTGCTGAACAAGCATCTGGGCGTTTAACTACGATGGTCTCAGTCATCAATAAATTAACCCGCTTTGTACCACCGCAAGTGTGGGAGCCTATTGTTAAAGCAGATAGTTCAGTAACGGTCTACAATAAACGCGCTAAACTAACAATTATGTTCTCAGATATTGTCGGTTTTACTGAGCTATCTGATAGTTTGAGTGCGGATAATTTGGCGGATATTTTAAATACATATATGCACTGTATGACTTTGATTGCCAATAAGCATGGCGCAGTGTTGGATAAGTTTATCGGCGATGGGATGGTGTGTTTTTTTGGTGAGCCTAATAGCAATGGTCCGCGTCAAGACGCCTTAGATTGCGTTGCGATGGCGATAGATATGCGCCGTGAGATGCGTACGCTCAGGCAGAAGTGGCGACTGATGGGCTTTGAAGGCTTGTATATACGTGTGGGCATTACCACAGGCTATTGTCATGTTGGTAACTTTGGTAGTAATAATCGTCTGAGCTATACGCTCATTGGTAAAGAAGCAAACTTAGCCTCGAGGCTTGAAGCGGTTGCAGGTAAGAGTGAGATATTCATTAGCGAGAGCACTCATGACTATATCTCGCATGATTATGACTGCGAATATGTAGGTGCTTTTCCGTTAAAAGGCTTTGATGATAAAATCAGTGCTTGGAAAGTACTAGATCCTGATGAAAATAAAGGCAAATTGTCAAAGTGGGTCGACCACACGCTGCCAGGTTTTAATCTACATTTGAATTTTAGAGACATGCAAGATAATGATTATCAAGATATCAGAAGCCGTCTTAATCTTGCCCTTGAACGTATCGAGCAAGAAGAGCAAGCGGTTGCTATTGAGATAAGTAAAGCCAGTAAAAAAGAGGTTCAGCATCATAAATAATTTATAGTTTTAAACATCATATATTAGAATATAAAAAAGCCAACTATGATATATAGCTGGCTTTTTTTATGAGTATTGGCTCTAATTTAATAATGCAAAGAGCTTAAACATACGTGCTAGGTAAAGTCATCAATAATTAGTGATTTTCTTTTGCGTGGTTCAAAGTATATTTAGGAATCTCGATGGTTAAATCGTCATCCTCAAGCATCACTTGACAAGATAAGCGTGAATCAGGCTCTAATCCCCAAGCGCGATCAAGTAAGTCGGCTTCGATATCATCCATCTCATCCAAGCTATTAAAACCTTTACGTACCACAACATGACAAGTGGTACAAGCTTTTGACATCTCACAAGCATGTTCAATCTTGATGCCTTTTGCGAGCAGTGCTTTACATAAATTTTCGCCTGCTTCTAGTTCAACTTCGATGCCTTCAGGGCAAATTTCATGATGGGGTAGTACAGTAATTTTTGGCATAAGGTTGTTTGTCCGCTGCTAATCCATTTAAAGTAAAATCTAAAAGTATAAAAATATGCTTGATTCGAAATATCAGTGATATAGATAAACTATCTCTATTACCAGTCTTGAGCACTTGTGCCCGCCATACTGGTTTTGACACTTTGATTCATAATAAGGGCGGCAAAGGCATCGCTATGCGGTTTGAGTGCCAGTTTTTTTACATCAATAAGCGTTAAGTCATCGGTATCAAGTGCCGCTTGCAAATGTTGCATGGTTTGCGTTAGCGACTGCTTAGCATTTTCTGAAAGTAGAGCGTCAAAATCCTTCAGTGCCGATTGTAATGCTAGTATCTCACGCTCTGCTTCAACCTTGGTTTCAATTAACGAGCGTGCATTTTTGTCTTCTTCAGCATATTTAAAGCCTGCAATCAATAACTGCTCTTTTTGTTCATCAGACAAGCCATAAGAGGGCACAATCTCAATTTTACTTTCAGTCTTAGTGGTGGTTTCTTGCGCACTTACGGTCAGCTGTCCATTAGCATCAATACTAAACGTTACTTCAATGCGGGCAAATCCTGCTTTCATAGACGGAATGCCGTATAGCTCAAAACGTCCTAGTGAGCGGCAATTATCGACAGTCTCGCGCTCGCCTTGTACCACATGAATCACCATGCCAGTTTGGCCATCTTGATAAGTGGTAAACACTTGGCGTTTTTTGACTGGAATGGGGGTATTACGCGGGATAAGCACTTCAACTAAACCGCCCATGGTTTCAAGACCAAGCGATAATGGCGTTATGTCTAATAATAGTAAGTTGTTATCCCCATCGCCATTGACCAGTTGATGCGCGGTTTGTGCCGCACCTAAGGCAACGACTTCATCTGGATTCAAACGACAAAGCGGCTCTTTACCAAAGAAATCTGCAACCACCTGTTGAACTGCAGGCATACGGGTCGAGCCACCAACTAGAATCACTTCATCTAAATCGGCTGTTGAGAGTTTGGCATCACGTAAGACTTGCTCACAGACGCTCAAAGTACGGCGATTGACTGGGTCTGCAATCGCTAATAAATATTCACGCCGTAATACACCCTTAAACGATTGCTCATTCACGATGATATCAATATTAACTTGTTCAGCGTCGGTCAATACTTGCTTATAAGCTTTGGCTTGCTGGGCAAGGATTGATTTATCATGTAGGCTGACGTCTTTTGGATCGATATGTAGCTGCTTAATCAGCCAGTTGGTTAATAAGCGGTCAATATCATCGCCGCCAAGAGCACTATTACCACCTGTCGCTAGCACCTCAAACACGCCATCGTTTAACTTTAAAATAGACACATCAAACGTACCGCCGCCCAAATCATAGATAAGGTAATGTTTTTCAACACCCGCATCAGTTACTTGGTCAAGACCGTAAGCGACAGCAGCAGCAGTAGGCTCGTTTAATAAACGCAGTACATTAATACCTGCTGCTTGGGCAGCATCTTTTGTCGCTTGACGCTGTGCCTCATCAAAATAGGCAGGTACGGTAATAACTGCACCTTGAATACTCTCATCAGGCAATGCGCTATCAGCACGTTGTGCAAGCGCTGCTAAGATATGTGCTGACACTTCAACAGGAGATACCGCTCCCTGCGCCGTTTCAAAAACAGGCATCTCATCTTTACCACCACTTAGCTCATAGGGATGAGAGAATTTGATATCAGCTTGGCTACGACCCATAAAACGCTTGGCTGAAATGATGGTGTTTTTTGGGTCATCCGCTAAATGGGCAAGGGCTTCTGAGCCAACCAATGGGTTACCTTCACTTTGATAATACACCACAGAAGGCAACAAAGTATCTGTCGCTGTACCTGCTTGCAAAACTTGTGCCTTGCCTGAGCGTACCACGGCGACCAATGAGCGCGTCGTACCAAGGTCAATGCCTAGGCCAAAACGATGTTGGTGAGGTCGGGTGCTTTGATTGGGTTCAGCAATTTGCATTAAGGACATAAGATAACTCAAAGATAAAATGAATAAGTGAAATGATACAAAGACTGTAGAACCACTACCGTCAGTACAACATAAAATTGCTACGAAAAAAACGTTTGAATACAGCAATCAGCCATTATATTAAAGGCTTTTAGCGTGAGAGATTATACGCCATAGTTGGTACTATTTTAACCGTCGCTTTTTAAAATATCAGCCAAGATTATGATCTTAAATAGTAATTAGCGATTGAAACACAACAATTAAACGTATAAATCATCGTCATCTAACTGTGTAGCTGCCGAGATACCATCAATCGCTGTCACAACGTCAGCATTTAACTTCACCAAAAATTTCAATTTTTGGGTCGCATCAATAGCCGTTTGCCAGTTTTGACTCTCATAAGTACTTTTAAAATTTGCAGACTGCTTTGCTAGACGTTCTGTAATCTGTGGGTGCAGCTGCTTGAGCGTCGCTACGTCTTTATCGCCAATAGCATCGTCCAAATCCATACGCATCTCCATCGCATCTTCTAAGAAGTCCAAGTCTGCGATTGAATGCTCTAAATTTTGCGCTTGACCTGCCATATCTAATAAGTAGCTGGCGCGACTATCAGGCGCACTCAGCGTTTGATAGCCTTGATTAATAAGTGCTGACGCTTGCTCTGACTGCTGCTGTGCTTTGGCAGTATCGGCTACATTTTTTGCAACATTGTCAGGATGATAGCGTTTTTGCAAGAGACGTAAACGCTGATCCAAACTGTCTTGCGCAACTTCAAACTGCACAGGCTGCTCAAATAAAGCAAAGAAGTTATCAAACTGTGGTTCTAACGTGCTATCGGTCATATCGTCTGCCTTTATTGTATTTATTATTGTAAGGGCTTTTATTTAATCTAATAAAGACGGCTATACCGTAAAGGATTCACCGCAGCCACATTCACCTTTTTGATTAGGATTGCTGAATTTAAAGCCTTCATTGAGACCTTCTTTTTCATAATCCATTAATAAGCCATCAAGGTATACTAAGCTTTTAGGGTCAATAAAAATATTGACACCAAGGCTTTCATAGCGGGTGTCGTTCTCATCAGGGATATCGACGAACTCTAAAACATAAGCCAAGCCTGAACATCCAGCCGTACGAATACCCACTCGTATGCCTTCGCCTTTACCGCGATTGTCCAAAAACTCACGCACATGCTGAGCGGCGCGTTCTGTCATTTCAATCATGCCAACTCCCATTGACTATCAATAATAGGGATAAAAATTCAAAATAAATAACGTAATAAATAAAAGGTGACAATTACATAAGCGTCATTGTCACCTCCGTGGCGTTAGCCGCTTTTTGGCAGCTTGCGCTTTCATACAGAGAACAAGTTGCTAAATACTATATATTAAACCACTTATACACGACTTAATATAGCTGGTCATTTTAACGTCGACTGGGCTTAAGCAGGAACATGCTTGCCTTTATAGTCGCTAATAGCGGCTTTAATAGCATCTTCTGCAAGGACTGAGCAATGCACTTTTACTGGTGGTAATGCCAATTCTTCAGCAATGTGACTGTTCTTAATTTCACCAGCTTGATCCAAGCTTTTGCCTTTTAGCCACTCAGTAACGAGTGAGCTTGAGGCAATGGCTGAACCGCAACCGTAAGTTTTGAAGCGTGCATCTTCGATAATACCGTTATCATCGACTTGGATTTGTAAGCGCATGACATCACCACAGGCTGGTGCGCCAACCATGCCAGTGCCGACGTTTTTGGCATTTTTATCAAGATTGCCAACGTTGCGTGGATTTTCGTAATGATCGATAACTTGGTCACTATAGGCCATGGGGTTTTCTCCTGGTTAGATGATGAGCTGTCATTTAATGACTGTCGTCGTTAATGGGTTACTGGCTCATCGATAATTGGGGTCAAACATATATTTATAAAAACTGGATTTATAATTGTCTGATTCATCGGTTATGGCAATATTTCTATTTTTAAAAGTACTTTTTATGAATAAAAATATCGCTTTGACCATTATTTTTAAATTATAAAGCTTAAATGTAATATTAGTGCTCAGACCATTCTACTGAATCTAAATCAACACCTTCTTGATACATATCCCAAAGTGGCGATAGGGCACGTAATTTATCAACGGCTTGATGCATCTGAGTGATAACCGTATCAATATCTTCTTCGGTGGTGTAGCGGCCGAAACTAAAGCGGATTGAACTATGTGCCAACTCGTCTGGGCGACCAATAGCACGCAATACGTATGATGGCTCTAGAGTCGCTGACGTACAAGCTGAACCTGATGAGACAGCTAAGTCTTTTAGCGACATCATCAGTGACTCGCCTTCGACAAAGTTAAAGCTGATATTTACAATATTCGGTACACTATTCTCTAAATCACCGTTTAGATAAATCTCTTCGATATCTTGTAGACCATCCCACAGTTTTTGGCGTAATTTTGCCGCATGAGCATTGTCTTCTTGATAGCTATTATTGGCTAGCTCAAATGCTGCGCCAAGACCTACGATTTGATGGGTCGGTAAAGTACCTGAACGCATACCGCGCTCATGACCACCGCCATGCTGCTCGGCTTTTAGGCGAATACGTGGCTTGCGACTGACGAATAGGGCACCGATACCTTTAGGACCGTAAGCTTTATGACCTGAGAAGCTCATCAAGTCAATTTTCATCTCTGCAAGGTTGATGAGTACTTTACCAACAGACTGCGCCCCATCAACGTGGAAAACAACACCCGCTTCACGCGTGATTTCGCCAATAGCGGCGACATCAGTAATCGTACCAAGCTCATTATTCACCATCATGAGTGATACTAAAATCGTATCTTCACGTAAAGCAGCTTTCACCTGCTCTGGTAAAATCATACCCGTACTTGGCTGTGGCTCAAGATAGGTAATATCAAAACCTTCTTGCTCAAGCTCACGGCAAGTATCTAATACGGCTTTATGTTCAATTTTACTGGTAATAATATGCTTACCGCGAGACTGATAAAAATGAGCAGCGCCTTTGATGGCTAAGTTATCAGATTCTGTCGCACCAGAGGTAAAGACGATTTCGCGTGGATCAGCATTGATCACTTCAGCAACTTGCTGACGAGCCGTTTCTACTGCTTCTTCCGCTTGCCAGCCGTAGCCATGTGAGCGTGATGCTGGGTTACCAAAGATGCCATCTACCGTCAGATATTCGCTCATCTTGGCAGCGACTGACTTAGCAACTGGCGTGGTGGCGGCATAATCTAGATATATAAGGGTGTTATGTTGGCTCATGCTGGGTTTGCCTCGCTGGTCGATAAAGTAATAGTATTGATGTCTTTTATAGAAATATCTTTTAGAGCATCGCTGTGCTGACGGTCTGATACAGACTGCACATGCTCCATGTTTAATAATTGCGCTAATGTTATATTTTTCAAGTACTGCTCTACATGATTTGATAATGCACACCACAAATCATGGGTCAGACACATTGTACCACCTTGACAGTCGCCACGCCCTTCGCACTGCATCGCATTAACGGATTCATCGACAGCAGAGATAATGCTCATCACATCGATTTGATCAAGCGGCTTTGCTAGGTAGTAACCGCCAGCGGCACCGCGAATACTGGTGACCAAACCACGCTTACGAAGTTTTGAGAATAACTGCTCAAGATAAGAGATAGAAATGGATTGTCGCTTGGCAATGTCGGATAAAGACACTGCAGTGTCCTGTTGGCTGGTTTGTAATGCCAAATCTAGTAAAGCGGTGACGGCATATCTGCCTCGAGTAGTTAAACGCATATGTTATCTCCAAACTTTGTAATGAGCAGTTTATTTAACAACGATCTTAGCTCTGTCATCTATATCGCAAGCAGCTGATTAAAATAATGGTGCTTGTAATAAAGGAAATTATTTATCGACTAAGTAGGTGTTATCGTTATTAAACAACAGATGGTTTACCCGATGTGTGCAACGATAAGGTAATTATACTCAATCCCGAGTAATTTAGTCAAGATTAAAGTGTGGTTGAATGGTGAGTGATATTAATGACGATGATTGATAAAAACAATGATTGGAAATAAAACGAAAAAAGCGTTTAATAGGCAATCTGGCATATCAAACGCGATTTAGAAATATTATTTAAAGAAGCATTTTTTAAAGAGACATTATTTTTTAAAGAGCTATTTATACAGTAGGTTATTTATCAAACCTTAATTCATTACAAACAAGGCGATAATGGCAGCAATAGCAATGATAGAGGCAATTATCGTCGTAATGATAAAAGTCTTTTGCTTGCTTTGCAGCTCTTTAACAGCGGTTTCAAGCTCACGGTTTTTGATAGTTAAAGTAGTGATTTCAATTTGCTGCTCTTTAATGTGCAGCTTATAGCTCTCTTTTTTATCCGCCTTTTCAGCGTCAGTAGGCTTAGGCTTACTTTTACCACCTTTGATTTTTTTAATTAAGCCTTGAATCAAACTGCCTAAACCAAGCTGCATGATAAATTGTTTAACCAGTTGTACTTGTACCGTTTCACCGCGCATTTGCAGCTTTTCAGTCGTTTCACTGTCATGGGTAGTGATGGCATTAATTACCTGCAGGCTATAAGCATTAATCACCACATCAGGTTCACTGCGCCCAATAGGTAGCCTGTCATCTAGTAATACGCCCTTGGTACTAAAAGTGGCAAATATTTCTACATGCGGTAGATACAGTCTAAGCGCAACGACAGTTTCTTGCTTGGCAAGTGGATAAGCGGCTTTACGCAGTTCTGGATCTAAACGTAACAGCAGGGTTAGCGCCGATTCGATAAACACCAAAATGATATTAAGCAAAGAGTGAGACAACGTAGAACGCTTCATGTAGATAATCCGTTTTTATTGTTCAAAGATAAGATAAAAGGATAAGCAAGGGTCAAAACCGACCCAAAGTGGGCAGTGATATTGCGCTTATAGTAACGCCTTTATCATAAAAAGTAACGTGCGTTTCTGTCAGTTGTAAAATTATTACCTGACAATAATTGTCCCATTTAAAACATTAGCGATTGCTATTAATAGATTATATTTATAAAGATCGCTATCTAAATAAATTGCCTAAATGTTAATGATAGCCAAAATATCAAAGCTCATTCAGCCACTAAAATAGCCATTTTGTCATAATATTGATGCATTTTTAGGTAAAGTTAGGTGTCAAATAGGTTGTAGAGTGCACAAAAATATGTAAAATCGCTTGCGCTCATTATGCAGCCTTGCTATAAAGGCGATGACAAAGCGAAACCTATTTATGCCTGAGTCAGGTGGTTTTTATTGCTTAAGTACTCTGAGAGCGATACAATACCTGACGTGAGCGTTTTTTACATCCTAAAACTTGAAGGAAATTTTATGAATAAGTCAGAATTAATTGATAGCATCGCTGAAAAAAGTGGTCTAAATAAAACCCAAGCTGGTGAAGCATTGAATGCCGTTATGGAAAGCGTTGGCGAAGCTCTAGAAGCTGGCGATAGCATCTCATTAGTTGGCTTTGGTACTTTTAGCGTGAAAGACCGTAAAGCACGTACTGGCCGTAACCCTAAAACTGGCGAAGAGCTAAGCATCCCAGCCAGCAAGGTACCAAGCTTCAAAGCTGGTAAAAACCTAAAAGAGCGCTTGAACTAAGCCATAGCTATTGACAGACGATTGCAGATTAAACGTAATATTTTAATAAAAATCGCATTTGTTGACCGTCAAACCTTAGCAAATGATAGCTCATAAAAGCTATGAGAAACTCATCAAAAAAGCACCTAGATAATAGGTGCTTTTTTTAGTGCTATAGTTTGTATTATATCGCCTGAATATTTTGAGTCTGCATCAAAAATCACGTATCATAGGGCGCGCGATAGAGATGTTGTTTAAATAAAGGCGATGTCATCCGCCTTGAGCGACAATAATAAAATGCACCCCTTATTATTTTTACTACTTTCTTACCATTGCCAGCTTGTAGAGCGTTGATATTATTAATAGTATTACAATGGTTTTTCATCAATATAGGTTAATAAAGCAGAGATAACTATGGATAAATTGCGCGATTTCTTAAAAAGCTGGCCGGGTCGCATTTTATTGATTTTATGTTTAGCACCGCTCGCTCTATTGGGTGTCGAAAGCTACTTTGGTGGCAATGTCGATCCCAATCAAATCGCTCAGGTAGGCGAGTCAAGCATTGGGTTGTCAGAGTATCAAACGGCAGTCAACAATCGCCGGACTGAGCTTTTAGACCAAGTTGATGATGTCAGTTTATTAAATGAAGATGTGCTACATGAGCAAGTATTAAAAGGTCTGATAGACCGTACTTTGCTAGAGCAGCAGGCTGGCAAGCTTGGCATGACCGTCTCTGATGACACTATTAATCGCCTATTGCGCCAAGAAGAAATCTTTAAAGGTGAGGATGGTGAGTTTTCAAACGATCAGTTTGCAAGCTTTTTACGTCAGCGTAATATGACAAAAAATCAGCTGTTTGCTGAGTTCCGTAATCAATTGAGCTTAGATCAGCTCAATGCCAGTATCGTTGGTACTGCTGCCTATCCGATGAAAGCGGTCAGTCAATTGATTGATTTACAGCTAGAGGCACGTAATATTTGGCTACATCGTTTTAATTGGCAAGACTATGTGTCAAAAGTTAAATTGAGTAAAAGCGATATCCAAGCGTATTATGACGCCAATAAAGACAAGCTAAAAAGTGCTGCCATGGTCGATTTGGCTTACTTGCAGCTTAGCCCTCAGACCATTCAAGTAAATGAGGTTACTAAAGAGGATCTACAGCAGCAGTATGAAGCTTATAAGCAAGGCCTTGCCGTTGTAGACGAGCGTAAAATTAGCCAAATTTTATTGACTGGTAGTGATGCTAAAGCGCGTGCTGATAAAATCAAAGCGCGTCTTGCTAAAGGTGAGGCTTTTGCAAAGGTTGCGAAAACTGAGTCAGATGATCCATCGGGTGAAACAGGCGGTGATATCGGGCGCTTTAACCCATCGGTATTTGGTAATGACGCCGCAGCAGTGCAAAAAGCATTAGAAGGTTTGAGCGTAGGCGATGTCAGCGTACCGGTGAAGACCAGCTTTGGTTATCAGATATTTACCGTGACTGAAGATAATGGTAACAAGATACCAAGCCTTGAAAGTATGCGTGATGATTTAACTGCCAAAGCAAAAGAATACAAGCGTCAAGAAATCTATGCGGATAAAGTAACGGCAATTAACGATTTGGCAGCAGATGGCTTTAGTATTGAAGATATTGCTCAGCAGGAAAATGTGCCATTAAAACGTCTTAAAGATTACCGTAAAGAGAGCAATACCTCTGTGCTTGCGCAACCTGCAGTTATTAAGCAAGCATTTGATGAGTTTACCATTCAAGACCAAGCGGTCACCGCCGGTATCGAAGTTGGTAACAGTACTGTCTGGGTACAGCCAAGCAACTATCGTCCAACCAAAACACTGTCTTTATCTGCTGCGACACCTAGAATTACGCAGTTATTGCGTCAGCAAAAAGCCAGTGAATTGGCGTTAAATGATGCGAAAAAACTTGCGGCTGGCATTAAGACTACCGCTGATATCAGTAAGCAGGCGGTCACGTTCCAAGCACTTGGTGAGATTAACCGTCAGACCACGCAGTTGACAGAAAAGGAGCGCGGCTTAGCGTTTAGTAAGCAAGCACCTGAGAACGGTGTGGTAGCGGTAGCAAGTAAAACGGAGATGGGCGCGACTGTATTGGTTGGTGATCGTATCAAAACAGAGCAACAATCGCCATTATCTGCTGCCCAAAGAGCGCAAACTGCAGCTATTATCCGTGATAATTTAGGTCAAGATCAGTTGCAAGATTATTTAGACTATTTGCGTCTGGTTTACAAGGTTGAGATTAATAAAGCTAATATGGAAAACGCTCAAGGGCGCTAAGCACTTTATGCGCTATCCATAATAAATACATTTGTTGCTAGCCATTAAAAAAGCCACTGTAATCATACAGTGGCTTTTTTTATTCAAGAGGATAAACTATTTAATAATCATAATGCTTGATAACGAATTAATGACGGAAATGGCGCATACCGGTGAATACCATCGCGATACCATGCTCATTTGCCGCAGCGATAGTTTCATCATCACGCATAGAGCCACCCGGTTGGATAATTGCAGCAATACCAACTTCGGCAGCGTTATCAATGCCATCACGGAATGGGAAGAAGGCGTCAGATGCCATAACCGCGCCCTCAGTCGCAAGTCCAGCGTGATCGGCTTTAATAGCAGCGATACGGGCTGAGTTGACACGGCTCATCTGACCGGCGCCAACACCGATGGTACGCTGACCTTTAGCATAAACGATGGCATTAGATTTAACGTATTTGGCCACATTCCAGCTAAATAGTAGGTCAGCAATCTGGGCTTCGGTTGGCTGCACATCTGTGACGATCTTTAAGTCATTGGCGGTAATTAAACCTAAATCTTGCTCTTGCACCAGCAAGCCACCATTTACACGCTTATAGTCAAGCTGACGGTCACGTAGCTCAGGTGCTGGCAAGTCACCGCAGACTAAAACGCGGACGTTTTTCTTGCTTGCTGTGGCTTCAAGCACACCGTCTTCAATGCTTGGGGCAATGATAACTTCGACAAATTGATTGTCGATAATGGCTTTAGCAGCAGCAAGTGTCAACGGACGGTTAAACGCAATGATACCGCCAAACGAAGACTCAGGATCAGTACTAAAGGCCGTATGATAGGCCGCTACTTGATCAGCATCGACAGCAACGCCGCAAGGGTTGGCATGCTTTACAATCACACAGGCAGGCGTGCTAAAAGCTTTAACACACTCAAGCGCGGCATCGGTATCAGCGATATTGTTATAAGATAATGCTTTACCTTGTAATTGCTGAGCGGTCGCAATAGATGCTTGCTTGCTTTTTGAAGCGTTGTTTTCAACATAGAATGCCGCTTTTTGATGCGGGTTTTCACCGTAGCGCAGGTCTTGTACTTTTTCTAGCTGAACGTTAAAGGTACGTGAAAAACCTTCTGGCTCTTGATGCTCATTAACACGGCTACCTAGGAAGTTGGCAATCATACCGTCATATTGTGCGGTATGCTCAAATGCTTTAACTGCTAAGTCATAGCGTAAAGCATGGGTCAGTGTCGTACCATCACCCAAGGCTTCAAGTACACGCGTGTAATCGGCTGGATCAGTCACGATACCAACATGGGCATGATTCTTCGCCGCTGAACGAACCATCGTAGGTCCGCCAATATCGATATTTTCGATGGCATCATTCATGGTCACGTCGCTACGTGCAATCGTTTCTGCAAATGGATACAGATTGACTACGACCAAGTCAATGCGCTCAATTGCGTGCTCACTCATCACTGCGTCATCTTGACCACGGCGGCCTAGAATACCACCATGAATCTTTGGATGTAGCGTTTTAACCCGACCATCCATCATCTCAGGAAAACCCGTGTAGTCTGATACTTCGGTAACAGCGACATTGTTCTCGGTAAGTAGACGGAAAGTACCGCCAGTCGATAACAGACCAAAACCTGCCTGAATTAAACCTTGAGCGAATTCAACGATATTAGATTTATCGGAGACCGACAGTAGTGCAAGTGGGGCTTTACTCATAAAAAAACTTCCATAAAAAAAGCCTGACGTAAACGTCTGGCGTGGTGGTAATGGCAATCAGTGTAGAGCATATCATGAGTGATAAGATCATAAACTATAAACTGCCATACATAATGAAATTTTAGGATAAGAGTGCGTCATAAATAAGGCTAAAGCTATTTATTAATTAACAGTAAAGATAAGAGACACCAAGCAATACTACATTAAACCATAGATTTTGAGCTTTTTGCGTAGTGTACCGCGATTAAGACCTAAAATCTGTGCACATTTGGTTTGATTGCCACGACTTTTTTCAAGTACCACAGACAGCAAAGGCTGTTCTATCTCTTTTAAAATAAGCTCATATAAGTCAGTGGGCATCTCATCATCTAACAGGGCAAAGTATTGCCGTACTACGCGTTCAACATGCACCCGCAATCGCTCATGTGTGTGAGCTGTGTGATCTAATGCAGATTCCATATTGCGGATTGAACGCTGATAGCCTTCTTCATAATAATCAGGATTATCAGCGCTTTTGTTAAAATTGCTGGCATTATACTGTGCCTGTGGTGTCATAAGATAATGTCCTTGAGGTTAAAGAATAAAACCATGAGGCTATTGTCGGATATTATATCAAAGTCAGTAGCTATCAACTTAATAAGATGCGCTAAATCAGGGAATATACCTAAGTTAACGTTAATAAATAAGGTTGATAGCGACTTTTGAGATCTGAGTATTGGCAACTGGTACGGTAAAGAGGATCTGCTTACGGCTATTGGCAGCCAATTGGCTTTGCTTACCCACTAAATACTGCTCTGGTGCAGCAATAAACTCACCGATCAGCTCATTAACGCCATAAACACTGACTTTTATATGAGGATATAATTGCGCTTGCAAGCTTTGGTTATTGATAGCAGCACTAATATCACTAAAGCTCGATTTAGTATTTATTCGACTGGCTTGATACTTGGTATCAATTACGCTAAAGGCTGATAAATCGGCGCTAGGTAGGCTACAGCTAGCAATTGAGCATAGTGTCTGAAGGCGTCCAGCATGGACAGGATTTTTTACCAACGTATTTAAGTTAAACATCACATATTGCGCAAAAAGTAGCAGCGCTAACACCAAACAACCTAATGTCCATAATAATGAGGCCATTGAACGGCGAGACGGTGTTGGTGAGAATTTGGCTTGTGCCTGTAATCTTTTGCTATGCGCTGCTTGATCGTTTTCTTCTTTAAAGTCAATGCCCATATCGAGCAGTAATTGCGATAGGTCAGTGTCATTATTTGACACCTCTTCACCTTGATTCCGCTCTTTGAGGAGTTTCTCAAGCCATGACTCATCTGTAGTATTGTCAATATTGGCGTGTATGCTGTTAGCAGCTGCGGAGCTTAAAGCGACTTGCGCTGATGAAGGAGAATGGTTTGGAGTGGTAGCGGAGGCGGAGTTTTCTTCAAATATATCAGTGGATACATCTGAATAGTGGTCTAATTTTTTAGTCGTGTGTTTTTGTGATGAAGCGCTTTGGGTAGCGCTATAATTGTTATCAGTCGCTTGCGTAAGCCAAGCATCCATACTGTCGAGTGAGTCGTATTCTAAGTTTTTATCGTCAGATGTATCGATATCCATGTCGTCATGAATCATATCGTCATGAATTAAAATATCATCATCATCTGCATTGGAAGTAACTGAAATAGAGGTTTTCTTAGAGGGTGCGGTATTAATATGCTGACTATCTATATCAGCAGTCACGATCAGATTACTATTCACCAAGAACATTTGCTGGCAATGCTCACAGCAGATACTGGCGGTTTTTTCGTCTAATTGGGTCTTTTTTATATTAAAAATAGTATGACAATGAGGGCACTGAGTTTTAATGGGCGTGGTCATAGGGTCGAATCCAAAAAGATATAGATATTAATACCGCCAAGCCACTCATCAACCGCTGCCAATTACTTCAATGTCATCATTCAATATTTTAGATCATAACCCACAGGCAACTCTAGAGTAGCGTTGAATACACAACATTTAACTACTACTCTATCGTAACAGATGTAATTTAATGTTGCTAGCCTGTAAATGTACCAGACAACCTTTGCCAATGCTGATCTTCTTGCGCGGTATAAGCATGTTTGGGATCAAGCGCAAAATAAGGCTGATAGGCTTCGCTCACTTGCTCAGTTTGTGATTCAATCAAACCAGCAAGTACGATGCGGCTCTTTGGTGCCATTAAAGTGACAAAATAAGGCGCTAGAGCTATCAGTGGTTTGGCTAAAATATTAGCAACCATCACTTCTACAGGTGCTACGTTTTGCTGTTGCCAAAAGGTAGTGAAATCTTCTGGTAAAAATGCTTGCAGGCGATTACCGACATGATTTCGTGCTGCATTCTGATTGGTCGCCAGTACTGCTTGCGGGTCAATATCCACCGCATAAACGTGACGCGCCCCTAATAATAAAGCAGCAATACCTAAGATGCCTGAGCCGCAGCCATAATCTATCACCACTTTATCAGTCAGATCTTGCTCCGTCAGCCAATCAAGGCATAGGCGAGTGGTCGCATGGTAGCCCGTACCAAATGCCAAACCTGGGTCCATGATGATATTGGTCGCTTTAGGATTGGGTGGTGTCAGCCAATTAGGCACGATCCACAAGTCATTGGCACATTCAATAGGCTTGTAATTGGACATCCATTCACGTTCCCAATCTTTGTCATCGACAGCGCTAACCCAAGTACGGCTCGCCTGTACTTGCGCGCCAATCTCATGGCTAAGCTGTTCAATGACATCCGGAGTTCCAGACTCTATAGTGGCATCAAACAGTCCCGTTAAAATAACCTCGTCCCATAGTGGTGATTCACCAGGAAGTGGCTCAAATAAAGGCTGATCGCCTGCGTCGTCAAGTGCAATCGATAGCGCGCCTGCTTCCAATAATAATGCCTCAGCGAGATCGACATTGTCTTTTTCACACTGTAAGTGCAGTTGTTGCCATGCCATAAAGGTTACCTTAGTTCAAAATAAAAATGGATAGATAAAGTAGTTTAAAAATAATTATTACATCTGATAAGAAAAATGAACGACTGATGATATAAGCCTATTTTAGCGCTTATATCATCAGTCGTCATGGTCAATCATAAATTTGGTACTATTAGCGCAACGCTTGTTTGGCTTCTTTTATTACTCGTGCGTTGCCTTGAGCTTGTCCTGATTGCAAAATAATTTGCCATAGTGCACGTCGACGATTACTGTCTTGAGCGACTGTCAAGCCACGGCGTGCCATTGCTTCAGCCTTACGTGGCTGGTTTTTTTTGAGCGCTACTTGTGCAAGATAAAAATAGACGGCTGATGATTTGGGCGCTAGGCGCTGGGCTCTTGTAAAGCTGTTTTCAGCAGCATTGATATTGCCTGCTTTTAATTGTTCAGTACCGACGTTCATCAAATTGCGAAAGGCTGGCAGGTTACTATTGTTTGTTGTGCTTTGCTGGCTGCGTTGCTGCGAGTTTTGCCGCGCACGCTCTAATAGCTCATTGTGTGATGGTATTGATGGCTCATATACCATCTCATCTTCACGGGCAGGCGCGAGGATAATAATATCAGGCTGAGTTATTATTGGCGTTTGACTAGTACTTTGACTGGTCGGTTCAATTATCGCTGGCTCTTGTATTACTAATGCTGTTGGCGGCTTTATTGATACAGGTAGTTGATTAATTGCTGTGGCTTTTTGGCTAGTAACTGATGGTAAGGTCTGAGTTGCCGTAGTTTTGGTTGAAGTTGGTGCAGTCTGGCAAGCACTCAAGCTGAACATGGCAAAGCAAGTACTGATTAAAAGTATGGTAGGTAGAGGTTTTTGCTGTATTTTAGCCAGACTATTTGTTGGCTGCTGAGCTAAAGCATTTTGCGATATAAATAACGCCATACTGATACCCTTATTTAAGTTTTAAATAGCCTAAAACCATTCAACAGCACGATCGTACCAAGTATCTGCGCGAGTAGGTGTGTCACCATCTTGCTCGTCATTGTTACCTTCATTATCAACCGCTTCACCATTTGGAATATCTAAGCCTTCACGGCGACGTTGTTTATTGATATTGCCTTGCTCGTTTTGCCACTGCATTTGTTCACGAGCACGATCTTGTTGATATAAGCCAATCGCACAGCTGCTAGCTTCTTGTGGCAAATATGCCGACATCACAGGTAAGTAGCGTGCACTTTCACAGCGCTCATTAGACAGTTTGCCTGAGTTATTCTCTAACCATAGCCATTCAATACCTTCTGGCTCAGGCAGCGCAACAGGCGTCAGTTTTAGACGACTCATATAATCAACCCAAACTGGCAAAGCACCACTACCGCCGCTAAGTCCGATAGGTTTATTATCATCACGCCCAACCCAAACCACGCTAACATAGTTGCCACTATAACCGGCAAACCAGGCATCACGGTAATCATTGGTGGTACCAGTTTTGCCAGCAAGGTTTAGATTGCTACCAAGTGATTGTACGCGTTTGGCGGTGCCGTTTTTGACAACGTCTTGCAAAGCATAGTTGATCAAAAAGTTGGTCTCAGGCGGAATGCTGCGCTGAGTATTTAACCCTGTGCGCTGTAGTATACTACCGCGGTCATCGATCACACTACGGATACTGTGGATAGGGGTGCGGAAACCACCGGTAGCAAAGACTTGATAGACGCCTAGCATGTCCATTGGACTTAGATTGACTGAGCCTAATAATGCTGAAGGATAAGGCGGTATTTTCTCTTTAACGCCCATGCGTTTTAATTGCTTGGCAAAGGTGTCGACCCCAAACTCCATCCCTAAACGTACGGCACTACGGTTATACGATTGTGATAGCGCCGTAGTCAAGGATATGAAACCATGGTCACGATTGTCATAGTTTTTAGGAGTCCATTCAGTACCGTCACTGAGATTGACCGTAATAGGAGAATCGTCAACCGAGCTTGCCAAATTATAGCGTCCACTTTCGAGAGCAGTCATATAAATAATTGGCTTGAGTAACGAGCCTACTTGGCGTTTGGCATCGACCGCACGGTTAAAGCCGGTAAATTCGCTACCGCTACCCACAACAGAAACTAATTCACCAGTTTCAGGATTCGCACTGACTAGCGCCCCTTGTAAATTCTTGGTTTTACTACCACTACGGCGTAGCTCGCCAAGTTTTCTCTCAACGGCTTTGTCCGCGGCCAACTGGGCGATAGGATCCATCGTGCTGATGATAATTAGCCCTTCGTTTTTGAGATCATCAGAGTAATAGACTTTATTCAATTCACGCTTGACGATATCTAAAAAGTCTGGGAACTGACTTTTACCTTCAACAGGCTTATCAACCACCCCAAGGGAGTTCTTTAATGCCTTATCATAGTCTTCTTGACTGATAGAGCCGACGGCTAACATATTGCTAAGCACAACATCACGGCGCGCTTTTGAGTCGTTTGGATGACGGCGCGGATTATAAACGCTCGGACCTTTTGCCATACCAACAAGCAGTGCTTGCTGATCTAGACGCAGCTCATTGAGCGGTTTATCAAAATAAAACTGTGACGCCAAACCAAAGCCATTGATAGAGCGTTTGCCGTTTTGACCCAAATAAATCTCGTTGAGATATGCCTGTAAGATATCATCTTTACTATAATGCAGCTCTAGTAATACTGCCATCAACGCTTCATTGGCTTTACGTTTCATCGTCCGGTCTGAATTGAGATAAAAGTTTTTAATCAACTGCTGAGTGATAGTCGAGCCACCTTGACGCGCCCCGCCAGAGAAGTTATTGATGACTGCACGAGCGATACCGCGTATTGATACGCCTTTATGCTCGTAAAAACCACGATCTTCTGTTGCTATTAGTGCATCAATAAGCGGCTGCGGTACTTGATCTAAAGAGACTACTAGACGGTCTTCATTGCTATCGGGATAAATACCGCCGATATTGACCGGCTCAAGACGAATAATGCCGGTTTTCGCCGGTATGGTGCTTTGTACCGACTCAATTTTATTGCCAGCAATGGTCATTTTGATGACTTGCTCTTTGTCTACATCGTTGGCGCTATAAGTGAATCCACGTGTATGGATAAAATAGTTGTTGCCCGATTTATAATAAGTGCCGGTGCGATCATATGCTTTATCACTTTGATAATTAAGTAACTCAAGCCAGGTCTTCATCGTGTCTTTATCGACGTTAGCACCTTGATACAATTCAAGCGGCTGCGAATAAACCTTGGCAGGAATATCCCAGCGTTTACCCTCAAATTTAGTGGTAATGGTGCGATCAAGTTTGATCAAATACAGTGCTAATAGCACCATACCAGCGATAACCACCAGTAATAAAATACCACTGAACACTATGCCACGCTGCTGCGAAGGTAGCGTATTGATAGCAGGCTTAGAGGATCGTGGTTGTTTAGAATAAGAGTTTTGCACTGATGACACACCATTTTGGGATAAAAAACTGCCTCATAATGACGCAAATTGACAAATTTTTCAATCTATCATCGTCAACGCAGGCATTCATTCGCTCTCAATGTTAAGTAGTTATACTGCTGAGAGCCGATGCTTATAGTATAATGTTTATAAAAGTACTAATGGTTATCCTAAAGTATCCGCTCGCTATTATCGTCGTAATATTCACAATATTGTCTTATTTAGATAAAAGCGAGTATCAGGGCGGCATAGCCATATATTTATTAGTTAGTAGCCAGTTAGCCAATAATAGCTGTTCAATATAATGATTTTCTCGATATTGAGTAAATCAGATGATAGAGCCTTGATTTGAAGCCATTCAATCAATATTCTGTCTAAAGGAAATAAGTGCGATTATGTCCAGTATTCCATCTCCCATACCGCAAGCATCATCAGCGTCACTAAATACCAATGCTTATCACCATGACAATTCTATTATTGATGGTCTGGTATTGCCGCTGGTAGGTCACTGTTTTCATTGTGGTGACCCAGTGCCGCAGCCACCATTTTATAGCGAGATATTGGGTCAATCACGTGAGATGTGTTGTATGGGCTGTCAGTTGGCTTCACAAAGTATTGTGGAGGCGGGACTTGAGCAATACTACCTTGATCGCTCAGAGATTAACCGTACGGCAAGCTTACCAACGCAGCTTACCCGCCTTGAAGCTTATGACCATGATGAAATAAAGTCGCAGTTTGTCTATGCGCAAGACGGCATGTCGGTTGCAGAGCTATCCGTCAATAACCTACGCTGTGCAGCCTGTACGTGGTTGATTGAATCGCGGCTCGATGAGCTGGATGGTATTGATAAATGTCAGGTCAATTTGACCAATCAGCGCATGCGGGTGATTTGGGATGAGGATAAGCTACCTATTAGCCGTATTCTCGCTGTCATTAATGAAATTGGCTATGAAGCCAAGCCTTACCGGCAAGATACCCACGAAGCTATGCTGGCACGTCATAATAACCAAATGCTTATTAGGCTTGGTATTGCAGCATTGGGTTCGATGCAAGCAATGATGTATGCGGTAGCAATGTATTTTGGTGAATATAGCGATATGCTGATATTCCAGCGCGATTTTTTACGCTGGGTGTCTTTGTTTGTCAGCACGCCAGTGTTCTTTTATGCCGGTGTGCCGTTTTTCACTTCAGCATGGTCAGCGATTCGTGCCCGGCAAGTCAATATGGATGTGCCCGTTAGTATTGCCTTGATTGTCACATTTTTTGCCAGTCTTTTTGCCACTATTACTGGGCAAGGGGAGACCTACTACGACTCGGTTAGTATGTTTATTTTCTTCTTGCTGGCAGGACGTTATATTGAGCACAATGCACGGCTAAAAGCGGCAACCATGGCCAATGATTTGGTAGTAGTTGAGCCAGTTTTGGTACAAAAAATTGCTGAAGATAAGGATGCTGCTGAAAGCATCTTGCAGCTATTAGAACAAAACAGCGTTCAGAAAAATGCTCTTAAACAAGAAAGTGAAGAGTATGCTAATCAGGTTGGCGATGTAGCTGTTAGTGGTGCCGTTAATGGAATTGGCAATGAGCTTAATAGTCAAACTACAGTAAGCGCTACGCCCAACTTTATACAGAGCATGGATGCCAATGTCTATCAGTTAACATTACGTATTGCTCAACAATGGCAGCAGACTCGCCAGCAACGATTGACGGTTTCAGATACGAGCGATGAGGCAAAACAAAAGCAGATGGTGACCGCTCATAGTTTGCAAGTGGGTGACGTCATCATGGTTGAGGCAGGTTCTGAGATTATCAGTGATGGTATATTGCTCAGCTCAACCGCCACAGTTTCGCAAAGCTTGCTAACGGGCGAAGGCGATTTAATCAGTAAATCTCAAGGTGATTATATCGTTGGCGGTGCACAAAACGATAGCCAACCATTTGAGATGTTGGTCACAGCGTTGCCAGAAGACAGCCAAATAGGTCTAATCGATAGGCTAATGAATCGGGCGATGAGTGAAAAGCCAAAATTGGCACAGCAGGCTAATAAGATGGCACGTTGGTTTGTTGCGCGCATCTTAGTATTGTCTGTTCTAGTTTTTATTGGTTGGTATATCGTTGATCCAAGTCAGGCGATTTGGGCAACGGTTGCAGTATTGGTTGCGACTTGTCCTTGTGCGCTATCGCTAGCGACACCAATTGCGTTAACAGTTGCGACTAACCGACTGGCAAGCTACGGCTTTTTGACCACGCGCGGGCATACCCTGCAAACGCTTGCTGAAATTACCCATGTGGCTTTTGATAAAACCGGTACATTAACCTATGGCAAGCCCAATTTATTAAATATAGAGCTAGTAGCAGCCAATGATACGCCAACAGACATAGAAGATGAAAAAGACACGCTATTAGCGATTGCTGCGGCGTTAGAGGTAGGTAGTCGTCATCCGATTGCGTACGCACTACTGACAGCTGCCTATCAGCTGCATCTACCAGCTACCCAAGCTTTACAGTATTATCCAGCTGGTGGGGTTGAAGCAATGATTGATGGGGTGCTATATCGCATTGGTCATGCAAATTTTGCCTTAGATAGAACGAATAATACTACCGATGCAAGTAAAGATTTAACGATAGACTTAGTTGCACAGCGAGCGAGCTCAGCAGTGGTCTTATCATGTCAAAAAGATACATCAGCAAGCTGGCAAGCGCTGGCCTGTTTTTATTTTAATGATAAGGTACGTGATAGCGCTAAATCTATGCTTGATAGGCTCAAAGAGTTCGGCATTGAATCGATTATGTTGACCGGTGACCCAAGCCAGCAAGCGCTGGTGATGGCCGAAATTTTGGGCATGCAGTCAGCCTATAACGGTTTATCACCAACGGACAAGGTTAATCATATTCAGCAGCTACAAGCTAAGGGAGCAGTGGTGCTGATGGTTGGTGATGGTATCAACGATGCGCCGGTATTGGCAGCAGCAGATGTCTCGACCTCGATAGCAGGAGCCGCTGATTTAGCGCAAGTATCAAGTGACAGTATCATCCTAAATGGGCAGATTGAAGCCATCATAGCGGCAAAACGTATCGCTGATAAAACCAAACGTATTATCAAACAAAACTTGCGCTGGGCACTTATTTATAATGGTAGTGTTTTGATACCCGCGGCTTTGGGCTACGTGCCACCTTGGCTTGCTGCTATTGGCATGTCGTTAAGCTCATTATTTGTGGTATTAAATGCGCTGCGTTTAAAACGTTCCTAGTTTGAAATAGCTTAGACCAGTTTAAATAAATCTCTAATAGTCATTGCAATAAAAAAACCGCCTTTATAATAGGCGGTTTTTTTATTGCAATAACTATCGAACTAATTTTAAACTAATCTTGTAAGTAGCTTAGTAGACGCATAAATTCGATATACATCCATACTAGTGTTGCAAGAAGACCGATACTGAATAACCATTCGTAGTCTTCTGACACGCCCATTGCCACGCCACGCTCGATATTATCAAAGTCTAATAACAGCGTGAAAGAGGCGATAACAATCACAAACAAGCTAAAACCAATAGCGATAGCGCCACCTTCAAACAAGAAAGGCAAGCTTGAACCAAAGGCTAAAGAAAGTACCCACTGTGCTACATAAACCAGCATGATAGCAATCAATGCTGAAGTAACAATCGAGCGGAATTTTTCAGTAACCTTGACCAGACCTGAGCGATATAGCCCTAACATCACCGCTGCTGTCACGAATGTTGCACACATGGCAGTGACGGGTACGCTTGGGTACATTCTCATAAAAAATAGCGAGATACCGCCCAAGAATATACCTTCCAATAAAGCATAAGGAACAGCAAAGGTTTTGGCTTTTTGCGGTTTAAAGGTAATAAAAATAGCGAGACCGAAGGCAGCAAACATACTACCAAAGGCGGTCATGGTGATAAAACCTTGCGATAAACCTGCCATCAAGGCATAAAAGAAAAATCCAACACCAGTAATGGCTGATAGCCCAAGCAATAGACTGGTTTTTTGAATCACACCCTTAACCGTCATCGGCGCGCCGCCAACAGCAAGCTCTGCGCGACTGACAATAGGATTGGCCATAAAATTATCCTCAATAAAATACTAATAATAGTTATGTCAGCTACTTTAGCAAAACCGCTCTTATTGTCAACGGTGTTTGCGTGACAGTATATGAGGCTGCACACGCTTACTAGAGTGCTTAAAAGCCTTAACTAGAGCACTATTAAGTAGCTAAACAGATACACCGAAAACAGTGTATATTGCCTCTTATATGGGGTCGATTATGACTGTAAACAACGATACTTGATAAACAGGCTAGTCTAAACGCTGATTTCTGGTTATCATTGCTCTGTAATTTACCGTCATACCGAGTCGTTTTATGGAAAACTCAGCGCAGTCAGCAAGATTGCCGCATCTACATGAGTCAGAGCTGTTTCACGCTGTCAAAAACCCCGCCTTTCGACGCATTGGCTTGATGGGCCGTGCCGGCAAGCGCAGCGTGACCCAAAGTATTGGACAGATTGCTCAGATAATTAACGATATGAATCTTACGTTGATTATGGATGTACAAACTGCCAACTTACCAACCTTGAATCTCACTGAGATTGAGCGGGTAAAAATCGTCAAACGTAGCCTTATTGGCGAGATTTGTGACTTGGTTATCGTGGTGGGCGGCGACGGTTCTATACTGCATGCTGCCGAAGCGCTGGCGCGCTACCGCGTACCTGTATTAGGCGTCAACCGTGGTCGCCTTGGTTTTTTAGCAGACGTTAAACCAGATGAAGCCAGCTTTAAACTTCGTCAAGTATTGATGGGCGATTATCAGCTCGACCACAGGTTTCTACTAACGATGGAGATTCGTGAAGGTCGGAAGATTATTCATGAAGACATGGCGCTCAATGATATAGTGCTGCATGCGGGTAAGTCAGTCCATATGATTGATTTTCAGATGAAAATCGACGAGCATGATGTTTACCGCCAGCATAGTGATGGACTTATTGTGGCGACACCGACAGGTTCGACGGCTTATGCACTCTCTGGTGGCGGCCCTATCATCCATCCAAGTATGGATGCGATATGTTTGGTGCCTATGCATCCGCATACGCTATCTAGTCGCCCTATTGTGGTCAGTGGTACCAGTGAGATTTGCATTCGCATTCATGAAGACAATCGCACTCAGCCGATGGTTAGCGCTGATGGTAAGCCGAGCATACCACTTGATCAGGAGCAGCGCCTTTATATTCGAAAACACCCTGACAAGTTAACCTTGTTACATCCACCAGGCTTTGATTTTTATGAAGCTTGCCGAACCAAGCTACACTGGAACGTTCATGCTGAAGAATTCAGTATGGATAGTGATGATGATATTATGGACGATGAATAAGCGTCGTTGTCAGACGAAAATATGATAAAAAATAGTAGTGGAGAGTAGGTATAATGGATAAACAAACAATATTAGCAAGCCTAACACCAAAAGTGGTCGATCAATTCCGTTTGGCGATTGAGCTGGGTAAATGGGCAGATGGTCGTAAGCTAACGCCTGAGCAGCGCGAAACCTGTATGCAAGCGGTGATGGTATGGGAGCACGAGCATCTGCTGCCAGCTGAGCGTACTGGCTATATACATAAGCCAGTAAGAGAAGATGGCTCTATTGTTGGCGCTGAATGTGACGTCGAACATGAGCATCATTATCCAAACATGCCAAACCCTAAAGGCGCGGTACAGCCGGTTAAGTTTCGCAATAAATAGCTCGATGGCTAAATTTACCAATAAAAAGTAAAGCACATAAAAAGGCCACGCTATGATGATAGCGTGGCCTTTTTATGTGTCAATCCTATAACGATTGTATCGTTATAGCGTACTGGTATCGACACTAGGACGTAGAGTTAATGGGTTTTTCTCCATTAAAAAACCTTGCCAGCCCCAATGCAAAAAATTGCGAATATTTGCATGGTCAACCCCTTTAGGCGTCGCTTGGACTTTTTGGTAATGTTCACCAAAAAGCTTTAACGTGTCTAATTGATTTAAGCCATGGTGCTTGGCAAAACCAAAAATCTTGGCGCTGCCTTCGTTTTCGCCCGCGGCATTATGCTGCATACCATTAACGAAAGGCGCTGGCGCATAACGATAAAAATCATCAATAAAGCTGATGACATCATTGAATCCAATGGCGTTTTTGTTCAAACCATTAAGTAGAGCCGATACATCTGATTGGCGGATACTCATAAATAAATGACCTCAAAGCTGATATAAAGCAAAAATTAGCGTGCTTAATACAAGCTTAATGATTATTGATAGTTAGGAATGATGCTGATCGATTAGCGATTAAAGTAGTCTTCGTCATCAAAGGATGGCGCAAAACTGCCTTGCTCAAGATGTTGCATTTGCGATTGTACCGTGCGCTCATGTTGAATGCGCTGATAAATCTCTTCGCGGTGTACGGCAATATCTTTTGGCGCGTTAACGCCGATACGTACTTGATTGCCTTTGACACCTAGGACAGTCACACTGACCTCGTCGCCAATCATTAGCGTTTCGCCCACGCGGCGTGTCAAAATTAACATGCGTCACACTCCTTATGTCGCATCAACAGATTATTACTCATCAGATTGCGTCTCAATTACAGGACATTATCGCCGCACAAAATAGGGTGCTAATAGCGATAATGATAGGTAGATTCATTTAGCCCAAATGAAACCCTCATTATAGGGGGCATAATAGATACTGTCACGGGTTTTCACAAAACTATTAGGTCTATAATAACCTAAGCAATCCTAAAAAAGAAAATAGGGTCTTATGAAGACCCTATTCAAGGAGATATTATTAAAAATAATAAATTGCTGTTTGTTATGACTTAACTAAGCTCACGTTATTTTATAATGTGCTCTAGCAAGGCTTTATTAATTAAATACTACAAGCCTGCGATTTTGCTATCACCCTCTTCACGATCAAGACCAAAAGCAGTGTGCAGTGATTTAACGGCTTTTTCTAAATACTGTTCTTGAATCAAGACAGACACTTTAATTTCGCTGGTCGATATCATTTGAATATTGATATTGTTTTCAGCAAGCGTTTGGAACATAAGACTTGCAACACCGGCGTGAGAGCGCATGCCCACCCCAACTAAAGAGACTTTAACAACTTCATCATTAGCCAATATCTCTTTGGCACCGATTTCATTTTTGACTTCATTTTCTAATACTTTCATGGTTTTATCCATGTCAGTACGGTTGACCGTAAAGGTAAAATCGGTCATGCCATTGGTCGATAGGTTTTGTACAATCATATCGATTTCGATATTGGCGCGACCAATAGGGCTTAGAATAGCCGAGGCGATACCAGGATGATCAGGGACATCACGTACGACGATTTTTGCTTCATCGCGATTAAAGGCGATACCTGAGATGATTGCCTGTTCCATATTGTCTCCTTCGTCTATCGTAATTAAGGTGCCGACATTGTCTTGAAATTCTTGGTCGAAGCTACCATCGTTGTTTTCATCAAAGCTAGATAATACGCGTAGTGGTACGCCATATTTGCCAGCGAACTCTACTGAGCGAATTTGTAAAATCTTGGAGCCAAGACTGGCCATCTCAAGCATTTCTTCAAATGTAATTTTTTCAAGTTTTTTGGCTTTTGAGGTCACGCGTGGGTCAGTGGTATAGACGCCGTCGACATCAGTATAGATTTGGCATTCATCAGCGCCTAGCGCTGCTGCAATGGCCACACCCGTGGTATCCGAGCCGCCGCGTCCTAAAGTGGTCGCATTGCCTTCTTCATCGATACCTTGAAAGCCTGCCACGATAACGACGTTACCAGCATCAAGTTGCTCACGGATGTTTTTATCATCGATACTTTCGATGCGCGCTTTATTATGAGCGCTATCAGTTTTAATCGCGACTTGACGACCGGTAAATGAACGGGCACCAACACCAAGCTCTTGAATCGCCATGGTAAGCAATGAGATAGAAACTTGCTCGCCGGTTGAGACCATCTGGTCATA
Organism: Psychrobacter glacincola; assembly: GCF_965118485.1. Taxonomy (GTDB): domain Bacteria; phylum Pseudomonadota; class Gammaproteobacteria; order Pseudomonadales; family Moraxellaceae; genus Psychrobacter; species Psychrobacter glacincola_D. The sequence goes on along the minus strand of NZ_CBCPJH010000020.1, from coordinate 27,412 downwards.
TTCGCGTGGATCGGGATTACTACTGATTTGGCGTGCCAAGTCAATCAGACGGTTGGTCTCGCCACTCATGGCAGATACAACAACGACCACTTGGTGACCATTGTCATGCCAGCGCTTGACTCGTTTGGCGACGTTTTTGATGCGGTCGATACTACCCATCGAGGTGCCGCCGTATTTTTGTACTATTAACGCCATAAAAATCTACCTATTATTCACCAATGGCCATCTGTTAATTATAGACATCAATCTGTCATGCCACTATTTATAAATTCAGTTTACAAATTCAGCGTTAGATTAATTTTCATAACGATAGAGCCGGATTATAAAAACTGCGCCCTTTATTTTTTTACTGTTTTTCATGCTAATAGACTTTATATATCAAACTTACGCTAGGCTTTGCATTTTTGTCAAACAGGCTCGTTTTATCGAGCGTTGACCTTTATATCATATTCAAGCTGGAAATTTAAGCGCTAGAGGACATTAGATACATGGCGATTGGTTATGATACTTATAACCAATCTCATGATTTATGCACAGCCTATGTGTAATTTGGCATAAAGTAGCTCAGCTACATGTACTAGCCAAGTTGCTCTGCAAGCCAAGCAGGTAGCGCATTGACAACCGCGCTAGTATTAGCAGCTTTCGGCGCGCCGCCTTGTGCGTAGTCAGGCTTACCGCCACCTTTACCACCAAGCTCGCCTGCCAAATAACGAATAATGTCACCCGCTTTTACTTTAGCAGTCAAAGATTTTGCCACACTAGCAGCTAGTGCCAACTGCTCATCTTTATCGCCAATCAATACAATGACGCTATCAGGAAGTTTTGATTTGATGTCGTCCATCAGTGTGCGGATAGATTTACCATCGACCCCGCTTAAGGTGCTGATAAGTACTGGCGTACCAGCAATGGTTTGTACCTCATCAAGCAATTTTGCAGCTTGGGTGCTGGCGATTTTTTGCTCTAAGCGTTCTAACTGCTTTTCTAAATCACGCTGCTTATCAGCCATGGTACGGACACGCTGTGCCACTTCAGGGCGTTTCACTTTTAGCTGACTGGCAAGCTCGCTCAGTTGCTGCTCGCTTTGCTGAATGTTTTTAATCGCATTCATGCCAGTGACAGCTTCAATACGGCGAATACCAGCGGCAATGCCTGATTCGCTAGTGATTTTTAAGACACCAATATCACCCGTACGCTGTACATGTAGGCCGCCGCATAGCTCAATAGAGAAGGGCTTACGTTGACCATCGACAATGCTATCGGTACCCATTGTCAAGACGCGAACATCATTACCATATTTCTCGCCAAACAGAGCCATCGCGCCTTGTTTCATAGCCTCATCGATAGACATGTTTTGGATGCGAGCAGGGGTGTTTGCTTGAATTTGCTCATTAACCATACGTTCGATACGCATAATTTCCGCAGCACTAACAGGCTTATCATAAGAGAAGTCAAAACGTAACACTTCACTTGAAACTAATGAGCCTTTTTGCGTCACTGCATCACCTAATACTTCTCTTAATGCGGCATGTAATAAGTGAGTAGCAGAGTGATTTTTGGCACTAGCAGCACGGATACTTGATAATACTTGTGCATCTGCTGTTTGCTTAGGCGTAATTTCACCCATGGTGACCACGCCATAATGAATAATGGCTTGACCAGATTTTTTGGTATCTTGCACTTCAAAGACGCCCGTCGCAGTGCGGATTTCACCCAGCTCACCGACTTGACCACCACCTTCAGCATAAAACGGCGTACGGTCAAGTACCACTACACCCTCGATACCTTCAGCTAAGCTATCGGCTGGATTGCCCTCTTGATACAGCGCATCAATCGTCACACCGTCTTCTGCAAGTTGCCCATAACCGATAAAGGTCGTTGGGTTCTCTACTTGAATGACACTGCTGTAATCGACGTCGAACTTGCCGGCATCACGCGCACGTTCACGCTGCGCTTGCATATGTTCATCAAATTCCGCTTCATCGATGACAATACCGCGCTCACGAGTGATATCAGCGGTCAAATCAACAGGGAAGCCGTAAGTATCATAAAGCTTAAACGCCGCATCACCAGAGAGGGTGTCACCATCTTGCAAGCCTTCAAGCTCGCTGGCAAGTAAGCGTAAACCTTGCGCTAATGTTTTGGCAAATTGTGTTTCTTCTTTTTGAATGGCATTTTCAATGACGCTTTGCTTATCTTTTAGCTCAGGGTAGGCGATGCTCATCTCAGCAACTAAAGGCGCGACCATTTTATAAAAGAAATCACTATCCGCACCAAGCTTATTACCATGACGTACGGCACGGCGGATTACACGGCGCAGTACATAACCACGACCCTCATTACTTGGCGTGACGCCGTCAGCAATCAAAAATGCAACGGCACGAATATGGTCAGCAATGACTTTTAATGACGACTGTTGCTGGTTTTCGATGCCTAAAATCTCAGCAGCGGCATCCATTAGATGGACAAACAAGTCTATCTCGTAGTTACCATGGACGCCTTGCATAATGGCGCTGATACGCTCAAGCCCCATGCCAGTATCAACACTTGGAGCTGGTAGCGGTAGCATAGTACCGTCTTTTTGACGGTTAAACTGCATAAAGACACAGTTCCAAATCTCAATATAGCGGTCGCCATCTTCTTCTGGAGTACCTGGTAGACCGCCTTCGATATCAGCGCCATGGTCATAAAATACTTCGGTACAAGGACCGCAAGGACCGGTATCGCCCATCGTCCAGAAGTTATCTGAGGCGTAAGGCGCACCTTTATTATCGCCAATACGGATAATGCGCTCGCTAGGGATGCCGATGTCTTTGTGCCAAATATCAAAGGCTTCGTCATCAGTTTCATAAACGGTTACATATAAGCGATTTTTATCAATCGATAACCACTCATCCGAAGTTAAAAACTCCCAAATATAACCAATACCTGCTTGCTTAAAGTAATCACCAAAAGAGAAGTTGCCAAGCATCTCAAAAAATGTATGATGGCGCGCCGTATAACCAACGTTATCTAAATCATTATGCTTGCCGCCAGCACGTACGCATTTTTGTGAAGTCACTGCGCGGCTATAGTCACGTGGCTCCATACCCAGAAAAGTTTCTTTAAATTGATTCATACCGGCATTGGTAAATAACAAGGTCGGGTCATTGTGCGGAATCAAGCTCGATGAGGCGACGGGTGTGTGCTGCTTGCTTATGAAAAAATCGATAAAAGCTTGACGAATATCGGCTGAGCTAAATGGCTGGCTCACAGCGGCTCCTTACTGACGGATGTATTTAGTAGAATAAGTAAAATAATTTTGCAAGCGATTTTAGCACAAACGTGCCAAGGGTGTTGAAGATTCATGAGTAGAGTGATGGTAAAGGTGACTCATTTTTTATTGGATTAAGCAGATTTATATCGCTTATCAATTAAGGGTTTTGCTAATAAGAGTAATAGTGAGGAGAAATAAGTAAATTACTAGATATCTGACTAAAGAAAATTCAGACAATAACCGCATTAATCTTTATTAAAAAATGGTCAATTCTAAAGAATAAAATTCAGTAATATAAATCAATAATCATAACATGGTTTTAATTATCAATCACTTGCTATAATTGGCCTCAGCGTCTATATGAAAAGGCTTACTATTTGTGTGGATTTAGTGTATAAAGTAGTTATACCCACACAAAAAATGAGGAATAAATCATGAACTGGCCACTCTTCTCTGTTATCTATTCAATGGCAGCCACTGTTATCATCGGTATCTTTATGATTGTTGCGTTGGTCACAGGTTTTAATCAAATCCCGCACATTCAAATGGCAGTGGCAGCCGGCATCTTAATCTCCATTCCAGCCGGATTATTTTTTACTAAAAAAATCGGTAGCATTACAGGTAACGAAGAAGGCTACAAAGCATAGTTTGCGGTAAAAAGCTCGTGGTGTTGCTTAGCTATTTATTTTGTACATTGAAACTTTGGTAGTGAATTTTTTGGAATGCAATTTCGAACGCAATAAAAAAGACCTTGATTTGATAATCAAGGTCTTTTTTATTGCGTACTAACTATTGAACTATTTTAGCTCAACGGTTGCGCCATTTTCGATATTGGCATAAACCTCTAATACGTCCCAGTTGGTCAAACGTACACAGCCAGCAGATGCTTGACGGCTGATGCCTTCAGGCTTAGGTGAGCCATGTAGACCATAAGAAGGCTTAGATAAGCCCATCCATACGACGCCTACTGGACTGTTCGGTCCTGGTGGTAGCATATGTACTTTTTTATCGGCGCCTTCGCCAACAGTCGCTTTATACCACGGCATTTTTACTTTATTAACAATCTTAAAGGTGCCTTGTGGTGATGGCGTGCTGTCACTACCAACTGTGGTTGGATAGGTAGCAACCAGCTTGTTATCGTTATAAGCATAAAGGGTTTTATCGGCTTTATTAGCAATCACACGGTTGATACGCTGTTTAAGCGGCTCACGCGTATTTAAAACAGTAATGGTTTCGCCTGCTTTATATTGCTTGTTTTTATTCAGCTTGTCTAAATAACGCACATCCATATGGAAGCGCTCACCAAACAGCTCTTTGATATCTTGATAATACAAGCCTTTCATTTTTGACTTGGCTTCTGAGCCTGCAGGTGTGGTCGCAAAATTGGTATTCACATCATCTTCAGTGATGGTATAAGTCACTAAAACCGGCTTATTGGCGGCGATGTTTTTATTTAAAGCATCCCATGTTTTTTGATCCATTTTACCAGTGGCAGGCAAGCCTTTCATAGTTTGGAAGTTAATCAGTGCTTTTTTACTGTTCATGCCCCAGCCGCCATCAATAGCGCCAGGAGACGCATGGTTCCAATCGAGCAGCGCCTGCATTTTAATCGTCATCGCCGAGTTAACTTTCATACTCGGTGTCCATACGGCACCGTTTACTTGTTTGGCATAATTAGATAGATTCAATGTGGTGTGCTTTTTACCATCTACATCAGCAATGCTTTTGATAGAGGTGTCGGCTGAGCTGTCAGCTGTAGCAGAGCTTGGCGCTGCAACCGCTTGACCTTCACTGATATCATCACTATCCGATTGCTCATCTTTACGAGCCAATTCTTCTACAGTCATATTGTCGGCAGTGACGGCAACTGATGTATCGACTTTCGCTTCTTGCTTGGCATCAATCAGCTGAGTCATGCGGTCAGCAGCTTTTGGTTGTACAGCCGTAGGAGCATCAAGTGAGCTGCTGCGATTTTCTTGTACATTTAGACTGACTTTTTTGGCAATGCTAGGAAGCGCGTCAGCTGTGCGTACTGGTAAAGTGCGTGTACTATCAGCAGGTGCAGCAACTGCACTGAGACTCACACTGGCACTAAAGAGAGCTAGAGAGATAGCGGTAATAAGAGGCTTCATTTTCATCATAATATGGGGACGCTTGTGGTTGCTACTAATGCAGCTATTATGCTCATAATTGGTGAGCTTCGCAAACTTTTGACACATTTTTTTTCATTTAATACTTGCTAAACGTCAACGGCTGACGTATTCCCTACAGTCGAGCAAGAGTTCAGTCAGGCTGCACAAGTGTTGTTGTGCGATAACTGGTCGTAACTGCCTATATAGGTTTTGGAAAATGCTAATAAATAGGTGTGCTATAGACAGGCGCTAAAATATGGGCGACAAAATTTTATTAAACTAAAAACTGCAGTCATTGGCGCAGCATCTTGTTTCCGTCTATAATATGGAACGAGATTTTTATTTAATAAATCAGCTATTCCTTGAAGTTATTAAATTCATTGAAAGCAATTTAACCCATCCGCATGTAGTCAGTGAGCATGTAATAAGCAAGGTGCGATATGTCAGAAGACCAAACAATGAGCGCAGAAGAGTTTCAGAATCAATATTTTAGTGATGAAGATTCACAAGGTATCGATGGCGAGATGGAATATGATTTGGCAACAGGGCTGCTAGGTGAGCACGACGAATTTGCCACTTTGCGTGCGGAGCTTGAAGAAGCGCGTGAGCAGCTGGTCAGCATCCGCGACTTTATTCGTTTTGCAGTGACGCAATTACGCAATTATGATGTGGTCGTCGCTCAAGGTACTACCGATGAGTTTGCCGAAGCGTCTGCGATTGTGTTGCATTCTTTGTCTTTAGATTGGTCTGCTAACGATCAGATTCTTGATTGCCGCTTGACCACATCAGAGAAGCAATTGGTATTAAGCTTACTAGAAGAACGTATTGCTGAGCGTAAGCCGTTAAGCTATCTGATTAATTTGTCTTACTTCTGTGACTTACCTTTTTATGTCGATGAACGGGTTTTAATTCCGCGCTCGCCTATCGCGGAGTTAATTCGTCAGCAGTTCCATCCGTACTTTGAAGTTACTGAGTTGGCAAAGCCGGTTGGCAATAATGCTAATAATCAAGCAGCCACTTTTTATGATCACGGTTTAGAGATTAAACAGCTGTCACAACCTGAGCGTATTTTAGATTTATGTACCGGTTCTGGTTGTATCGCTATTGCGCTGGCGACCCGTTTTGTTGACGCCTTGGTTGATGCCGTAGATATTGATAAAAGTGCGCTTGAAGTAGCAATGGTAAACGTCGATCATCATGATCTTGGTCATCAAGTGAACGTGATTGAGTCAGATTTATTTGCCAAGATTCCTGCTGAACATCAATATGAATTGATTGTCACCAATCCTCCATATGTCGATGCTGCTATTATGGCAGATTTGCCACCTGAGTTTTTGTATGAGCCTGAGCATGCGCTAGCTGCTGGTCAAGATGGACTGGACTTGGTACATCGCATTCTTTTTGAAGCGCCAGATTATCTGAGTCCAGAAGGATTGCTAGTCTGTGAAGTAGGCGATAGTGAGTGGGCGTTAAAGCAAGCTTATCCTGAGATTCAGTTTGATTGGTTAAAATTTGCCCATGGTGGTCATGGTATTTTTGCGATTACTTATGATGAGCTGATGAGCTATCGTTCACTATTCGCTAATTACGTACAGTTATTAGATAGCAATCAATAAATTAAAATTGACACAATAGTCAAAACATTCAAAGAACGACTTCAGTTATTTAAGGATAAATATGGCAGGCAATAGTATTGGACAGCTCTTTACCGTCACCACCTGCGGCGAATCGCATGGCGCAGGTCTTATGGCAATCGTCGATGGCGTGCCACCAGGTTTAGCCTTATCTGAAGCCGACTTGCAAATAGATTTGGATCGCCGCAAGCCGGGTACTTCTAAATACTCGACCCAGCGCCGTGAGTCTGATGAAGTTGAGATTATCTCTGGCGTCTTTGAAGGTAAAACGACGGGCACTTCTATTGGTTTGCTGATTCGTAATACCAATCAAAAATCTAAAGACTATGGCGAGATTAAAGACACCTTTCGGCCCGGTCATGCTGATTACACCTACAGTATGAAGTATGGCTTCCGTGACTACCGTGGCGGTGGGCGCTCATCGGCGCGTGAGACTGCTATGCGTGTCGCTGCTGGGGCTATTGCCAAAAAATACTTACTAGATCGCTTGGGCGTGCAAATCCGTGGTCATGTTACCCAAATCGGTAATGAGTACAGTAATGTCCTAGAGCCAAGTAAAATTGATTGGGATTTTGTCAATAGTAATCCTTTCTTTTGTGCGGATAAAGACGCCGTTAGCCGCTTTGAGAGCTTGATAGACAGTTTACGCCGTGAAGGTACAAGTTGTGGTGCCCGTCTTGAGATTATCGCAAGCGGTGTACCTGTTGGTTTGGGTGAGCCAGTATTTGACCGTTTAGATGCGGATATCGCCCATGCGATGATGAGTATCAATGCCGTAAAAGGTGTTGAGGTTGGTGATGGTATGGCGGTAGCTGGACAGTTTGGGCATAGCTCACGTGATGAGATGACGCCAGAAGGTTTTACTGCTAATCACGCTGGTGGTGTCTTAGGTGGTATCTCGTCAGGACAAGATATCCGTGTCAGTATCGCGCTTAAGCCAACCTCTAGTATTACCACGGCTGGCAAGAGTATCAATACGCAAGGCGAGTCGGTTGATATGCTCACCAAAGGTCGTCATGATCCTTGCGTAGGTGTGCGTGCAACACCTATCGCCGAAGCTATGTTAGCCATTGTGTTACTGGACCATTATCTGCGTCATCGTGGTCAAAATGCTGATGTTAAACAGCCAGTAGAATCTATTACTTAGAGTATTTGTCGTAAATTGATTTGCCCTTTATCGCATCTACTGCTGTTCTATTAGATACGCTAGAGGGTTTTTTTTATGCATACTTCAAACGTTATTGATACAATTTATAACGCCTAATTTTAATATCAGTTTATTTACTAGTTAAAGGAAGCTAAAAATTATGAGTAATTATTTAGACACTGTTATCGTTGAACATAATCCCTCACAAAAAAAGATAGATAGAGCGGTTATTTGGCTACATGGCTTGGGGGCGAGTGGGCATGACTTTGAGCCTGTGGTACCGCAGCTTGGGTTAGCGGACGATATGGCAGTGCGTTTTATTTTTCCGCATGCGCCTAATATTCCAGTGACTATCAATGGTGGTATGGTGATGCCAGCATGGTACGATATCCTAGAGATGAGTCTCGAGCGTAAAGTTGATATCGCTCAGATTGAAAAGTCTGCGCAGCAAATCCATGATTTGATTGCTCGTGAGGTTGAGCGTGGTGTGTTACCACAGCATATTGTGATTGCTGGATTTTCACAGGGCGGGGCAGTGGCATACCAAGTGGCACTTGGTTACCCACAGCGCTTAGCTGGCTTAATGGCGCTATCTACTTATCTAGCGACCAATGACAACATTGCTTATAGCGACGCTAATAAAGACATGCCGATATTGATTGAGCATGGTACGCATGATCCTGTCGTTCCGGTTATCTTAGGTGAGCAGGCTAAGCAGCTCTTATCCGCTAAAGGCTACAATGTTGCATATAATAGCTATCCGATGGCACATCAAGTATGTATGCCGCAGATTCAAAATATCGGTAAATGGTTAAATAAAGTCTTGGCTTAAATGATTCAGCTGTAACGTAATGTAATACGGACGTCTAATAGGTTGCAAGCGAACGTGTAAGTACTATATAATCATCAACCTTATTGGGGATGTTCTGGCTTCGACGCTGGTGATGAAACTCAATGATGCATGTCGAGAGTATATGTCCTCTCGTTAATCAAACATATATTGTTATAGTCGCAAACGACGAAAATTACGCTCTAGCAGCTTAAACCCTGTTTACATGGTTTACCCTGCTTACTTAGTTGCTGATCACCTACAGTTGGTCAACTAAGTTGAAGCGTCCGCATGTAGGATCGCCACAAGTGATTGTCTCAATTGCTTGGGTTCAAAAGTAGAGAATCGTCCAATCCATCCTGACTGTCGGATCGGTGCGGATTAAAACCAAAGACAGAAACTAAACATGTAGATTCATGAGCGTAATGCTGGCGGACGCGGGTTCAACTCCCGCCATCTCCACCAAACAACGATAAAGGGCTGACCGTCATAGACTGTTAGCCCTTTATTTTGGGCGTTTTTCAAGGATTAAGGGTTATATAGGGGTATGGCGTCCCATATAGAATGTTGGTATTATTGTTGGTATTAGAGTTTATACACGCGCTCAATACCAACAAAGGATAGTCCAATGCCCTTAACTCATACCGTTATCAATAAGCTACAGCCCAGTAGCACCTCGATTGATACAAAGCGACCTGACAAGCACAGTGACGGTAACGGGCTGCAATTATGGGTGCGCTATACGGGCGTTAAGTCATGGATCAGCGCCTACAGATGGCAAGGCAAGCAGCAAACCCTCACTATTGGCACTTATCCAGTAATGAGCCTACAAAATGCACGCCAGCGCAATATTGAGATCAAACGCTTAATAGCTGATGGTGTGAACCCCAAAGACCATAAGAGAGAGCAGCAAGCCAGCCAAGACGGTTTAAATGTTTTCGATAACATAGCCCAGTCATGGTATAGCGAGCGTAAAACCTACCTAGCAGAAAGCACCTTTTCCCGTAACTACTCCGCCTACATGCGCGATGTTAAGCCCTCTATTGGTCAAAAGAACATAAACGACATTACCGCACCTGACATATTGGCTATTGGTAAAGCAGTAGAAGCACGGGGCGCTAATGAGATGGCAAGGCGTACCATTAGAGAGATAGGGCAGATATTCAAGCACGCCATACGCAATGGACTAGCCACACACAACCCAGCCACCGACCTAGCCGAAGCGATCAAGCCACACAAAACCGTCAATCATAGCCGCATCACTAGCCAGCAATTACCTAAGCTATTAAAAGACATTGATGCTTATCAAGGTGATGTATTGGTGAAACTAGGCTTATGGTTTTTATGCTATACGTTTGTGCGTACCAATGAATTGCGCTTTATGGAATGGCAGGACATAGATTTTAATCGCGGCTTATGGACTGTCCCAGCTGAAAAGATGAAAGCTAGGCGTTTGCATATTGTGCCACTAGCACCGCAAGCAGTAGCGATATTGAAGCAGATCAAAGAGCTAGGTTTTTCGGATCAGTACGTTTTCTTTAATACCTCAACCCGTAAGCCATACAGTCAAAGCGCGTTTATTAATGCCCTATGGAATATGGGTTATAAAGGCAAGATGACGGGGCACGGGTTTAGAGGGCTTGCCAGTACCACACTACATGAAAAAGAGTTTATGCACGAAGCCATAGAGCTACAGCTGGCACATGATAGAGAAAACAAGATCAGCGCAGCCTACAACGGGGCGCAGCACTTGCCATATAGAATAGACATGATGCACCAATGGGCAAACTTTATTGATGATGCTTATGCTGGCAAATTGGATAACGTCATACATACCAACTTTAAACGACAAAAACAAAAGCATGGCTAACATCATGCTGTAACGACTATGCAAGGCTAGGACTAATTACCCGAACGACAGCTATTCACACCCTTAAGCTGTCACTGCCTTGCACCTATTTAATTTAAGGGTGTAGGGGTGTGAGTTATGACTTATGTAATTTATGATGACGATGGTTTTAACGCTAAGTCTGGTCGCTTAACATATGAAGCTATGGAGAGGTTTATTATAAAACCAACTATAGATTTAATGTTGAATAGTATTCTTGATGATAAAAACTGCGATGAAGCACAGTCTGCAATTAATATTGCTTTTTTGGAACACCAAGAAACTCTTATGAGTGATTATGTAGCATTATACGATTATGATCTTAACCCTGATATTTCTGATTATGAATGTGACTGTGAGGGCGTTTGTGAGCGTGAATGTTTGGTTAATGCTGTAGTAAGTTATAACTTTAAAGAAATTATAAAGCAGTTTGAAGCTGGCATAGATGATGACATTGAAGAATTAAGCTACATCACAGATAAATATACCGAAGAAGATTTCATGCGAATAAGAGAAGTATCTTATGACGTAACGAGAGTTTTATTATATAGAGAGTTAGGCAGATGGGCTTTTTATCATGGGGCTTATGAAACTGGAATAAGTTATAACAGTGTAGCTACACTAATTTATGGCATAGCTATACGCAATAAGAAAGAAGATTTTGATAGCTACATAAAAGAAGAAATATCCAATAGAAATAGAAAAGCATCTGATGCGAGATGGCAGCCACATAGAGAGAAAAAAAAGGAGCGAAAAGAAAAATACCTCAAGATTATGAAAGACAAAGGGTTTAGTACTTATACCGATGCAGCTACATATATTAAGCTGCATATTGATACAGGTAAAAGCCCGTCATTCAATACCGTTTTTAGTTTATTGAGTGAAGCTGACAAAGGGGATTTTTCATAGTTTAATGTTGTATGCATGCATGCATTAATCTATCCATGCATTCATTAATCTATGCATGCATAAGCATTTAGCTATACCAATCTACCCCATAAGATAGCTCATGTAAGCCGTAGAACACCTTTACGGCTCAACAAACTACATGGAGCTATGAACATGGCACACCCCACCCAAAACACGCCAGTTATTCCCTTTACTGGTGACACCTCGAACGACACCGAACCAACCACCGCAAACAGTCCAGCTATGCAACTGCCTACTACTGGCATGGGCAGGGCTAAAGATATTCTGCCATTCCTACCATTTAGCAAAACCACCCTTTTTGAATGGTCAAAAGATGGACGTTTCCCAGCTGGCAAGAAGCTAAGCCCTACTATGACCGCATGGAGCTATGCAGACATTCACGAATGGCTTAATTCTCACACCTCAACCACTAGCGAGGTGTAACCCATGAATACACGGCAACCAAAAAAGAGCTATAAGCAGATTATCCATAATCACCTACTGGCAGGTAATAGCCTATCCACTTATGAAGCCTTTGATTTATGGCAAATCACATGCTTTTTACAGCGGATCAGTGAGCTAAGGGCGCAAGGCGTGGTTATTCAAGATAAGACCATCAAACGCAACGGTAAGACGTTTAAACAATATTGGATAGACACGCCAGCCGATGGCAGCCATGACGCTATAGGGGTGCAATTATGAGCCAATCAAACGACAGGCTATTACAGATAGCGGACACGTTAGAGCATATCAACGAACAGCTGATCTTATTATCAATTGATACCGAACATTACGCTATGGCATTGCAAGCCGTGCAGACAAATGACCCCGTATCTCAAGGCGTTATTCAAGCCGTCATTGCTGCATTGTTTAGGGACTCATTGTTTGCCACCGATGCAAGCGAACAGATGGACAGCGTTCTATCAATGCCTGAAATGGAGGTTACGCGCTATGTGTGATAATCATAACAAAACCACTCTAAAAGCCCGTGACGGGGCACGCAGTCGCAAACAGCCACATAAGCGCGGCTTACTACTTAGCTTTATCATATTCATGGCATGGGTTGCTGGTATTGGCTTAGCACTATCATTAATCGCGTGCCAGCCAGTGAAAGCAAAACAGATTGCAACCGATGATAACAGCGGTTACTATATAGACCTCTCAAAAGAACACGCAAGCGGCACGCCAAGCCGTTACTTATTGGCTTTTTTTATGCCTGATAATAGCGCAGCCTCTCAAGCTGTCACTATCTATTCAAGCATAGCCCCACAAGCGCATTTAAGCGCATCAAGGGGGCAAACCATCATATCTATAGCAAATCACTTGCTAACCAACTATGACGGGTTGACGCTGCAAAATACAATAGCCGAAAGGCGAATATGCAGGGCGGTTGCTTGCGTGACCGAGAGTAAGACCCGTCACCCTATACTTTTACCGTATAGCGTGGCATTCACTCAAAAAACAACGCAAGGAGGGCATAATCATGCCTAATTCAATCCGTACGACCTCAAACACTCAAACCACTACCAACCGCACACTAGCTCCATTCAAAGCAGGTGACAGCGTGCTATGGGCAGCCGTAAGCAATGACACCTATAAGCTGCAACCCAGTAGCGACAAGCGCAGTAACCGCCTTGTTATCCGTCATGCAAATATAGAGTATTCTTTTGATACTGATGGACGTTCAAACCCTGATGATGCTTTACCGTCATTATTCCATGACACGCCAGCCAACCGCCAAGCGATAACAACGCTATACAGTGGCAACCAAACCAGCCAACGCACAGTAATAGACACCACCGAAGCAGACGATAAACAAGTGATTTTAATATCTGCTTTTGATTTATCGGACATTGCTTGTGATATTGATGGGGCAGCCACTGCCTTATATGATGTTGGACAGCTATTAGCACTCATGCACTATAACAAGATAGAAGCGCACACAGTCCCAGCATTGGCACGCCTAGCACATGATGCCACCGACACATGGGCAAGCCTACTATATGAGAAATTAGAGGGCATTAACGACACCCTAGCAATGACAGGTTACGGCAAGGAGGGCAGCCAATGAAACGCTACCCACCAAAGCAAAGCCGCAAGCACGCCAAGCGCAAAAGCTACTACAAGAAGTATAGAGCAGCGCGTAAGCCGAACCACACGCAAGCAAGGGGGACTAAATGACCACCACACTACAAACCACTAGCCATGAAAAAGCCCACGCATTTAGCGCAGGCTTTACATTGGTAATCAATAGTTTTGATGCAGTCACACGGCAAGGACTGGCAGACGATCCTACTTTAATAAAACTACATGAGCTATTACCGCCCAATAGCTTGTTAAGCGTTACTGATGATCTTACTACAAATGATGCGTCTTTAGTACCGACAGCTGGCACGATAGCCCTACGATTGACCGATAAACAAGGCGATATTGTAGGCGCGGTATTCTACACACCAAATAGTAAGAAGCCGCCGACTGTTATTGATCCTACAGGTTATGGCGCTATCGTCATTGGTGACTTAAACAAAGCCAATGAGGTAATCGCTTTCGATGATGCAGAATATGGCATTGATGCGTATCAGTGTATGGCAGACGACAAAACAACCTTTATTATTAGCCCTCAAAAGACAAAGCAATGCTTTAAAAAGATGGTGCAGCACTGGAGCAGCGGATCACTGCTAACCGTACCAATGACCATAGACAACAAAGGCATGATAAATCTACTAGCAGGTGTGAATGCTAGGGCATTGGTTACTGTGGCTGATATTGTCACGATGCTACATGCTAACCATAGCTATGAGGCAATACTGGCAGCTGATGACACACAGCTAATCAGTTTAAAAGATACCGCTTACTATCCTGAATGGCGCGATGATCCACAGCTGAATGAATCGATGATTTATGCTGATGGGCGTTTTGAGCTATACCATGATGGACTGTTTTTTGTGAAATATAACGATGACGATCCAGCAAATATAACCTTTAAGTTTAAGGCGTTTGTTTGTTCACCGATTGAGGTTATCGCAAAGACACGGGACACAAGCAGCGGTACATGGGGGCGGTTACTGCAATGGCGTGATGATGATAGCGTGCTGCATACGTGGTCAATGCCGTTATCACTGCTACAAGGTGATGCCCGTGAGTATCGTAGAGAATTAGCCAGTCAAGGATTGAACATTACTACCAACAGTAAACAGCGCAATTACTTAGACACTTATATTCAAGACTATCCTATTCATAAACGGGCGTTATGCGTGGATAAGCTGGGCTGGCATGATGGACAATATATATTACCTGATAGCGCAATAGGCGGCGATGGTAAGCAGTTAATAGTCTATCAGTCTGCCCATGCAATCAATAGCACCATAGCCCAGCAAGGCACTTTAGTACAATGGCGTGATGAACTATGCAAAAAACTAGCAGATCAAAGCCGTTTTGTTTTCTCTATTGCTTGCGCGTTTGCTGGTCAATTGTTAGAGCTGTTAGATGATGATGGGGGTGGCTTTCACCTTTTAGGATCATCAAGCATGGGCAAGTCATTATCACTTAAAACAGCGTCTAGCGTATGGGGCAAGCCTGACAGCTATACTAAGACATGGCGTAGCACTGATAACGCCTTAGAGGGCACAGCCAGCGAGCATAACGACAGTTTTTTACCACTTGATGAAATCAGCGAATGTGATCCACGGATAGTAGGTAACAGCGTTTACATGTTGGCTAATGGCAAAGGCAAAGGTAGAAGCACCACCACAGGACATAATCGCACTGCTAAGACATGGCGCATTATTTTCTTATCTAATGGTGAGGAGTCGCTACAAAACTTTATGGCACAAGCAGGACAGAAAACGAATGCAGGTATTGAGGTTCGAGTAGCACATATAGATGCTGATGCTGGTCAAGGTTTAAAGACGTTTGATAGTTTGGTACTGGCAGACACAGGCGCAGCACAAGCCGATAAGATCAAGGAGTTATCACACACTTACTATGGATCAGCTGGCATAGCATGGCTGGAATATATCACCAATGACAAAGTAGCGACCACAGCCACCGCCAAGCAGCTTGTAAATGAGTTTATGAGTCAATATAGAGACCTTGCACCGCAAGCGCATAGAGTGGCTAAACGGTTCGCTATTGTTGCCGCGGCTGGTGAGATGGCAAAAGGTGCAGGCATTACAGGCTGGCAAGCAGGACAAGCAACCACAGCCGTTATGACATGCTTAGATAATTGGCTCGATAACTATGGGCGTGATGGTGAACATGAGCAGCGCCAAATCATAGAGCATATCAAGGCATTTATTGAACAGCATGGCAGTAGTCGCTTTCAACCTTGCCACATTCACATGCACCAAGATTTTGAAACTAAGATAACAAACCGTGCTGGCTATCATAACTACGACACAGGGGAATATTATTTCTCTACCAGTACGTTTGATGAAGTCTGTTCACCATTCAATAAAAGCAAAGTATTGCAAGTGTTAGATGAAGCTGGACTATTGAACGTGACAGAAAGCGACCGCAAAACGTGTAGAGTATCTTTACCATTCAAGAAAAACCGTACGCGCGTTTATGCAATCAAAAACGAGATATTAAGTTGTGAACCTACTAAAAGCACTGGGACAGCTGGGACAACTGGGACAACCCATACGCAGCAAGGGATAGGCACTGTCCCAAGCATTAAAACCCCACTGGGACAGCTGGGACAAAGTAGCTCAATTTGTTAATCTGTCCCAAGTGTCCCAAAGGCTAAAAATGGGCTGGGACAGCTACAAGCCAATAACTACGGGCGTTGTCCCGTTGTCCCAAGTGTCCCAAGCAAAAAACTAAGGTACAGAAAAAATAATCAAAGGTAGGCGTTTATCGTCTGCCTTTTTTTATGGATCAACAATAAACAACACAGCAAGCACAGTCATAGCTTGTTATATATTATCCAAAAGTTTACAATAAATTATAAGTTTACTAATAATCTAACCCTATGATTAATATTGATCAAACAGAACAGTTTGAACGTTGGTTGCATAAGCTCAAAGACCCGTTAGGCAAAGTTGGCATATTGGCACGTATAAAGCGAGCGCAAGGCGGTAACTTTGGTGACCATAAACCATTAGCCAATACAAACGGTATCTATGAGATGCGAATATTTAAAGGCAATGGTTACCGTGTCTATTATGCCCAGCAAGGCGATACCCTCTATCTATTGTTGATAGGTGGCAGTAAAGACAGCCAAACAAACGACATTTCTAAGGCTTGCACCTTATGGCAGCAAGTTAAGGATCAAGAAAAGGAACACACCAATGACTAATATTAAAACTAGCCGTTTTGACGTAGCGGAATACCTGACAGATGAAACCCTTATCAATGCTTACTTGAACGAAATATTGACCGATGGCGCACCTAGCGAATTTATCGAAGCATTAAATGACGTAGCAAAAGCAAAGGGCATGAACGAGCTGGCAGCAAAGACAGGCATAAGACGCGAAAGCCTTTACAAGACATTGCGATCAGAGAAGCCACGTTTTGACACTATGCTAAAGATTATTGACGGCATGGGCTTACAAGTTACCCTAATCCCTAAAGCCGAACCTTTTTTAGAGGCTTAACTGCTTAGGTATTAAATTATGAGTTAATCAAAAGGTGTACCGTTTGGTACGCCCTTTTTTATGGACTGCAAAAACCTAAGGGAAACCTAAGGTTAGGCGCTCAATACTCACTTGCAAATCATGGGCAGCATGTTGTCATTTGTTGACATTCAAAACAGTTTAATGACATGCCAGCATGTTAATAAATGTTAAGGTTTAAAAGCATAATTCTTTTGACCACGTTTTACCGATTGCACAACCCCCAATGGGGTAAGTTAAGCCCAAAGTATGACCATCATTAGCCTACAGCCTTACAACACCGTCAAAACACCATAGAGCCGTCAAACAAAATAGATAAGTCCATTTTTGGACGCATTAAGCATGATTTAGGTTTACCAGTGTTTACGGATTGCCAAAACTCCAATGGAGGGCAACCGCTGGCTAGTTATGGGCTATAAGGCAGTTTAACGACAAATCAGCAAGGGGCTGTAAACCTAAATTAATGTGAGCAGTTTTGCGCGTATTAACAGTGGTTTAAGTTAACTATTTAGTTACGGATTGATAAAAAACGAATGAGCCGCAAACGTTTACCAATCATGGGCTATAAGGTAGTTTTAGGGGTAAATTATAGGAGGGCTGTAGCGGATTATAAATAAATCCTATTTTGGTTATATCGCATATCAAAGGGTAGGAATAACGGTAAGGTTACGGTTAGTTTTCGGACACGTTAGAACCTCACAAAACTTCACATTCATTTCATTACTGGCAGCGCCTACCACCCCATGATTACCACAAGGTTAGAACCGTATAAAACCGTACATTCAAAACCGATTAATACAGCCACCGACTTGACAGAACTTAACATTTTGCACAGCCCAAAACCTGACAAAACCTTACATTCAAAACCAAATCACACGCCGCTAATGCTAACATTTTGCATGGCATTCCCTCATCATTGCCAATATCACAAAGCTATGCAGCATAAGGGCTTAGCTAATTAATGGACAAGTATCGCGCGCGCACACGAGGCAAACAGCAATTACAGGGGTTTTCATACACTATAAAAAAGGGATTTTCGGACATCGTAAGAGGCTAATTTTTCGGACTGTTTTAAAAGGACTGGGGTAATTTTCGGACATCGTAGAGGGTAGTTTTTGGAGTCCATAAAAAGGGACTGTTTTCGGACTGTTCTAAATCGACTAAGGGTAATTTTGCGAGTCCATAAAAGGGACTTTATGGACAGGTATCGTAAGGGACTTTTCGGACAGGTAACAAGGCAGGTAAAGCCATATATCGAAAATGACTCCATGAAAGGCTAGTTTCTTAACAGGTATCGCGAGGCAACGCGACCAGATGCAATAAAACGCATGAAAAACGCTTAACTTTTAGCGCCATTATTGAGCGCGTGCAGTGATTAGCAATTCAACCCCATGCAAACAAAGTGCAAGATCATAATAGTATTGATTAAGTAATAACTGGATAACCGAATATATAGAATAAACCTAGTAGTAAATATCTCTTACATCATGTTGAGTTGGCAAGCAGTGGTAATAATTACAAAATAATCTTTAGCTGATAGAGTAAGTATTGAATAACAGCAAAATCAAAAACGATTGTTGGTATTATGGTTGGTATCGTCTTATTTTTGAATTTATATTTCTATATAAATCAATGACTTGCGCTTATAGTTTAGTTTCCGCCATCTCCACCAAATATTAAAAATCCGATCACTTAGGTGGTCGGATTTTTTTATGCTTTAATTTATGATTAGGCTTGTAGTGTTATATGTTGGTGATAAAGAAATGAAGTCGTTAAAGAAAGTAGAGTAGATAATACAAAATAAGAAAAAGGCTTCCAATTGCTTGGAAGCCTTTTCATGTAATGGTACCCGGAGCCGGAACGGTAGTATGGATTTAAGTGTTTGATATTAATTGTATTAATAAGTATACATAAATAAAATGTACACCACAGTGTACATAATGTTCTATTTTCGTTATGAACAGAAAACTAACTACTAAATATAATTTAGCATGTAGCTTTAAGTTTCTCGATGTCACTGGCATTCTATGTTTAGGCTAGTTTAGCTAAACAATTTAAATAAAGGCAAACTTCTTATACCTGCTTAGGGACACAGGCGAAGTCATTGACTTTCAAACTGCCCGTCAACAGATTGAGAAGTCACTGAATGAGCATAACCAAACATCGCTATCTAATATGGAGAGCGATGCTTTAATACAGGCTGTACGAGATAAAGGGTTAAGCACTGAAGATTTACAATCTCTATTGTCTAATAAATAAGCACTAAAAAGAAGGATGTGTAGACAAAAGATATTTTCTAATCATTTTTTTTATCTACTATGAGTTCATCGTACAGTTGTTCTATTGAATGGTTAATTACCTTATTCGCTGTAAAACCACTAAATTTCATAAGTTTCTTCAATTTAGGTTGGTTCTCCTTAGTAACCTTTACACTACTATTTTCGTTTAAAAAATTGTTAGCCTCATATTGCTTTCGACCGTCCCATGCTTTTTTCATGCTATAAAGCGTGTAGTTTCTCAAAGAAAAACCTTTCTTATCCTTAGTGCCTATATCAGGGCTCTCAACGTTAGATAAGACATCTAAACTTGCAAGGATAAGCTCATATTTTTCATTAATAGTTTGAGGGAAAAACATTCCTTTTAAAATAATATATTTTCGATCTTTATCGTCAAGATAATTATACATCCAGTTTATCTGTTCATTGTCAGTAGGCTTTACCCAAGAAATATTTTTATCACAATCTAATCGATTTTTAAGATAATAAGATTTGATGTAGAGTATATCAGCCGTTTTCCGCTCTCCAGATTTCATTATATCCCATCGATAATGAGGTAGGTTTTGAGAATAGTCAGAATTAAAAATTTCAATATCGTACCGTAAATAATCAACCACCTCTTCGAGCAGCTCGTCTCTACCTTTATAAACATCATTCTCTATTGATTTTTTAACTAAAAATGCTAGAAATAGAGAGCAGCGTAAGTCCTTTTTAAACCAATCTAAATACTTCTCTGGTAAATTATTTTTTATTTTATAGTAGATTAGATCATTATACTCTTGCAGAGGATCAGGGTGATCCTTCAAATATTCAATAAGCAAATTTTTATAATCGTCATTATCAAATGCTATATTTTTATGACTATTGTCGTCTAACGAATTTTTCATATATAGGAGAGATTTAGCATCATTGCTGTTCAATTCACGTAAAGCTTTAAAAAATCCATCTATTGATTTTCTTTGTGACCTTACAGCTCTAATGTATTCATCAGTCACAAACCCTAATAATCTGCCTTTAGAGTACCTTACTGATGCTTCGCCAAAAATCAAGTTTGTATCATTGTCAGGGATTGATGGTAGCCGTTCTACATTGTTAGCTCTAGTGGATAACTCTCTACTCATTATTACTTCATCCTAAAAATATAAGAAATGTTCAAGTAAATATATAAGAAAGCAATAGGAAAATACTGTTATATTTCTAGTATTTTTGTAGCAATAATTTGACGTCTAGACCATAAAAACAAGCCGTACAGCTGAAAATGGCATATGAATTTTATTATAATTTAAATTTTGGTATAGGCACACTGATATCTTGAATAATTCTGTAAAAATTGTTTATGTTTTAGCTGATAGCAACATCCTAAATTGGCTCAAACTTTTAGTTAAAATTGACTGCTTGTACGCGGCTTTGTTGCACAACCGAACTCAGAACCAAACATTCCTTATGTAGACACTCATTAGACAGCTACCGTTACTGGCATACCTAGACTCACAAATCGATTAAGCACAACTATACTAATATGCACCTCAGCTACCTGACGGTCAAAATCACAAGCCATTAGCCTATCGCCAAGTCTTTTAAAGCGAAACATAGCCGTCTCCACCAAACTGCGTTTATGATAGCCTGATACCTTCTTCCACATCTTATGTCCTAACTGTAAGCACAAACTTAATGCCTCATTGCGATTCTCATCTCCTTGATGCTTTACATCCCATAGAACAGCATTCGATCGTGGCAGGATTAGTAAACTTTTGATTGCGTCCAAGTTTACCATTGGGTTTGGCGCACCACTGGGTGTCTGCATCAATCCAAAAGGTGAGATTGCATCGATTCTTTAAGGCTCGATAGTATGCTAACCAGTTGGTGGTGTGATAGGTTTTCTTGGGGCTAGAATCTTATGTTTTCATAATACTAAAGTATCATATGGGGCAGGTTGTGCAACAAAGCCCTTGTACGCATGATAATGCAATCTCGCTAACCAGCATAACTGATTCAGTAACCATCAATCATAAAGATAAAGTCTTTTTCCTCAGCACTTACGCTATTCTCATTGTCGTTCATAAACGCTTATCCTTTAGAGTATTTACTTCCACGCGTGATAATTCAGCAGCTTTTCAGCATTAGCTCATACACATAAAAGCTAACTCCATTCCTTATGGCACTTCACGTTTTCAGCAATTCCTCACAAGTGAGCGTGAGGGTATGTAGGCGTTTTTACAGTGCGGCTTGGCTATCCTTAGTGGGTATCTATACTATTAACTACTCAAGCTAACAGACTAGGTGCTAACCCCTATACTTAAAAAAAACTGACTAACCTGAATATATGAACCACTAATTCATAGGAGCAGGAACATGTCATATTTACATCTCAATCAACCTCTAATCGTCGCTAACATTGATAAACTCGTTAAAGGAGCATTGTTCAGTCACATCAGTTTTGAAGAGACCAAGAAACAGCTAAACGACTTGTATGGGCCATTCATGGACATCTTTGATGATGGCTTGTTCTATTCTGAAACCATCCATGCGTTTATTGGGAGTACTGAATCTATCGTAGGCGACTCATACCCCAATAATGTCTTTTGGGATCATGACAAAACCCAACGATTTATAAGAGCGCTGTCATCGTATAAAAACGATATCGAGGCTGAAACTAGAGCATGGCGCTATAACGAAGGTCAGAATAAAAACAATGTAGTAAGCCTTGTAAGAAACCTTACTGACCAGTATTCAAAACTGCTATTCGTAGTTGTGGATTTAAAGTACGCAACAGAAACCAGCCATCATGTGACGATAGATGGTTTCAATGATGACATGAGGAAAATTCGAGAGCTTATCAGTAATAAAAAGACGTGCTTTGAGCATTTGCAAGGTTACGCTTGGGCACTAGAACAAGGCGGTAAAAATGGCGGTCTGCATTGTCATCTTTTGCTGATTTATAATGGCTCAGAGCGACAAAAAGATGGTTACTTAGGTAAAGCGGTAGGTGAAAAGTGGCAAAGTATAACGAGTGGGCTTGGGACTTACTACAACTGGAACACTCTAGAAAATAAGCTAAAGTTTGAAGAAAAAGGGAAATTGGGCATTGGTATGATTCATCGTGACAATCCACTTGAAGTTGAGAACGCCGAAATAGTAGCTTCCTATCTAGCAAAGACTGATAAGTATGAGCAACAGCTTAAGTTGTGGCTGCCTAACATGCGTACCTTTGGACAAAGTCAGTTCGACGTACCTTGGCGTCGAAATAAAAAGCGATAGCAAAGTAATCTCAGATATATATTATTTTAATGAGATAGCGCGTTTGCAATCAATGCAGCGCCTAATCCCCTAATTCAGGTCTGCCTAGTGCAGGCCTTTTTTATGCCCAAAATAAATAGGAGCCCTTATGAAACCCATCTGTCCATGCTGTCGCTCATCTGCTGTCTATGAGGTAAGTGATGGTGCTCATAGTACTATCGTTGAAAGCCTGTTCTCTCCTGCCATGCTAGTGAGTCTTGGCGTCAGTATCTGTAAGAGTCTTAAGTTCCATCCTGTCATAGGCGCTGTTGCAGGCATTGCCTTAGCGGCGGTTATTGAGCTTACTCAACCAAGTAATGCTCTACCATTACTTGTTAATAGGCGATATCGCTGTAGTGACTGCACGCACACCTTTACCGCATTAAACTAATACGGATAACCCATCATCTTAATTAATTACTTCAAGGAATATTTATATGGCACATTTAATCGAAAACATGGCGTACGTTGGTGAGACCCCTTGGCACGGTCTTGGTAATCAGCTTCCTAAGAATCAGCCTATCGAAGTTTGGGCAAAGAAAGCTGGTATGGACTGGCGTATTGAGTCCTCGGACGTTAGCTACATGGCTAACAACGACAAAGGCCAAAACCTAATCATGCCCTTTGACAGCAATAAGGTGCTCTACCGCTCAGATACCCTAGAGCCGTTATCGGTCGTCAGTCAACGCTATCAGGAAGTGCAGCCACGTGAGATTTTAGAGTTCTATCGTGATCTCACTGAGCAATCGCATTTTGAGCTTGAGACGGCTGGTGTTCTTAAAGGCGGCAAAAAGATGTGGGCTTTAGCGAGGACAGGTCAGTCAACCGCTCTAAAGGGCGGTGATGTTAGTAATGGCTACCTTTTACTTGCAACGGCGTGTGACGGCACTCTGGCGACCACAGCTCAGTTCACCTCTATTCGTGTGGTGTGTAATAACACCTTAGCTATCAGCTTGGCTAATGGTAGCGGTGGTGTGGTGAAAGTACCGCATAGCACCTCGTTTGATGGTGACAAAGTCAAACTGCAACTCGGTGTCTCTGTTAAGCAGTGGGATGAGCATATGTACCAGATGAAGCAGTTAAGTCAGCGCCGTGTTACTCAAGCGCAAGCCGCTAATTATTTAAGCCGTGTGTTCAATGATCAGGACAATGACATCATTCTATTTAACAGCGCTAAGAAAGAGAAGGATGCCATGCCTAATGCGAAGGCCATGAACCAAGTCATGAATATGTTTAACGGTCAAGGTCGCGGTGCAGGACTTGATGCCGCTCGTGATACGGCTTATGGCTTGCTGTGTGCAATGACTGAATTCGTTGATCATGAGCGTCGTGCCATGTCAACGGATCACAGACTCGATTCAGCATGGTTCGGTGCAGGCGCTAAGCTGAAGGATAAAAGCTTAGAGGAAGCTTTTGCCTTAATTGCCTAAATATTCTTAGTAAACTCAAATGATTAAACCACGCCTAAGCGCGTGGTTTTTTTATGCCTATTATTTCAGTTATCACTAATAATCAATTTATCGAAGGAGTTCATTATGAACCTGATTGCCTTAAATACGACAACACCAGTAAGACGCACTAAGCGTTCAACTGCAAAAGTGACAGCACCTTTAGCTACTAAAGCTAAGGTAGATCATAATCCAGCAAATGCCTCTGCTACTCAACCTTTTACTCCTAAGCGTCTGGTTAGTACCAAAGACTTAAGCCGTGAGGAGTGGCTCAAAGTTCGCAAGCAAGGCATTGGTAGCTCTGACGCCGCTGCTGCCTGTGGCATTCATCCTTACCTATCAATGCTTGAGCTATGGATGATCAAAACGGGGCGCACAAGCTCCGACTTAGATGAGAGCATCGAGGGTTATTCGCCGCTGTATTGGGGTAATACCTTAGAGCCCATGGTGGCTAAGTACTATCAACAGCAGACAGGCAATAAGGTACGTCGCGTTAATGCCATCTTGCAGCACCCTGATCCTGAGCAGCACTTTATGTTGGCAAATTTAGACTACGCCATAACAGGTAGTGATGACGTGCAGATACTAGAGTGCAAAACCGCTGGTGAGCATGGGGCTAAGCTATGGAAGCATGGTGTGCCGTTGTATGTCACCTGCCAAGTACAACATCAATTGGCAGTCACGGGTAAAACTGCCGCTCATATCTGCGTTCTGCTATGCGGACACGAGGCTAAGATTTATAAGGTTGAGCGTGATGAGCAACTGATAGCCAGCATTATCGAGCAAGAACGTATATTCTGGCAGTACGTAGAAGCTAATACACCGCCAAACCCTGACCATAGCGAATCAGCAGCCAAAGCGCTAAAGCTGCTTTATCCAAAACCTAAGCCTTTAAGTAAGGTCGATCTGCGAGAGGATGAAGGAGGGAACAAGCTATTCGATAAATTGCTGCACTATCGCGACGCGATAGCTGATCTTGAGCAGCATCATGATCAAGTGAAGCATCAGCTACAAACGCTGATTGCAGATAATGAAATCGCTGTATTCAATCAAGGCGCTATCTCATGGAAGCGTTCTAAAGACAGCATTGGTATCGATAGTAAAGCGGTCATCAAGGCTCATCCTGAGCTACTAAAGCAGTTTGGTAAAACTAAGCAAGGCAGTCGCCGCTTTGTCATCTTAACTGACTAAGTAGTTATTGCATCAACCAATCAATCCATTGAATCAACAAGTGCATAACTGCCCACCCTTATAGGTGGGCTTTTTATGGCTTAAATAATCAATATAAGGAATACCCTCATGATTAAAGGTCTAACGATAACCCCGCCAGTATTAGGTCGCATTAGCATCGGTAAAGTCGTTCAAAAAGACGGTAAGCGTCTGCCAGCCAAAGACGATCAATTCACGATTACTAGTCAAGTCCAGAACAAGGACGGCTGGGTGAATCATCCCCTCGATGAAAAGCTGCGTAAAGGTAAAACTGAGAAGCTTAGACAAATTCCCGTGCGGATGTTGTTTAATGATCCTGAGCTTAACCTGCGAGCAGAGTACACATTGTTTGATCGGCAAACGGGAAGACCATTGTGTGTGGGTGATGGTGAGCAGTGTCAGCGTCGAACCAGTAAAGGTGTTGAAAGTCATCCCTGTCCATCGCCTGATCGGTGTCCACTAGCACAAGGCGGTGCTTGTAAACCTTATGGCAGACTCTACGTGAATCTGTCTGAGGACGATGAGCTAGGCACCTTTATCTTTCGCACCACAGGCTTTAACAGCATTCGCACGCTTGCAGCAAGGCTTAGCTACTTTGCAGCGGTGTCAGGTAATAAGCTGTCTTGTCTACCACTTCAATTAATCTTGAGAGGCAAAAGCACCACGCAGAGCTATCGAACACCGATCTACTTTGTTGATTTGACCCTACGTGAAGGTATTCATCTAAGAGAAGCTGTTCAGGGTGCTAGGGCCATCGATGCGGAGCTTAGCGAACACGGCTTTGATCAAGCTGCGCTAGAGGAGGCCGCTAAACAAGGCTATGTGAACTCGTGCTTTGAGATTGATAGTGAGGAAGCTTTTGAGGTTGAAGAGTTTAATTCAGTAGAGACGGATGACGCTAATAGCAGTCAGCAAGGAGGTTCGCACGATGATAAGGCTACCTACAATATCGGTAATATCGAACGAAGTCTAAGGGAGAGTGTGACGGCTATAAGTTAAAGCAATAGTAGGGATGTACGGCAAAAAATGGAGCTGATTCATTCAGCTCTTTTTTTATTGCTTGAATTAAGGCTAACGGTTGGACGGTATGGGATGCCGTAAAAAATTATAGGACTCGGTAAGTATATGAGAGGAAACGCTCTCATTCACTTATAAGGAGCACATCATGAAAAATTTGAATTCAACACAACCAGTAATTGAGCAATGTAATCATATTCCACAGCTATTGAGTATCAAGGATGTTGGTGGCTATACAGGGCTTAGTCGTTCTACGATCTATGAGATGATCAATGAGAAGTCTGATCGTTACGACTCTACATTTCCCAAAAAGGTGCAGCTGACACAGGTGAGGGTAGTGTGGGTAGCGAGTGAGATTGCTAATTGGATTAATACTAAGATCGCGGAGCGCTCAGCATGAATTTATCGAACTGCCCTAATTCTAAGGAGTAGGGCAGTTTATTTTTTTGTATTGCATATAACATTTAGATCTTTTTCAAAACCTCGTGTTGATTTTTTCTTATTCGGAGCTGTTAATCAAACACCAATATCTATAGCTCCGTAGTCTGTTATAAGTAGTTCCATTATATCAGTCTATTTTGAGTGATTTTATTAGGTAGTTCCAATAGGCCCTAGTCAAAATAACCATTAATTTCAGGTTGCAATATCCAAATCTGACTGTTCGTATCGGTATAAATATAATTCAATCGAAGAGTACACACGCGCAAAACTGAGTTTAACTATCTTAATAAGAAAACCTTAACCTGTCTATTCAACACTCTATTCCAAAAAGAAAGGTT
>NZ_CBCPJH010000019.1:0-67014 GCF_965118485.1 Psychrobacter glacincola | reverse complement strand
CTAGCTTAATATTAGCTGGTTATTTATTTTTAGATCCATACTCAAACTATTTACGTTGTAAATATCACGCATCATGACATCTAACCGCTGCAAGAGACTGTTTATATGACTGTACCTAGCGATATTGCTATTGCCCAGAACGCTACCCTCCAATCAATCACACTTATCGCTGAAAAACTTGGCTTATCAACGGTCAATATCGAACCTTACGGACACTATAAGGCTAAGATAAATCCAGCCGATGTGTTTGCTATGCCTGCTAAAAGTAAGCAAAGCAGATTGATATTGGTCACCGCCATCAATCCGACACCCGCTGGAGAAGGCAAAACCACGGTCACGATTGGCTTGGCTGATGCCTTAAATCGCATACATGAGCAGAAAAATAGCGGTGAGAGAACGGTCGTCGCTATCCGTGAGCCTTCCATAGGACCAGTATTTGGTGTTAAAGGTGGCGCGGCTGGTGGTGGTTACGCGCAAGTACTGCCGATGGAAGATATTAATCTACATTTTACCAGTGACTTTCATGCAATTGGCGCGGCAAATAATTTACTAGCGGCTATGCTAGACAATCACATTTACCAAGGTAATGAGCTCAATATCGACCCAAAGCAAGTATTATGGCGTCGTGCGGTCGATATGAATGACCGTCAACTGCGCAATATTATTAGCGGCATTGGCAAAACAACCGACGGCGTGATGCGTGAAGATGGTTTTGATATTACTGTGGCTTCTGAAGTGATGGCTATTTTTTGTTTGGCAACTGACTTAAAAGATTTAAAGCAGCGTTTGGGTAATATCTTAGTAGCCTTTGACAAAGACAAACAGCCTGTCTATGCAAAAGATTTGAACGCACATGGAGCAATGGCAGTATTACTAAAAGAAGCCATCAAACCCAACCTTGTACAGACAATTGAAGGTACGCCAGCCATTGTGCATGGTGGTCCCTTTGCTAATATTGCCCATGGCTGTAATTCAGTCATCGCTACCCGTGTTGCTATGCATTTGGCAGATTATACGCTCACCGAAGCTGGCTTTGGCGCAGATCTTGGTGCGCAAAAGTTTTTTGATATTAAGTGTCGATTATCAGGGTTAACACCAGATGCAGCCGTCATCGTCGCTACCATCCGAGCGCTAAAATACAACGGTGGCGTAGCTAAAGATACGCTGACGACTGAAAACTTGTCAGCGCTTGAGCAAGGATTACCAAACCTCATGAAGCATATCGAAAATATACAAGAAGTATATGGTTTGCTGGTAGTTGTCGCTATCAATCACTTTATTAGCGATACCGAGGCAGAGGTTGAATTAGTGCGGCAAGCTTGTATGAAAAAAGGTGTAGAGGTTGCTCTCACGCAAGTATGGGAGAAAGGTGGCGCTGGCGGTGAAGATTTAGCAAACGCTCTGCTAAATTTACTTGATAGTAATGATAGCAGTAACAATCAAAATACTAACAAGCAACCGAGCCAATTTCGTTTGGCTTATGATAGTGATAGTAGCATTGCTGATAAAATTCGCACGATTGCCCAGCGGATTTATGGAGCCAATGATATTGATATTAGCAGCACAGCTCAAACTAAAATACGGCAACTGGAAGCACTGAATCTCGATAAGATGCCAGTCTGTATTGCTAAGACGCCGTATTCATTGAGCGATAACGCCAAGTTACTAGGGCGACCTACTGGCTTTAATATTAATGTGCGAGATATTAGTATCTCATCGGGCGCAGGTTTTATCGTGGTGATTTGTGGGCCTATCATGAAAATGCCTGGATTGCCCAAACTTCCTTCGGCCGAAAATATTGATTTAGACGATGTTGGTAATATTACGGGTTTGTTTTAATTTAACTTTGTCTTAATTTACCAATGAATCACTTACTTCGATAACTAAGCGCCTCAGAAACATGGGCGCTGGTAATATCAATGCTGTCAGCTAAATCAGCAATCGTCCGCGCGACGCGTAATACCCGATGATAGCCGCGCGCCGATAAATTCAGGCGCTGTTGAGCCAGCTGCAATAGTTGTTGTTCACCCGTACCAAGCTGAATGTATTTATCAATCTCGCTAGGGCTAAGCTCATTATTTACCTTTTTCTGTCGTATTAATTGACGCTGATGAGCTGCCGCTACTCGCGCACGGACTTGTTCAGATGTTTCACCTGCCTGAGCATTTTGCAAGTCAGCAATCGGTAATGCTGGTACGGTAATATGCAAATCAATGCGATCAAGTAGTGGTCCTGATAGCTTATCTTGATAGCGTTTAATCTGCTCAGGTCGGCAGCGACAACGCCCCGAGCCATCGCCATCATAGCCACATGGGCACGGGTTCATTGCCGCCACCAGTTAGAAATTTGCTGGAAAGGTCATCTGTGAATTGGCACGGCTAATGGTGATTTGTTTGGCCTCTAATGGCTGCCTTAGAACTTCTAATACCGTACGGTCAAACTCCGGCAATTCATCTAAAAATAATACACCCTTATTAGCAAGGGTAATTTCGCCAGGTTTGGGACGTGAACCTCCACCGACCAATGCCACAGCAGATATGGTGTGATGAACTTGCCTAAAGGGCCGCGTACCATAATCATAGTCACTATCAGCAACAGAGTAAGTGCTCGCTACCTCTAATGCATCCTCAGCACTCAAATCCGGCAAAATAGTCGGCAGTCGTGATGCCATTAAAGTTTTGCCCGAACCCGGCGGTCCGGTGAATAGCAGTGAATGACCACCAGCTGCGGCAATCTCTAAAGCACGCCGCGCATGATGCTGTCCTTTCACGTCTGCCAAATCTACTTGATAACCAATATGCTGCTGAGTAGGACTTGGCTCTACTGCCGCTAGACGCTTATCCAACGGACTGCTATCGGTGAGCGACTGCAAATGATTGCATACTGCTTTTAAATTTGTCGCTGCCAATACGGTAATACCATCAACGCGGCTTGCCTCTGCACCGTTGATGGTTGGGACGATTAATTGCCTTGATGGTGACATCAGTTGCTCATCATCTTTTAAAAGTTGCTCCGCTAATACCTCAGCTTTCATCGCTCGCGCAACCGCTAAGCTACCACTTACTTGCCTTAGCTCTCCATTGAGTGCCAACTCACCGATAAACTCAAACCCTGCTAGCACCGTTGGATCTAACTGATCACTAGCTGCCAAGATGCCAATCGCAATTGGTAAATCAAGGCGAGCACCATCCTTGGGTAAATCTGCGGGCGCTAAATTAATCGTCAAACGTCTATTAGGAAACTGAAATCCGGAGTTAAGTATCGCTGATCGTACTCTATCTTTGCTCTCACGTACCGCCGCTTCAGGTAAACCGACAATGGTCAATGCTGGTAACCCTTGTGATAGGTGCACCTCAATAATTACTTTGGGTGCATGCAGCCCGACGACTGAGCGGGTATAGACTTGAGCAAATGACATAAGCCTTTCCTATAGAGAGATTTATCGATAATAGAGTATTATTAATAAGTGAGCAAATGTTGTTTTTTATTTTTAATTCAATTAAAAAATACTATAAGTGATAGCCTCGATTGCTAATCATACAACCTTATGGGTATATACCAAAACTGCTGACCATGCCACTATAAGCTATGATTTGTTATAATGGTCATTACTTATTTTAACTGCCATTTTTTACAGCCTTTTAATAAATATAGCCAGTGAGAATCAACAGACGAGCTTACCTTTACATCGTTATTGATAAAGAACCAAACTGCTTATAATAGAATTATTATTGTTATCATCGCTATTAGTAACGCCATATTCGACTCAAAATAGCCATGCGCCAATCACGTAAAAATGGCGATTGACACAGTCATCACGAGGAATCTTGCATGTCAGAACCATTCGATAATCATAGCACAGCTGAGCATTCACTTAATGCCAGCGAGCAGCCTACTACCGTACGCCCTGTGACGCAGCCGGACAATCCCTATGCCAGCACTCGTGGTAGCATCACTACTAAGCAGCTACCGGCGTTTGATGAAGATATTATCAATAAATACAATCGTTCAGGACCGCGCTACACCT
The DNA here is from genome assembly GCF_965118485.1 of Psychrobacter glacincola. GTDB lineage: Bacteria > Pseudomonadota > Gammaproteobacteria > Pseudomonadales > Moraxellaceae > Psychrobacter > Psychrobacter glacincola_D. The sequence goes on along the minus strand of NZ_CBCPJH010000019.1, from coordinate 62,987 downwards.
CCTATCCGACTGCTTTAGAGTTTTCACCGATGCCAGAGGGGCTTGAAACAAAAATCCTGCAAGAGCGCGAAGCTCATGCGCCGCTATCACTTTATTTCCATATTCCGTTTTGTCGCCATCTTTGCTATTACTGTGCTTGTAATAAAATCATCACCAAAAAGAATAGCGATGCCGGCGATTATTTAGAGTATCTTATTGCTGAGATTAAGCATAAACGTAGCTTATTGACGTTACCAGCAGACGGTAAAAAACCACTGGTCAAACAGCTGCATTTCGGCGGGGGTACGCCAACGTTTTTACAAGATAATGAGTTGATAAAGCTGTGCGATTTTTTGCAAACCCAGTTTGAATTTTTACCAGAAGACCAAGGCGATTATTCTATCGAAATTGACCCACGCGAGCTCAGTAGCGAGACCTTAAAAGTATTGCGTAATTTGGGTTTTAATCGTGTGAGCTTGGGCGTGCAAGATTTAGATGAGACTGTACAAATTGCCGTCAATCGTGTGCATTCAGCAGAATTGATTGAAAACGTACTAGCAGAAGCGCGCGAGCTAGGTTTTCATTCTATCAATATTGATCTGATTTATGGTTTACCGCATCAAACTCCAGATACACTGGATAAAACCGTACGCCGTATTATTGAGATGTCACCCGATCGCTTATCGGTATTTAATTATGCCCATTTACCTGAGCGCTTTAAATCTCAACGACAAATTAAAGATGCGGATCTGCCGACTCCAGCCGCCAAGCTCACCATGCTTGGTAATACCATCAATACCTTAACCAAAGCAGGCTATCAATATATTGGTATTGATCATTTCGCCAAGCCTGATGACGAGCTTGCCGTTGCCCAGCGCGAAGGCAAATTACATCGTAACTTTCAGGGTTATACCATCATGGGTGACTGTGATTTATTAGGTTTTGGCGTCTCTTCCATCAGTCAAATTGCCAATGCCAATAACAGCTATATCCTGCAAAACCATACTGATTTGCAGGTATATAAAGACAATATCGATGCGGCACGTAATAATCCTGCCATCATGCCAGCGGTCAATGTGATTAAAACCTCCATTAAAGATCGCTTACGTGAATACGTGATTATGAACTTGTTATGTCACGACTATATCGACTTTAGGGACGTCAATCAAAAATTCGGTATCGATGCCATTACTTATTTTATTGATGAAATCCAACAATTGGGTCAAATGCAAGACGACCGTCTGATAGATATGGATGCTGCTGGTATTCGCGTTTTACCAAGAGGGCGCTTATTGGGTCGAAATGTCGCCATGGTATTTGATGAATATCTGGATAAGAAACATAAAAACCGCTTCTCAAAAGCTATTTAAATTATTAGCCTCTGAAATATAAATAATAAAAAAGACCTCAATCGAGGTCTTTTTTTTGCTAGCAGTAAATATGCTGACTTACGACCAATTATCTACTTCTACTCAGTTGGCATCACAAGATAAAGCCGATTGGCATCTTCTATGGTTTTTTCTGCATCTAAGTATTTTTGCTCAACCGTACTCTGTGCATCCACTATCTCTGTATCTGTCATCGCAAAATCATCATCATTGAGTAAACCCAATGAGCCATCTTGACGTAGCCATAAACCTTCAAGCTTGTCATGCGGATAATCTATAGTAGCGAGGACATCGACTACCAAGGTTTTTTTGACAGGCTTGATAGCCACCTTTTCGAGCACTTTCCAGTTTGCTTCGTCTATAGCAATAAGTTGCTCAAGTGTTTGTCCATCGATCGTTAAACCAAGAGTCTCATCTTGTTTGATACTTTCGCCATTTAGCAAAGCTTCAATATCAGTAGCCTGTGAGATCTCCATTTTATAAATAAGTTTTTGTGCCGACTCATCCTGTAGCGGGAATTTACGATCGTGTTCAATCAGATAAAATTCATGCCCATTTATAGCAACTATCCCTGATGCCACATATGCGGCATTATCAAGACGATATAAATATTGTGCTATTTTTCCTGAGACTAAGTTAATAGTAACAATGCGCACCAGACTCAACAGACGCCCTGACTTATCAGGATTCTCCATCGAAGATTCCATGATACCAACTAGAGTAGTCTGATCTGGAGTAATCGTTAGCGCCTCCATCCCGCGATTAGCACGGCGCTTGGTAAACTCTGCCGGTAATAAAATCGGCTTACCATTCACAACTACGTTATTACGTTTATCACTGGCAAAGGCGTTGATACGTTCAATTTCTACCCCATTACCATCGTAATGTACAAGATGCGGACCATATTCATCACTGATCCAAAAACTGCCATCTTTGAGGACAGCAAGTCCTTCAGGATCTAAACCATTGATATCGCTTTTAATCGGATTGGTTATGGCATCAAAAGGCAGGTTTGGATTGACCGTCATCGGCTGACCATTTATATCATATGGTACTTCATTGGTACCGCCAAAGGCTTTTGGATTGGGTAACCCAGAGATAGGATTACCATGACTATCTTTTAGCACAATCTCTTTTATCTTGATAATTTTACCGGCAGCTTGCAATTCAAATAACCCGATAGACGGCGTATAGCCTGGCACTAAAAACTGCTTACCTTTACCAGCAATGCCATCAAAATCGGCATTGGGACCGCGATCGGTTAATACATAGAACTGATTAGCATTGGTTGGATGTGCCGCCGCATCCGAGCCATAGCCACCACCGCGTATTTCTAGTTTTTGCTCAGGATAAGCGGCATTGATGTGTGTTGCATCAAGTACGCTATAGGGTAATGGACTGCCTTGAGGAAAGTCTTTTATTAAGATTATTTCAGTATTCAAGTTATGCTCGGTCATTATTATTGTCCTTGTGTCAGTATTTTTATTATTCAATTAAAGTGGTATCAAACTATTAATAATTTATCAAAAAATGATGATGAAATGAAAGTCAAAAAAATAGCCAGTGCTTGATATTGTCACTGGCTATTTTTATAAATTACGCTTATAGCATGTAGTCAAAGCAAAGTTGCTTAAACCTTAAGCTTATCACCGACCATGCCTTTTATTGTACTTAGAATGTCAGCTGGTAATACCACCATTTTTGAGTTATCAGACTCAGCCAGCTGACGAATCGCTTTAATATACTGCTCACCTAACAAGTAGACAATCGGCATCTCTTCCGTACCCATGGCAGCCGTGATCAGACGAATAGACTCTTCTGATCCTTTAGCCAGTACTACTTGCGCTTCAGCATCGCGACGAGAGGCTTCTAAGCGACCATCTGCCTCTAGGATAGCGGCTTGCTTTTGACCATCAGCACGGGTCACTGTCGCACGACGTAGACGCTCAGCTGCCGCTTGCTCTTCCATTGATGCTTGCATGGTTTGCGATGGGTTAATATCTTGAATCTCAACCGTCTTTAGCGTGATGCCCCAATCAGCAATATCTTCTGAGATCGCATGCTTGAGCTTCATTTTGATTTCATCACGGCTAGACAATGCACTATCGAGATCCATCTCACCGATGATTGAACGTAGTGAGGTCTGCACAAGATTACGGATACCATATTCATAATCTTCGATACCGTATACTGCTTTGTCAGGACGCACAATACTAATATAGGCGACGGCATTCGCGATAATAACGACGTTATCTCGGGTAATAACTTCTTGTGATGGAATATCAAGGACGATGTCTTTGGTCGTCACCTTATAAGCGACATGATCAACATAAGGAATAATAAGGTTTAAGCCAGGCTCTAGGGTCTGGCTATATTTACCTAAACGCTGCACTACCCATTTATAACCTTGTGGAACGATTCGTACACCCTTAAACACCGTAAATACGACCAGTGCGACCAAAACTATCATTACAATACTAAAGCTTCCCATAACTCATCCCTATTATTATATCTGCATATTTTTATTAATCGCTGCCTGCGATGTCATACTACTCACGATCAGCTCGTTACCAACGATATCTGTTACTACCACTCGATCACCGACTGCTACTTGCTCACCTCGAGTACGGCACACCCATTCAGCGGCACCAACAATCGGCACACTAAAACGCACTGTACCCGCTCTATCTGATTGTGGCTGTACGATAATCATACCGGTTTCACCAATGATAATACTACCACCCAATCCTGCTTCAGTACGATCAACAGATAAAGGTTTGACAAATTTAAACCATGCGAATAGAAATATAGCGGAAAGTACCAACCAGACGATAATTTGAATGGATATAGAAATAGGCAATAGCCATGAAAGCGCAGCAACTATAATAGCAGCAGCACCAAACCAAAGGCTGGCAAAGGTCGGTACAAACATCTCTATAATCAATAGCAAAAAGCCCAATACCAACCAATGCCAAGGTTCAATCATCCAGAGTGTCTCTATCATTGCGCTATTCCCTATCCTTGTAATCCTATCTTTCAATGTAGCACATTTACTCTCATGATGAGGTTTTAAAACCCTTCCATTATATGCATTTGAAATGAATATGCTCTAAACCCATGTTTAAAATATCCATGATGATCATATTTATCTTAGATAATATATTTAATGAAGAAAAATAAAGTAAAAAAACGACCGCCGAAGCGATCGTTTTATTTATTCAACTTTAAAAATAGCAAAGTTAAAAATATAAATTCATATTAGAATTTGAAATGTGCACCAACAGTCAATAAAGAAACATCTTCAGCTACATAATCATATTCAGCTTCAACGCTCATGTTAGGGTTAAAGTTATAACCTAAGCCAATACCACCAGCAACACCACTGTCGCTATCACTATCGCTACCAACGTATCCTAAAACGTTATTTGCAGAAACATTAATCTCAGTTTTAGCAAAACCTAGTTTGCCTTTGGCATACAGGCTAGTATTAGGGAATTGATAACGGTAAGTACCGTAAGCACCGTAAGTTTTAAGATCATATTCGGCTTTAACAAGATTAGTACCCGTATCAATATCAGTACTGCTAGAGCCTACATATTCAACTTCAGCACCAAAGTTAGAATCAAAGTTATAACCAGCATAAACACCGTAAGCCGTAGGATTGTCTAGGTCATCAGTATCTACCATGAATTTACCAGCTTTAACACCAACGTATGGTTGTCCTGCATAATTAACTGCCGCTTGAGCGCTAACACTCAATAATGAACCAACTGATAGTGCGATCAAAGCTTTTTGTAAAGTATTCATATATCTTCCTGTTAGATAAAGCTAAAGTATAATTTGAATGGATATTATAAGACATACAAATTAGTTAGACTATTGTTGAACGCGTAATAATAACAGAAAGACTTTCGTAATACTCATTTTTTTAATGGCGCTAATATTATTTTGATTGCCACAAAAAAACGACCGCCGAAGCGATCGTTTTTTATTTGGTTATTACTTACTAATGATAGTTAATAGCTTAGAATTTTAGCTGTGCACCAACGGTCATTAGATCAGCATCACTACCTAGTTTGTCATACTCAGCTTCAACGCTGAAATTAGGGTTGACTGAGTAGCCAAGACCAACACCACCAGCTAAACTAGTATCTTTATCCGTGCCATTGTATAGACCTAGCGTAGTATTAGAAGCTTCTACTTCAGTTCTCGCAACACCTAGTTTACCTTTGGCATATAGACCAGTATTTGGGAATGCATAACGGTATGTACCATAAGCGCCGTAAGTTTTTGCATTAATGTCGCCGCCTCTGTAATCAGCGTCATCTGATCCTACAAATTCAGCTTCTAAACCAAAGTTTGGATCAAAGTTATAACCACCGTATACACCATATGCAGTTGGCTTATCAGCACCATCAACGTCTAAATCGAATTGACCGACTTTAGCACCAACATACGGTTGACCAGTATAGCCGTTGCCATAAGAAACGGCAGCTTGTGCACCCATGCTTAGTAAAGAACCAGCTGCTAGTGCAAGTAGAGTTTTTTGTAGAGTTTTCATATGTAGTTCCTTAAAATTAATTTGGACAAACAAGTTATTTATTTATGTGGACTTTTTAGCCATATCGCCTTGTTTGCTAACGATGTATACATAGTAACAAACCATGTCAGAAACACTGTCTGTATTTAATGGTAAGAAAGTTAAGTTTTGCAAGTGTTTATCAGTATTCAAGTTACAAAAGCGGCGATATGAAATCTTTTGTTACAACCACTTAGTTTGTGCAATAATTGCTACTCATTTTAAGACTGACTCATATAGTTATTAAATTTAATCAACGAGAATAGTGCCTAAATAAAAAAAAGGATAAAGATGACTACTCTAATTGTTAATCGTCTACAGGAATCCCTCAACGCCCTAGTAATAGCAAATCAATATCGTCAAATACCTAACTTACAACACCATGGGCGACATGTGATTAACGAAGGCAAACGATTACTCAATATCGCCAGCAACGACTATCTTGGTTTAGGCAGTGACTGTCAGTTGCAGAGCGAGTTCCTTAATCAACTATATCAATTGCCAGTTGCTAGCGTTCCTAGGATGAGTGCTAGCTCTTCTAGGCTTTTAACAGGTAGCGATGAACAGATTCAAGCATTGGAGTCTGAACTGGAAAGCTGGTATCAAAACGCCGTAGATAAGCAAAACCTATCTTCATCAAAATCGGTACTGGTATTCAACAGCGGCTATCATGCTAACATTGGTATTTTGCCAACACTGACGGCATTGCCAATCAAAACTCTGATTTTAGCCGACAAACTGGTGCATGCCAGTATTATTGATGGCATACGTCTGAGCCAGACTAATTTGGTCAGCTATCGCCGTTATCGTCACAATGACTATGAGAATTTAGCCAAATTTATTGAACAAGCAGATTCGAGTATTGAACGCATTATCATTGTCGCCGAAAGTATCTTTAGTATGGATGGTGACCGTGCTGACTTGAATCAATTGGTACAACTAAAAGCCAAAGACGCTCGTATTGAGCTGTATATTGATGAAGCACATGCCATTGGTATCTTAGGTGACACAGGGTTGGGATTGGCAGAGGAAACCCACACACTGGCTGATATTGATTATCTAGTGGGGACTTTTGGTAAAGCTTTTGCCTCCATTGGCGCTTATATCATGTGTGATGAGGTCGTCAAACAATGGCTGATTAACCAGATGCGTCCCCTTATTTTTAGCACCGCCTTGCCACCTATCAATCATGCATGGACACGTTTTATTTTAGCAAAAATGCCAAATTTAAATGAGCAGCGTCTTCATCTCGCGCAGTTATCTACGATGATAAGTACTGCTATCCCCGAACGCTATCGTGTGTCATCAAGCAATTCAGAGATGGTCTATAGCTCTCCTATTGTCCCTTACATATTAGGTGATAATGCGCTCACTGTCGAAAAAGCAAAGCAGCTACAAGCAGCAGGATTTTATGCCTTACCTATCAGACCGCCGACCGTTCCTGCAAATACCGCTCGTATCCGCTTGGTGATGAATGCAGCGCTTAGCCATGAGGACTGTCAACGACTGATAGCGCACTTATAATGCAATTTTTAATGACTACTTTATTTTAGCGCTAAGCAATAACCTGCTTATTTGGATGACATAAATAACATGAAAGCTCCTGCTATGCCCGATGCCTTTAGTCCAAGAAAAAAAAACATCGCACGTCATTTTGCGACTGCTGACGATTATGACCAGCATGCAAAGATTCAACAGCAAGTCTGCCACGACTTACTCAATAACATCGTTTATACCCAGCAAAAAAGCGTATTAGAAATCGGTGCAGGTACAGGTCAAATGACACGCTTATTAGCAGCAAATATTAAAAGTCAGCACTGGGTGATCAATGAGCTGTGCGCTGAAAGGACAGCGATATTGCAATCGATATTACCGACAGCTAATATACTAATTGGTGATGCTGAAAGCATTCAATTATCAGTAGACTCTAACTTATTGGATTCCAGCTTGATAGTCAGTGCCAATGCCGTGCAGTGGTTTGATAATCCTTTGAACTTAATAAAACAATCAGCTCGATATTTACAAGCAGGTGGACAATTGCTCTTTAATACCTTTACACCAGATAATTTTTTGCAGATTAAGCAACTAACGGGTCAAGGGCTACATTACCCCACTATCAGCGAATGGCAATCAGAACTAAAAGAGGCAGGATTTGAAAAAATCGAACTATCTACTCAGCGCTTTGATGTATCCTTTACCACTCCGTATGCTGTACTTAAACATATGAAGCTGACCGGCGTATCAACTAATCGGACGCAAGAACAGTCAAGTAATCGCCAGCCTTTTATATGGAATAAGTCTAGTCTGAAACAATTTGAACAAGACTATTGGCAGCAGTTTTCTGCATTAGATCAAGAGGGTCAGTCTTGTGTCAATTTGACTTATGATGTGCTGCTCGTAAGTGCTTTTAAAGCAGAAATACATGAGAGATAATGGTATGAGTAATATATAAACTGACTAGCATAAAAAAACGCACCCCCGAAGGATGCGTTTTTTATTTAACTACTTAATTACCTAACTAACTTAGTTACTTAGTAGCAGAATTATTTTTTATCATCTTCTACTTCAGTGAACTCAGCATCGACCACATCGTCATCTGCTTGGTTGCTTTCGCCTGCATTATCCGCACCTTGTTGGAACTGGTTTGGATCCATACCCTCGCTACCCGCGCCTGCATCAGCATAAATCTTCTGGCTAACTGGTAAGAAGGCATTGTCTAATGCTTCAAGCTTGGCTTTGATGTCTTCATGGTCATCTTCTTTAGCAGCTGCTTCAAGCTCAGAGATAGCCGTTTCTACTGATGATTTTTCATCGTCAGATACTTTATCAGCTGCATCTTTTAGCGCTTTTTGTACCGCATGGATACGACCATCTGCTTCGTTACGTACTTGCGCTAAATTGGCGAATTTCTCGTCTTCAGCAGCGTTGGCTTCAGCATCACGAATCATTTGTTCAACTTCTTCGTCCGACAAGCCAGAATCCGCTTTAATCTGGATACTTTGTGCTTTACCAGTACCTTTATCAGTCGCTGAGATATTCATGATACCGTCAGCGTTGATGTCAAAGCTTACTTCGATTTGTGGCAGACCACGTGGTGCTGGCGGAATGTCCGTCAAGTCAAAACGACCAAGCTGTTTATTTTGGTTCGCAATTTTACGCTCGCCTTGATAAACCTGAATACTAACCGCTGGTTGGTTGTCTTCAGCCGTTGAGAATACCTGTGATTTCTTAGTAGGAATCATGGTATTTTTCTCAATGATTGGCGTCAAGATGCCACCCATCGTTTCAATACCAAGCGTCAATGGTGTTACATCAAGTAGCAATACGTCAGTTTTTTCGCCAGACAATACCGCACCTTGAATCGCTGCACCTGCTGCTACTGCTTCGTCAGGGTTCACGTCTTTACGTGGCTCTTGACCGAAGAACTCTTGTACTTTTTGCTGTACTAAAGGCATACGAGTCTGACCACCAACTAAGATGACATCATCGATATCGCCGATTTTTAGACCAGCATCTTCAAGGGCAATTTTACAAGGACCCATCGTACGTTGTACCAATTCTTCAGTTAGGCTCTCAAGTTTTGAGCGACTGATAGTAACCACTAAATGCTTAGGACCACTGCTATCAGCAGTGATATATGGCAAGTTTACTTCAGTGCTTTGGGCACTTGATAGCTCAATTTTCGCTTTTTCTGCCGCTTCTTTTAGACGCTGCATCGCAAGAGAGTCACCTTTTAGGTTGACGTCTTGGTCTTTTTTGAACTCGCTTACTAAAAAGTCAATTAACGCTGAGTCAAAATCTTCACCACCAAGGAATGTATCACCATTGGTCGCAAGCACTTCAAACTGCTGTTCGCCATCAACGTCAGCGATTTCGATGATTGATACGTCAAACGTACCACCACCTAAGTCATATACAGCAACGGTACTGTCGCCTTGCTTTTTGTCCATACCATACGCAAGAGCCGCTGCTGTTGGTTCGTTGATGATACGTTTTACATCAAGACCAGCAATTTTACCAGCATCTTTAGTTGCTTGACGCTGTGAGTCATTGAAGTAAGCAGGAACCGTTACAACGGCTTCAGTAACCGCTTCACCAAGATAGTCTTCTGCTGTTTTTTTCATTTTTTTCAAGATTTCAGCAGAAACCTGTGGTGGTGCTAATTTCTTACCATTGATTTCAACCCATGCATCACCGTTATCGGCTTTGGCGATTTTATAAGGCACCATACCAATGTCTTTTTGCACGACTTTGTCATCGAAACGACGACCAATCAAACGCTTGATGGCAAATAAGGTGTTGTTCGGGTTGGTAACCGCTTGGCGCTTGGCTGATTGACCGACAAGAATCTCGTCATCTTTATAAGCGACAATCGATGGTGTGGTACGAGTACCTTCAGCGTTTTCGATGATTTTAACTTTATCACCTTCCATTACTGCGACACATGAGTTGGTTGTACCTAAATCAATACCAATAACTTTACCCATACTGAATTGCTCCTAATTTATTTTTGAATTAAATATTTATACATACAGATCTTAGGTTATATAAACCTATTCGATCACTTGTTACTTTATATCGGTTTGCTTGTGTATTTTTTCAAGTCATTCATGGTATGAAAAAACCCTTTTATGTGATTTTTTGCTAAAAGCCTTACTAATAATAAGGTTTAGTACTGTTAAAGACTGATTATTTATTATCTATACTACTCAAGACTTATATAGAGATAAGATTTTCTTGAAATTACTGTCCAACACGTACCATCGCTGGGCGTAGTAGACGACCATTCAAGCTATAGCCTTTTTGTAAAACCGTACCAACCATATCCGCTTCTGCTTCTGGGTCAATACCGACGGCTTCATGAAAATCAGCGTTGAATTTCTCGCCTTGTGGATCAACCATTTCGACGCCGTTTTTATTCAGTACATCAAGCAATGCTTTATGCGTCAGTCTCACGCCTTCGGTCACTGGATCATCTGCATGCGCGCTTTCAATCGCACGTTCTAAATTATCGACCACTTCTAACAACTCTTTGGCAAATTTCTGTAGCGCAAAACGCTTGCTCTTATCCGCCTCTTGCTCAATGCGTTTTTGCGCATTGTAAGTTTCGGCATTGGCACGGGCTGTATGCTCTTTAGCTTGTTTAACTTCACCTTCAAGCTCAGCGATACGAGCTTTAAACGTATCGATATTGATATCGTTTTCAATAACGCTTTCTTCGCCCGAGTTGTTTTGTGGGTCAAACTCTTTTAAGGTTTCATTTAGGATACTGTCTTCGTGTTCAACATTGTCATGCGAAACGTTTTGGTCAGTCGATTCGTGGTTGTTATTTTGCTCGCTCATAATAGCTCCTTAATGGTTCATAATATTAATGGTTGATAATAAAGATAAAAGTTGGCACACAAAATTTGGCGCAGCGCTCGCCTTTGTATATTTATTACTAATCTGCGTTGGTTACTAATCTGTAGTTATTAACCAATATAGTTATTGGTAATCTATTCTTATTAACTAAAGAGTTATTAACGATTTATAGGCTTATCTTGCCCACTTAACCGTCTATTTAAAAGCTGTCACTTATTGTCTTTATAATCATCTTACAATAGCTGCTTGATAAAGGTTGTAAGCTCAAATTTCAAGTCTACTGCGAGGAATTTTTCTTGCCATCAATAAACATGCTGCAAATAAAATCAAAAATAGTCAAATACTGACCTGTTTTGCATCTACTATTCACCTTTATCGCCCATAAATAAGCAGTAATGCTAACAAAAGCTACAGAACATCGTCACTTATTCCAGATTATTTACGCTTTGTACCTAAACTATTACCAAAGAATACTCAACTTAATTTCTGATTATCTTATGATGAGCATAATTACAATTTCTAAGATAACAGTTATCACAGGCTTGACAAATGTTAAAAAATCCAAACTGTGAGCACTGACAATAGTTTATAAGAGGTGTTATGTCTAATTCAACGATACTATCGGTCAACACCTTACTCAATAAAGCGGTAAAGAGTATGAACATCATGTCGTTAGGAAAAGAAAAGAAGCATCAAACTGCTGATACTAATGAGTCAGTCGAATTGGTTGATGTTGAAGATATGCCATTAAAAAATGCTAGCACTGATATCAATGACACTTGCTCAGCTATTAAAGATAAGGTGCTCGATCATAATCTGATGAACAACTATCAACCGCATCTACTACACTATGCAATAAAGAGCTTTGGTTATTTGCCTACTCCTGTCCTTGAGAGCCTGATTGGATGCTTAAAAGGACCAACCTCAAAGCAATACATGCACGTTGATGCTCATCTGCGTTTGATTCTTGCTGTGAACAGTAAACTTAAAACCCCTTTACAATTGATAGAGATGACTGAGCTGCGCAAGCGCTTTGCCGCTGATGCTGTCGCCATGCAAGCACCAAAAGTATGGCAGCAAGCCAGTGATACTTTATTTAGCAATATCAAACCTTTTACTAAAAAATCTGAGCGCGCTATTAGTTGGGAAGATAAAACGATTGCTAATGCCGACGATGGTGATATGACCATTCGCTGCTATCAAAGTGAGATGCCTGATAAAGGCTTTGTTTCTAAAAAAGTACAAAACAACAATTCTGATGAGACCGTGCTACTATTTTTCCATGGTGGCGGGTTTTGTATTGGTGACCTCAATACTCATCATGAATTTTGTCATGCCATTTGTGAACAAACGGGCTGGCCAGTCGTCAGTGTCGATTACCGCTTGGCACCTGAACACCCTGCCCCTGCTGCTGTAAGGGACTGTATTAGTGCTTATGCGTGGTTGGCTGAGCACTCTGAAGAATTTGGTGCTTTGCCATCACGCATCGTACTAGCCGGTGATAGCGCAGGCGGTGGATTGTCGACGTTAATTGCTCAGCAAATCATTAGCCCGAATGAAAATGCTTGGCTTGATTTGGGTGACATCGGTCAACAAACGTACGATTTATTGCAAGGTTTGCCACATCCTATGGCGCAAATGCCACTATATCCTGTGACCGATATCGAAAATGATTATCCAAGTTGGGAACTGTATGGTGAAGGTCTGTTACTTGACCATGCCGACGTTGCGGTATTTGATGCCGCTTGTTTAGAAAACAGTCCATTACCGCGCCAGCATATCCTGACCTCACCGATGCTTGGAGACAATCGAAATGTTTGCCCAAGTTATGTCGTGGCAGCAGAATTGGATGTCTTACGCGATGAAGCATTTGCTTATGCCGAGCAGTTAAAGAGTTATGGTATAGCCGTACAAACTCATACGGTACTTGGCGCACCGCATGGATTTATTCATTTTATGAGCGTTCATCAAAGATTGGGGCAAGAAACTCAGCATATCATCACAGGTTTTGCCAGCTTTGTACGTGAAATCATAAAAACAAGAGCACTATTAAGCGCTTAATTAGTGTTTTAATATTTGAATGGTTATTTATATTATTTTTTAGTAGCTATATCAGTACCTATAAGATTAATTATCCAAATCTCAGAGCGAGAACCCAATCGAAATGGTATGCCCCAAAAACCATAACCTGAGGACACCAAAAAATGTCCTTTATCAATGGCTTCATAACCATAACCCAAACGGTTAATCGCGCTGACGATAAAGTTAGCGGGAAATATCTGACCATTATGAGTATGTCCTGATACTTGTAAATCTATTGGTAGCTGACTGTGCTCTATGATAGCACTGGGTCTGTGATCTAAAAGAATCACGGGCTCAGCGCTATTCACTTGTGTCAGCAGCTTACTCGTTGCGACGCGCTGATGCTTGTGATTATCAAAGCGTCCCATGAGCCAGACAACTTCTCCTTGATGGTTTAAGTGTGCTACTTCATCATTTAGCAACTGTACGCCTGCCGCGCGTAAAGAGTCGCTGATGGGTTGCTCATGACCATATAAATCATGATTGCCCAACGTCGCATAGACACCGTAGGGCAAACTAGCAACAAGCTTTGCCAAGCTGTCTTTCATATTATAGTTATTAAATGCCTGTGTATTGTCATCCATGATATCGCCCGGCATCAATAAAATATCTACTTGATACGCGTTCAACATCATATGCAGCCGCTCGATAGCCTTATTACCAAATAGACGACCCAAATGTAAATCACTGGCGACTGCGATACGCAGTGAGTTGCTTAAAGGTTTATTAATTTTGATAGAGAGCTTACGCACAACGGGAATATAAGCGCTATATAAAGCATATACAAACAGCCCTATAAAAAATAGCAGTGCGAAAATGCGTAAGCCAATAGCAATCATCTTTGGATGGTCAAGCGTACTATCAATCAGGGATATTAAAAGCCAAAATCCTCCATACACTATACTGGTCGCTACTGCAGTCAGCATCGTAAAATGCATGACTAACATCCAACCACTCATCCAGCGATAGCTATTAGAAAATAGCTTAGTGATGCTTAGCAATAATAAAATATGGGTAATTAAAAACACCCCTATCCATACCGCACTCGATGTAGCTGTCGAATCTAACCAAGGCTGAAGCCACCACTGCAAACTGAGCGCTGCGCCCGTACTAAAAAGCTCTAGCAGCAAAATAATGGTGAGAATAAAGGCGTAACGCATGAGGAAATCCTTGAGCGGGGTTTAAGCACTGTGTTTTTATTCTGAGCTCATTTAATTAATAACGATGCAGTAGAGTACTTTAAATCGATTGTAAAGTAATCAGCCAAATCTCAGAGCGCGTTCCCAATCTAAATGGCACCGCTCCGATACCATAACCTGAGGTGACCAAAAACTGGCTACCATTTACTTCTTTAAGACCATAAACCAAAGGCGTAAACCACTTTAATAACACGGTTAAAGGGAATATTTGACCGCCATGCGTATGCCCTGATAAATGCAAATCAACGGGTAACTCTTTTATTTCTTCTAACGCATCAGGGCTGTGCTCCAGAAACAGCACCGGTTTTTCAGTTTGAATATCAGCCATCAAATCTGCAGCAGCAGGACGCCTAGGGTCTGTCGCATCTGAACGCCCAACCAGCAATACAGCATCATCCAACCATACGCTTTTATTATCAATTACCTGTATGCCGGCGCGCTCAATTGCTTCAGCAATCGCAACTTCATTACCAGAGTAATCATGATTACCTAAGGTTGCATAGACGCCAAACGGTGCTCTTAATTTTGATAAATGCTCATACATATTAGTTTTATCATAAGCCTCAGTAGAATCGTTCATGACGTCACCGGCGATAAGTACTACATCAGGATTTTGCTCACCTATGAGCGTGACCATTTTATCTATCTGCCGATTACCAAACCATCTTCCCAAATGAGTATCAGAAACTAAGGCTATCCTCATTGGTTTGTCTAATGATTTATCTGTCTTTACCGTTAAATGATGCACAACTGGCGAATAAGCATTAAATACCGCTAAGCCGACAATACCTATATAAGCAGCTACTGCGAATACGCGAATGCCAGTAGGATTTGATTTTTGCCTCAAGATTTGGCTATAAATAATAGCAATGACAGCGGTGATTAATCCAGCATAAAACATAAAGCCTTGCAAAATACTAGCGACCAGATAGACATGAAAACGCTCGCGCCAAAACTCACTCAGCCCATAGATAAGAAAAATATTATTAATGACGAAGATACTGAGGACTAAGCTTATACGACTAAAGCGCTGTTTTGGCTTAATTAACCACCAAAATATCATACTACTCATAATCGCTAATAACTGCGTGCCAATGATAAAAAGCCACATAATTAAATCTAATCAGCCAAAGACGTCCATATAGTACGCCAACATTCTTACCTATTAAAGACAGAGATTTTGTTTATTGCAACCTAACAGTATTTAGCGACTTTTTCCTATAGAAAACCCAAAACGGCGGATTGTTTCACATGAAACAATCCGCCGTTTTGGTTTATAAAATAGTTATAGCAACCACTATCGATTTATCATGCCAGATTTGATAACTACTCTTTTATTACCTGTTGTTCCAAGGCTTCTTTAAGCGTTTGATGTTTAAATTCGAACCCAGCATCCAGCAAGGCTTGCGGCAATACCTTTTGTCCGTCTATAAGCAGCGTCGACATCTCACCAAACATCAGCTTAAGCAAGAACTCCGGCAAAGTAAAAAAGGTTGGACGATGTAGCCATGCACCCAATGTTTTGGTAAAAATATGATTGGTCACAGGGTTTGGCGCGGTCAAATTATAAATTGTCACGTCTTTATTGCTTGTTGTATGACGAGCAGCCTGCGTATCCTCATTAATATGATGAGTGGTATCATTAAGGTGTTGCTCTATAATAAATATCACGGCTGATACCCAGTCATCACGGCTGATCCAGCTCATGATTTGTTGACCATTACCTAATTGTCCACCAACACCCATTTTAAAAGGGGTCAAAAGCTTGCTAAGCATCCCGCCTGTAGGATGGATAACGACACCCGTACGTACGAGCGCTACTGCTACGCCTGACTCAGTCGCTTGTCGCGCTAGCTTCTCCCAGTCATCACAGAGCTGATGGGCAAAATCTGCCTGAAAACCACTACTTTCGGTCAAAGGTTTATCGCCTTGATTACCATACCAGCCAATCGCTGAACCACTGACGAGTAATTGCGGCTTCACACTACTACGAGCAATAAATGACAACAATGATTCAGTAGGTTTCATTCGGCTGGCAAGCAGTTGCGCTTTACGAGCATCACTCCAGCGCGCATCAGCAATCCCTGCGCCCGCTAGATTTAAAATCACATCGAAATTTGTATCTGAACTTGCAAGCTCATCATAGGTCATCATCGTAATATCACTAGGATGTGCTTGATTACTATCGCGGGTTAGCCAAGTAATCTGTAGATCTTTACTCATCTCTTGATAGCGCCTCTGCAGCTCATAGCTAAATGCACTGCCCAAAAATCCTGAACCACCACTGATTAGAATATTCATCGCTTATTATCCTTATTATTGATTATATTCTCATCAGTGTGACAAAAAGCACGCCATGAAAACAAGGTGACAAGTGTAGAGGTTAGTAAAAGAGAGCGTAGGAACGAAAGTAAAGATAGTGATATCGAATTTAACTATCAAATTAGCGAATGATTTCTCCTGTTAAAGCGTCACCTATTTGGCTTGGTAATTGATAACCTAAGGTCTCGCCTTGAAGATAGCCAACACTCTGATTTAAATGTAAGTGGTCGTCTAAAAAATAACGTTTCGCTTCGTTAAGTGATAATGCAGGAGGCTCACCTGATGGATTACAGCTTGTCGAAACGACAAAACCATAAGGATTACTTTCTGATACCATTTGCGCGCACAGTTGTTTAACCAATGGATGGTCAATGACACGGACGGCAACGCTATCGTGAGCACCCGTAATCCATGATGGAATAATAACCGGTAGATTTTCGGGAGTAGGTAATAGCCAAGTATGCGCTTGTTTGGCAGTAGCGTTAATCGAATCATCTTGCCAGCTATCAAGCACGGTTTGCCGCTCTACAGCCGTTAAAACTTCTAGCAGGGCTGTAAGTCGGCTTGGGCTATCAGTCACCACTATCATACCCTTCTCTATTGGGCGCTGCTTAATGGCCAATAGCTGCATGACTGCTTGCTGATTAAAGGGGTCGCAGCCGATACCCCAGACGCTTTCAGTTGGGTACACGAGCAGCTGCCCTTTTTTAAGCCAGTGTGCTGCTTGAATCACAGAGTCAGTGATAAAGGGGATAGATAAGGACATAAAATAATGCCTTTGGAATAAGGAGAATTAAAAGAGATACTGCGAATAGATATCACGAATTTATTTTACAAGAAATGTAGCACTGTCTGTATATTTAAAACCATAAGCACATTTAAATACGTAAATAACGTCCACCTTGGACAGTGATGGCACCGACCAGCTCTAACTCCATTAACTGCCCAATCAATTGCGCAGGTGCAAGATTGCTAGCAATGATAAGGGCGTCCAAATCTTGACCGTGCCAATCTAACTGTTCAAACAGGGCTGTTAAATGCTCAGGTATGGTAATACTAGACAGTGGTTTTATTGGCTGCTGTTTTATCGTTTTTTTGCTAGTAGCAATTAAGTTAGATACTGCCTGAGAAGAGATCTGAGTATTTAAATACTCGTTAGATTGAGATTGGACTGGCAGCTGCAAACTGACATCATCTAATACTTGCTGAGGATGATAAATCAAGGTCGCGCCTTCACGTATGAGATGATGGCAACCTTCGGCATTAGCGTTATCAATATGACTGGGAATCGCAAAGACTTGCTTACCTTGCTCAGAGGTTAGGCGCGCAGTAATCAGCGAACCACTTTGAATCGTAGCTTCAGTAACGATAGTGGCAATACTCAGACCAGCAACTAAGCGATTGCGGCGCGGGAAAGTATGCTTATGTGGCAGTGTATGCGGCAACAGCTCACTAACGATACAGCCGCCTTTATCAATAATTTGGCTAAACAGCTGATCATGATGATTGGGATAATTGACATCAATGCCTGTGCCCATGACACCCACTGTGCGACCTTGATTTGCCATATCAGCCTGCGCCAGCGCACCGAGGTGAGCACGCTTATCAACGCCAATGGCAAGCCCACTAGTAATGATGTAGCCTGCTTGGGCAAGATATTGTGCTATATCAAAAGTGATTTTTTGCGCGTGTGTTGTCGGTTTACGACTGCCAACGATAGCGATTTGGGTGTGATGCAACAGCTCACTATTACCGCGATAAAATAATAGCGGCGGAGGATCGTATATCTCTAATAATTGAGTAGGAAAATTTGGCTGTTCAGCAAATAATAGACCGTACTTATTATCAATTAATGCTTGTTGAATCTTATCAATACTAGCGCGCGTTTGCTCTGGCTGCTCATGCCTCGTCAAATGGGTATGATGCATCCCTAATTGACGCCAAGACTCTATGCCCACTTGTAATGCAAGCTGTGCGCTGCCATAGCTATGGATAAGTTTATGATAAGACGATAATGATGCATTCAGCTCAAACCACAGCGCCAGTATAGCGCGCTGATCGTCTGATAAAATAAAAGGGGCTACCGTCATTATCGTCTGCCTTGTATAGGCTTACTTATCGTATCCGCTCATAACATTTGAGGCTTGATTATAAGTAAGGCGGTGGTAAAAGCTGGTCACCAATACTCAGCGGTAGCTCAGACTCAAGCACGTAAGCATAGCTGATGTGATCAAAGGTATTAAATACCATTACCATACCGCTTGGCTCACTTGGCAGACGTACCGGTGTATCACTATCTTTGATATCGCGTATGAGGGCACCCTTTTGATAAACGGTCAATACATCACCTGGTTTAGCGCCTTGTACGCGACCCAAATTAATCGCCACCACACTTCCTTTAGCAGCTGAGCTAATAGAATCCATCACGCGGACGATCATACCACCACGATTGACGGTTGCTGGCGTCGGATAAAAGACTGGCGGAATAGCGTTATCGAGCTCAACAAACACCCGATCGCCTTCACGCACTTCTTTACCGTAACTGTCAATAAGCTGTAAGCTCGTAACGCCATTAGTTTCTGTCGACGTTACCAAACCTGTTGCCACTTGAGTGACCTCTAAACCGATAACTTTTTGCGTTTTCGGCTCAGTATACATCTCGCCTTCGCGGTAGATACCATAACGCTGACCAACGATAAGCGGCACGCCTTTGGCATAAACCTTATCACCACTGGCGGTAATTAAGTTGCCTTTTTTTGAGGCTAAAATATATGGTGTGGTATTAAAATCTTGCGGATTAACAATCAGAGTCTTATCAAGCCAATGCTGAATAGCCGACCATGGAATAGGCGGAATACTATTAACAGCAGAAGTAACGGCAACCGTTGTCGCTACCACATTGCCCGTCAATTGCTTTTCAACCCCTGCGCAGCCTTCACCTGTATCAACACCAATCAAGGTTTTACCTTGTATGACACATAAAATCAAAATATCATTAGGATAAATAAGATTGGGGTTTTTGATTTGCTTATTGGTCGCCCAAATTTCTTTCCAGCGCCATGGACTGTCCAGATAACGTCCTGAGATATCCCACAAAGTATCGCCTTTTTTGACAATATAGCGGTTGGGTGCGTCTGCCTTGATAGTTGGCGGTGGATTATTAGCGTGAGCGGTGCTCATTAGCATTGCACTGCTAAAGGTGGTCACCAATAGCGCTTTTACGATATTTTTTAAGCTCATCTTCATTGTTATATCCACAGTATGTAACGCTGTTAGCGCCATAATCAAAGGTATTCAAAACTGCTGCTTTACTAAAAATCATATCTTTCTTTAAAAAAGATAAAAAAATTAGCAGAGATAGAGACTCATAATACCGTTACCATAAGGTCTATAGAGCAGCTATTTAATGTTCGTGTCTGATATGAATGACAGGTATGATTGCTAAAAAAGCGCCTAGTAAAATGGTATTTACTGACGCTATTTCTAATACTACAATTATATCTACAATAACACAATCATAAACACTTTATTACAATAGTGTAACCTTAGACTGGATATTCATTTTAACAATCAACTAAGAATCAAATCGATTAAGCAGGATTTGGCGTGACCTGTTGACGGATTTGCTCAGCGACTAGTTCAGCATCATTATCAAGCACCACCACATGTTGCGGTAAGCTCTCTAAGCCTTCAGTATGAGCTGGACGAGCGATCTCTATTTGACCAATGGCTTCAACGATGGTATCGGCAAATTTCACTGGCAGCGCAGTTTCAGCACAGACAATGACCTCACCTTCGCGCTGAAGTTCTTTGGCAACTTTGATACCATCAGCGGTATGCGGATCGACCAATTCTCCATGCTGCTCATAAAGCGCTTTAATCGTTTGTAAGCGGTCATTATGAGTAGATTTACCCGCAGCAAAACCATATTGCGTATTAACCGCTTCCATTAAATCAGACAAATCAAAACCTTGACCAGATTTCACCCCTTCAAATAACTCATGCACGCGCGCGCTATCTTTATCTAGTAACAAATAAACAAAACGTTCAAAGTTAGAGGCTTTGGAGATATCCATTGAGGGACTTGAAGTGATATATGTTTTGGCAGTCGGACGCGGCTGATACGCACCTTGATTAAAGAAGTCATTGAGCACGTCATTTTCATTGGTCGCGACAATTAAACGCTCAACTGGTAAGCCCATTTCGCGTGCAATATGACCAGCACAAATATTACCAAAGTTACCCGATGGTACGCTAAAGCTGATTGTTTCATCATTGTTCGTCGTCACGGCAAAGTAGGCTTTAAAGTAATAAACGATTTGCGCTAGGATGCGCCCCCAGTTAATTGAGTTGACCGTGCCTAAGTTATAAGCGGCTTTAAACTCAGCATCTTGTTGTAGCGCTTTGACGATATCTTGGCAATCATCAAACATCCCATCGATAGCAATGTTATGGATATTTTTATCAGTCAGGCTATACATTTGCGCACGCTGAAATTCGCTCATTTTGCCGTGCGGTGACAGCATAAAGACTTCGATATTTTCTTTACCGCGTAATGCATATTCTGCCGCACTGCCCGTATCGCCACTAGTAGCACCGATAATCGTGATACGCGCGTCTTTTCTTTTAAGCACATATTCAAAAGCATTGCCTAAAAACTGCATGGCAACGTCTTTAAATGCCAACGTTGGACCGTTTGATAAGCCTAAAATATATAAATTATCTTCAAGCTTGCGCACAGGAACAATCTCATCAGAGCCAAATACTTCAGCGGTATAAGTACGCTCAATGATATCTTGCAAATCAGCGGCAGGAATATCGGTCGCAAAGCGCTGCATAATCGCCATCGCCAGCTGTGGATAGCTGAGCGCACGCCATTCATTCAGTGTCGTACTATCAATATTTGGATAATGCTCAGGCAACATCAAACCACCGTCCGGTGCAAGACCCATTAATAACACATCACTAAAATCCATCGGCGCTGTCTGACCACGGGTACTGATATATTTCATTAGATTGTCCTGTCTACAATGAGATGATTAATTAAAACAGTTTATTCAGCAGTTTTTTGCAGCAAGGCATAATAAAAACCATCGCCACTCTCGCTATCAATTGGTAGGCACTGGCGACCAATCGCCTGCTCGATACCCCAATTACAATCGTCGCTAAATTCAACGGCTGTTACATTATTATAATGAGTCATAAACTCCTGCATTTGCTCGACATTCTCTTGCTTCAAGATAGAGCAAGTGACATATAACAGATAACCGCCAACTTTAAGTTGTGGCCATAGATTATGCAAAATATCGGCTTGTAGTAATGCCGTTTGCTCGACGTCTTCTTCGGTACGCAAGATACTGATATCAGGATGACGACGAATCACGCCAGTCGCGGTACAAGGTGAATCTAGTAGTATAGCGTCAAATACGAGTTTGCTTTTTTTCTTGCCAGCCCCTTGCCATGTGGTTGCGTCCGCACAAACAATATTGAGCTCGATATTTTTCTCCGCTTGCTGCAAGTCGTGCTGACTTAGATTTAAGCGCTGTAAATTAGTATGAATGCGCTCGATACGTGGTGCTTCATTATCAATCGCAGTTAGCTTAACTTTTGAAACTAGAGGAATAGATTCATCATCTTGTTTCACGTGAAACAACGAATACTCATTTGAGCTAATTAACTCTAACCAATGAGCAAGCTTACCACCCGGCGCTGCACAAGCATCTAAAATGCGGACTTCATTGTTATCATTATTGTTGCTTGTATCTACATTGCCGTCTGCATCATCGTTTTTAACACTCAGTTTATTAAGTAGAGCATTATGGATAAGCGGCGCTGCAAGCTGAGCATGCATATCTTGTACACTAGCAGCCCCTTCAGCGAATTGAGGTAAGGCATTCACTGCAGTACTTTGATGTAATCTCAAACCTTTGGTTAATATACTATTAGATGTCGCTGTATCCAACGAGTTAGATAAGTTAAAGCCACTCACTAGCTCAACCAAGTCCGCTTCAACTTCAAATTCTACCAATGCTTGTTGATAATCCTCTATCGAAGTAACCGCTGTATTCACGCGTAAAAACATCGGCGCAGGTTGACGTAGACCTTGCATTAGATCGTCATACTGCTCACTCCAATCTTGCTTCAGCTGATAGGCAAGCCAATTAGGCAAGCTGTGTTTTTTATCACACTTCTTACGGAACTTGCTTGGGTTCTTAGCGACTTTACGCAAGATGGCATTGATTAAACCAGTCGAATGCGCAAACTCAATTTCTTTCGCTGCTTCAACCGTTTCATGAATTGCCGCATGATCAGCTACTTGCAAATAAAGCAGCTGTGTCAAACCCACTTGAATAGTCGTACGTACTTCTTTTTCATCAATCGGGTTATCAGCCAGACTATCCAGTAGGCGCTCAAGGGCATACCATTGGCGCAACGTTGTCAGTAGCAACGCATGAGCAAAGCCTTTATCGCCATCGTGCAAACTGTTCAGTAACGGATCAAGGACGCTTGCGAGTGATTGACCATTTTGAATAGCCATTAGAGTGCGAATCACACGGACGCGGACGCTACCATTCATGATGAGGTTGCTTGACGGTTTGAGCTTATTATTTCTTGGCGCAGTGCTTCTCATTAAATTGAATTTCCTTGACGCCTAATAGTTTGCGTCTGATAAAAGTTGGATTGTTTGGTATTAAATGACGAATATAAAAATAAATAAGGTTAAGCTGTATTAAAGTGATTTAGGAGCAATTATTTTGAGTCTGCTGTGAACTGGTCGCCATCGTTTAATTGGTTGCCATGGCAGATTTGCTCGGCTGTCATCGGTTTACCACCAGCAAACTGTAATTCGGTAATGGCTAAAGTACTGGCTTGCGGTTTTTCGACACCATTATCAATATTACTGTCATGACCACAAGCTACCAATATCGCTTTGCGTCCAACGCTGATGACCGTACCAGCAGGCTGATTGGTTTGCTGCGACGGATTCACAGGTAAGCTGGCTAAAATCTTGACACGCTGCCCTGCCAAAAAAGTATAAGCACCTGGCCATGGCGTCAGTCCACGAATTTGTCGCTCAATTTCAGTAGCGGATTGTGTCCAGTTGATTTCGCCTTCGGTTTTGACCAGTTTTTCAGCGTAGTTGGCTTGACTGTCATCTTGAGGTACAGCCTGTGCTTGATAATGTGGCAAGTCCTTTAGCACGGTAATAATGGCCGTCGCACCAAGCTCAGCCATTTTATCATGGAGGCTAGCAGCCGTATCATCAGCCTCAATAGGAGCACTGACTTTATAAAGTATATCGCCAGTATCCAAGCCTTTATCCATTTGCATAATGGTAATGCCCGTCTCGCTATCACCCGCCAATAGCGCGCGGTGAATAGGTGCTGCACCGCGCCAGCGTGGCAGTAGTGAGGCATGAATATTTAGGCAGCCTAGCGTCGGCGTGGTCAATACACCAATCGGCAATATCAAGCCATAAGCCGCGACAATCATCACATCAGTCTGATAATCTTGCAAGGTTTGCCTTGCTGCCAACCCTTCTGTGCTTGATTTTTTAAAGGTAACTGGTTGCTCAACAGCGATATCATGAGTCAATGCCATTTGCTTTACCGCAGAAGCAGCCAGTTTTTGTCCGCGTCCTGCCTTGCGATCAGGCTGACTATAGACCGCCACAATGTTGATATTCAACGCCTGTTGCTGCTTGATTAATGCTTCAAGGCTCACTGCCGCAAACTCAGGTGTACCAGCAAACACTACTCTCAATGGCGCAGTGCGCGTCGTTTCCATTATATCAGCGGTATCATTGGTGAGGGATACATCGGGATCACAAGCAAGTGTCGTCATAGTTAGGCAGTATTAATGAGTAATGCAGCTATTATAGGTGAGTTTGTGGCGTTGTGCCATGATTGTAATGGCGACAATCAAGCGCTACTAATGCGTTTATTTATCTTTATAATAACAATAAATCACTGTGTACCATTGTGCCGACTTAGGGTCATGCGTTTATGCAACAATTTCAGTCTCTACAACGCTTACTGGTTTTTTATACGTTGACACTCGTTGCGATGTTGTCATTGTATTACTTCATCCTGTTTCATGAGATGAGAAATTATAACAAGCAGCACAGTGTAGAAGTTTTCCATACCTTACAGCATGAAATGTCTGAATATAACAATCCCATAAATCCTGTCCTTAAAGATATTATGGAAAAGCCTTTTATGCAAGGAGTCAGCTATCAGTTAATTTTTGCAATGCCCTCTGGTGAAACGTATATTTACCAGCATACTCAGCCTAATGAGCATGGATTTGCAGGGATTATGTTTCCAACGATTGAGACGTCACTTCTATCTTATAAAAACTCTCATAGCACCTATACCCTATCTGAGCGTAAGTTGGTTGGCACTATCGAGCTTAAAAGTGGTCATAAACTGTATACCGTTTTGCGTCATAAACCACTCGATATCGATTGGGTATCCTATCGCTATTGGCTGCCTTTAATGACAGCCATCATGTTTTTCACCTTAGCATTGTTATATGTACTAAAGCGCCGTGCCAATTGGGAGCAGCTGCTACGTTATACTGATAACTTAAGTAGTCATGCAAAGGATGCTTATATACCGCCACCGTTTGTCACCAAAGAATCTACACCGGATTTTCTCCAATTGGGGAACGCCCTCAGTCGAGTCAGTTATCAGCTGCATAACAATCATCGCCGTATTACCACCCTTCAGCATCGCTTAGAACGCCTAGTTGACCATGCTCCGCTACCGATGTTAATGATTATGCGACATGGTCAAATCAGCTTTTTTAATAAACGTTTTGAGCAAGTATTTTCGACAGCGTTTCACGATGACAGCAGCTATCAATTGACCGATTTTATTTTTTCCGAAGACCCATCGACACAATTACTCCTGCAAAAACTGGCAACGCTTCGTGTCACACGCACGCTTCTGGTCTGTAGGCTTACTAATAAAAAAGCGTATCAGCTGCACATCACGCCATGGTTTGGCGAGCACGGTCAAGTTCATGGTTTTACGGTACTATTAAATAATATTAATGAGTTGGTGAGCAAAAACGCACAATTACAGCAACAAAATATAGAAATGCAACGACGTCTCGATGAATTTAGTATCCTAAAATCATCTATGGGCCATGACTTACGTCTGCCATTAGAAGCGATGATTGATACCTTGGAGCCAATTGATATCAGCGTTTTAACTGACAAGCAAAAACAGACGGTCAACACTTTGGTTCAAACCAGTCAGGCTATGCTTATTATGCTCAACGAGATGCTTGATATAGGGGAGATAGAAGTTCGAAAAACCCGTCTTAGTATTGAAGCTGTCGACATCTACAAGATGGGTCAACAAATCAGTCATTTATTCAAAAAGGACGCAAGACAGCATGGGCTTGAGCTACTGTATTTCTTTGCTCCTGACTGTCCACGCCTCATCGATACCGACCATAAACGCCTACAAGAAACCTTACGTAACTTATTAGATAATGCCATCAAATTTACCAATTCTGGTTATGTGGCATTGACTATTGATACCGTGAGTCATGCAGATGTAGCATTAATTAAAAATACAAGTTTGATGAATATCGATACGATTAATCAAAACAACGGTCTAAGTAAAGACAACGCCAACTCTGATTCTACTGTACACGATTGGATTCGGTTCAGTATAGAAGATAGCGGGATAGGAATTGATATAGCGAAACAGCACCAGTTAGTCACTTATCTGAGTCAGAATAACAGTGCAAACAAAATTAAAAACAATCAATATCATCAAAAAAATGCTATGTACAAAGGACTAGGGTTAAATGACGTCAATAGCTTTGCGCGCTTGTTAGGCGGTTTTATTCAAATAAAAAGTAGCATGGGTAAAGGTAGTACGTTTAGTCTCTATTTACCTTGCCGGCAGCCAAACTATCAACCTGTTTACCATCTGAACCCTCATTTAACCCAGATTCACCTGATTACTATTATCAACCAGCCACTTGCTGCGGAACATCTCAAACAATTATGCAATCATTTATCCATAGCGGTGACGGTGATTACTTCTGCTGACAATGTGGACTTGGTGCAGTTGACTGATGGTTTGGTAAAAAATAAGCAGAATCTCGCGCCTATCTTACTGCTTGATTATGACTATTATGAAAGTCTGACGCTTGTTTTATCTAAGCCATTAGATGTAGTCAATCAAGACAGCAATAATATGACTATTCCAAAACAACAAATAACTGTCACAGATAGTGCATCTATTAATAACGGAATTATTAATGAAGAAGCTGGCGATAAGCAACAGGCGTTAAATCATTTATTGTCTAATGTGTCGCTACCAAAAATATTACTCAGCATGCAGTCTGAGCGCCGTATTGCTTCGATACTGCTAGATAAATGCGATGGTTTTTTGACCAAACCATTAGATGCCAATTTATTGCTATCTGAGTTACTAAGATTGACGCTACCTACTAGAAAGACATTTAAACAAAGTACGGAAATTAGTACTAATAGCGATTTAATAGAAATTACAGATAAAACTAACGAGGCTATTTCACCATTGATTTTGGTCGTAGAGGACAGCCCAACCAATCAAAAAATCGCCTGCAAAATACTCGCTAAATTGGGTTATCGTACTATAGTGGCAGAGAATGGGCAGCAAGCGCTAGATATATTGCAAACTCAGCGTCAAGAGATTGCCCTTATTTTAATGGATTGCCGGATGCCAGTGATGGACGGCTTGCAAGCAACGCAAGCGATTCGAGCGCAAGGCGATGATATTCCTATTGTCGCCCTGACAGCAAATAATACTGAGGAAGACCGTACTGCCTGCTTGGAGGTCGGGATGGATGAGTTTTTAGCCAAACCTATTAATAAAAACAAGCTACAAGAAATGTTGGCATCGTTTATTAAAACCTAATCAATAATACTCGTCACCTCTTGTATTTAATCATAAATGGCGTCTATTTCATAAAGCCATTGTCTGCTAAAAAAGCTTCGGTAATATGACTTTGCGGACTGCTATTTGCTGTATTTCCCTGCGATTTATTTAATAAGCGCTCTAAATACCTAGCCACGATATCTACTTCTACATTCACCTTGTCTCCCACCAGCCAATGCTGCGCGATATTGGTAACCTGCGCGGTATGTGGAATGATGTTTAACGAGACAATATTATCACGTACTAAATTGGTTGTGAGACTGATGCCGTCTAAAGTGATAGAGCCTTTAGTCGCTGTATAATGAGCAAGTTCTACCGGTATTTCAATTTCGATATAAATAGAACGTGCATCCTTTTGCAACTTGCTAACCACTCCTACCCCATCGACATGCCCTGCAACAATATGTCCACCAAAGCGCGTGGTCGGCAGCATTGCCTTTTCTAAGTTCACAATATGCCCCGGCTTCAAATCCTCTAATGCGGTTCGGGCTATAGTTTCACGTGAAACATCGACAGAATAATGGTTACTGCCAAAATCTACCACTGTTAGACAGATACCATTAGAAGCTATCGAGTCGCCAAGCTTGACATCGCTAAAATCTAAACCATCAGACTCTATAGTTAAACGAATATCGCCACCTGTAGGATGCATCGATTTAACCTTTCCCACACTTTCTATAATTCCAGTGAACATATTGACCTCTTCTCATTGTTTTATTGTCATTGTAGATGGTGTTTGTAATTCAGATATCTTAGTAATACGACTGCTTTGGTAAAACGCTTACATACATACAGTTAAGATGGGTTTCAAAAGTAATAACTATGATTTATTACATTTATTCTAGGATAAACTGTGGATAACTAACAACTAATGCTATTCTATAGACTTAAAACCTTTAGTTATTAACAAGTTATCCACAATTAACGTGGTTTGCAGTTAATATTTGCACAGCTAGTAAACATCACTTAAACTATTGATTTATAATAAATTATTTTATAAACACAATCTTACCTTTAGATAAATAGTTTCCTGTGAAACAAAGTTATGCACAGTTTCATGTGAAACCAATATTAGTAGCTAATATTTATCCCCAATTTTTTAATAAACATAGTTTAATTCAATATTGTGGATAAATAGTTAGAAATCATATCGGCAATAAGGTTAGTTTTAGATCCGAACCAAGCTGCTCATGACACTCAATATCAAAACGCAGCTGCTGAGCTAATGACAAGGGATTGATATCAACCATTGCTCTCGCTTGTGAGCCTAATAAGCACGGAGCTTGGTATACAATCAGCT
Source organism: Psychrobacter glacincola (assembly GCF_965118485.1). GTDB lineage: Bacteria > Pseudomonadota > Gammaproteobacteria > Pseudomonadales > Moraxellaceae > Psychrobacter > Psychrobacter glacincola_D. Next base: position 33,831 of record NZ_CBCPJH010000019.1, on the reverse strand, counting down.
CATCTACCAATTGCTGCTCCAAGAAGCTACCAACAACACTAGCACCTGCTTCTATCAAAACGTCATAACACTGATATTCACTCACCAACACTTTTAACAAGTCCGTCAAATTATCATCACGCCAATACAATATGTCCGTACGTCGGCACAATTGGTAATCTGACTGTAGATTGTGCTGTAAGCGCGCGCGTCTATCGAGTATCACCACTTTAGAGTGTGGCACTTGTTCGGGCGCGATACCCAGCTGGCTAGAGCGTACATTTAATTGAGGATTATCGACGATAACCGTTTCGCTACCGGTAATGATAGCGCCGCTTTGCGCCCGTAGCTTTTGCACGTCTTCGCGTGCTGCTGAACCGGTAATCCACTTTGATTCACCTGTTACCATCGCCGTACGACCATCAAGGCTAGTCGCGATTTTTAGCCGTACGTAGGGCATTTGAGTACGCATGGCTTTAAGAAAGCCTTTATTTAATGCTTCGGCCTGCGCGGTAAGGATACCAACTGTTACCTCAATACCTGCTTGTTCCAGTAACCTCACCCCGCGACCTGCAACCTGTGGGTTTGGATCTAGCCCAGCGACAACAACCCGACTAACGCCAGACTCTATCAGCGCTTTTGCACAAGGCGGCGTACGCCCAGTATGACTACAAGGCTCTAAAGTCACATAGGCAGTAGCGCCTACTGCTCGTATACCGGCATCTTTTAAAGCAAATACCTCAGCATGTGGTTGACCAACTTTAGGATGAAACCCTTGACCGACGATTTCCTCCGCTTGAACAATGACACACCCTACAGCAGGATTGGGTCTTGTGCTATATAAGCCAAGCTTTGCTTGCTCAATAGCAAGCATCATAAAATAGCTGTCTTTGGCATTTTGCGAGTAATTTAGATTCAACATAAAAAAGGCTTAATAAATAAAGAGATATGATTATAAATAGATTTACGAATTAGCATAAAGCATCATCTTGAAAAAGCGATTAATGTCATCCTTTATTTTTCATTGGGACGGATATTGGCAATTTCTTGATGAAACGCATCGATATCCTGAAAGTCGCGATAAACACTGGCAAAGCGCACATAAGCGACATCATCTAGTGTTTTAAGCTCACTCATGATAATTTCACCGAGCACTTTACTGCTGACCTCACGCTCGCCCATTTGCCGTACCCGTTTTTCAATACGGCTAATCATCGCCTCTTGCTCATCGATGGTGATTGGACGTTTTTGTAGTGGTAATAAGATAGAGCGACGCAGCTTATCATTATCATAAGGTTCAATCTTGCCACTGGATTTGATGATACGCGGCATCACTACTTCAAACACTTCAAAGGTAGTAAAGCGTTCTTGACAGCTATTACAAGAACGACGACGACGTACCTGCGCGCCTTCAGCGGCAAGACGTGAATCGATTACCTTTGTCTCTGACGCATTACAATAAGGGCAATGCATACGGCTTTCCTTGTCTTTATAAGAAGCTAGAGTAAACGGGCAACAACCCTACCTTTACAACAATATTATTCTCATTTTTAACTGTAGATAAAATTACTTACCAATGCAAAAACTGCCAAAAATCTTACCAAGCAAATCATCTGCGCTAAATTCACCGGTAATCTCGCCCAGACTATGCTGAGCTTGACGTAAGCTTTCAGCAACCAGTTCTCCCGCTTTAAAAACAGTGAGCTGCTCGTGAGCTTCTGCAAGATACTCAGCCGTTCTTCTTAACGCATCTAGATGGCGCGTACGAGCAATTAAGCTATTTTCTGGTGGATGGAATCCTACTTTAGCACATAAAGTTTCGACTAAATCATTGATACCTGCGCCTGTTTCACATGAAACATTCACCTGCTCATAACCACGATCATGAATCTCTTGTTGTGAAATAGAGTTTATTTCTTTAGCATTATTATTGTTTAATAGGTCGCTTTTATTAGCAATAATTAATAAGCGCTTAGCTGCTGGTAGCTCACCAAATAGCTGTTCAGCAAGCTGTAACGGATTAATTTCTTCTTCAAGATCACGGGTGACATCATAGACCATCAGTAACATATCAGCCTGAGTAATCGCTGTACGCGCGCGCTCAATGCCGATACGCTCGACTGTATCTTCTGTCTCGCGTAAACCTGCAGTATCAGTCAAATGTAGCGTCAGACCATTGAGCACGACTGTTTCTTGTAGTGTATCACGCGTCGTACCCGCTACATCCGTGACGATAGCCCGCTCTTGACCAGCTAAGCGATTAAGTAAACTCGATTTACCAGCATTTGGTCTACCTGCCAATACCACATGAATACCGTCGCGTAATAATTGCCCTTGCTTGGCTGTCGCCAGTACTTGTTGGATTTTTTCTTGTGTCTGCTCAAGCTTATCTTGTATCACACCATCTGATAAAAAATCGACGTCTTCTTCATCGGGGAAATCAATGGCTGCTTCAACATGTAGACGCAAATATATCAATTGTTCCAATAGCTGATTTATTTTTTTTGAGAACTCACCGCTAAGTGAACGAATAGCACTACTAGCAGCAGCAGCACTAGTAGCATCAATAGCATCAGCGATAGCTTCGGCCTGTACTAAATCCAACTTATCATTATCAAAAGCACGATAAGAGAACTCGCCAGCACTTGCCTGTTTTGCTCCCAACTTAAACACACGCGCCAGTAATTGATTTTGTAAAATCATGCCACCATGACCTTGCAGCTCAATGACATCTTCACCGGTAAACGAGTTTGGGCCTTTAAAATATAGTACCAGACCTTCATCAATAACCGTGCCATCGGCTTGGTAAAATCGGCAAAAGCTCGCCATGCGTGGTTTAAACTTCGACTTTCCTGTCAGCGTACAAGCAATACTATACGCACGGGTACCAGACAGCCGAATAACCCCAACCCCACCTCGTCCAAGCGGTGTGGCAATCGCCGCAATGGTAGGTAGACTCGACAAACCAGATTTTTTTGATGACTCAGGGGCAGCTAACGCCAACTCTTGGGAATCCACAAGTACTCTCAATAACTAAAAACTCCATTATAGACGGCTTAATGCACACTGACAAAGCAATCTTTAAATAGCACTACATCCTAATGGTAAGCGTTTGCCTATATCATCTAGCCTAGCTGACACGAATATGGCGTAGTCTTAAGTGGTCATTTAGAACAGATATGGAATTAAGGACATAAAAAAACCACCGCCGTAGCGATGGTTTTTCGAATTCTAAATCATCAAGTAACTAATCGAGTACTTTAACCGTACGCAGTTTTTGCTCTTCTTCAACTTTTTTATTGACGATATATTGATGTGTCATACTAAATAAGTTATTCACTGTCCAGTAGAGCACAAGACCTGCTGGGAAAAATAACATGAAAGCGGTAAAGATAATCGGCAAGAACTTCATGACTTTCGCTTGCATCGGATCAGCTGGCTGCGGGTTAAGCTGCTGCTGGATAAACATCGATGCACCCATCAATAGTGGCAAAATAAACCACGGATCCATCGCTGATAAGTCATGAATCCATAGAATCCATGGGGCATGACGTAACTCAATACTTTCAACCAGCACCCAATATAACGCTAAGAAAATTGGCATTTGCATCAAGATTGGTAGACAACCCGCCATTGGGTTGACTTTTTCTTCTTTATAAATCGCCATCATTTCTTGCGACATTTTCATGCGATCGTCGCCATGTTCTTCTTTTAACGCTGCTAGACGCGGTGCAATCGCACGCATCTTCGCCATTGAGTAGTAGCTCTTATTTGAGAACCACATCAAAGCGAACTTCACTAAGATAGTTAAGAGAATGATTGACCAGCCCCAGTTACCGATGATTTTATGAATACCATCCAAGATAGCAAATAATATCTTTGAAATTGGCCATAACAGACCGTAATCAACGGTTTGATTGAGACCTACTGCCACATCTTTAAGCTCAGACTGTACCTTTGGACCTGCATATAACGTCGCATTTAAAGTTACTTGCTTATTTGGCGCAACATTGACAGGCTGACTATTAAAGCCAATAAAGTAATCGTCACCTATTTCACGGCTAAAGAATTTACCAGTGAAATTTTCAGGCGTCCATGCAGATACGAAATAATGCTGCACGATACCAACCCAACCTTTATCGCTGGTTGTTGTCAGTGCGCCATCATTAAATTTACCAAACTTCAACTTATTATACGGATCATCAGGTGTACCCCAAGCGCCGCCCAAATAGGTCGCCATACTTAGCGCACCTTTATCAGACATACCAGGGTCTTTACTATTATCACGTTTAAGCTGGGCAAACATCTGACCTTGCCACGCTGCTGTAGAAGCATTTTGAATCTGATAACTGATATCAATAGGATATTTATCATGTGTAAAAGTAAAGGTCTTAGTAACCGTCACGCCATCTTTTTTATAAGTAAGCGGTACTGATAACGTCTGCTGACCTTTTTCCATCACATAGTTATTAGCGGTATGACTGTATTTAGCACGACCCTCTGCGGTATCGATACCGTCTTTACCAATCAGACCAGACTGAGCAACATAGATACGATTACTGTTATTTTCTAGTAATACAAAAGGCTTATCACTATCAAGGGTCGCATTATACTGCTTGAGCGCAGCATAAACGATATCGCCGCCTACTGGATTGATTTTGATGTCATAGCGATCAGTAGTTACCGTGATTAGCCCTGCGTCTGCCGCAGGTGTTGCTGTCACAGCACCATTATTAACTGTAGCGTTATCGACAGGTAGCGTCTGTACCGGAATATCACCTGCTGCGCCGCTAGTAGAAGGAATATCCGCTCCTACCGAAGTTGCAGTTTCTGGCACTGTGTCTACAGCTGGCGCATCGGCATAATCATCTCGCCATGCCAAAATCAGCAGATAAGCGGTGATTAACATCGCAATGATGATCATCACCCGAAATATCTTTTGCATAAACCTTTCCTAGATTAAAAAATTAGGGAATAAAAAACTAGGGCATGTGTCATGGCTGCAAATAGCTTTTGGCCTAATACCCCACGCTACTGTTTACAGTCAATCACATAAAATGTTCATCATTTTACTAAAAAACGTCTGAAAATGATACCAAGAGTGTGGATAACTTGTGGGTAACTAAATAGATATCCACAACGTCGCAGTCGATAATAAGCTTTATATTGATTTCATCATATGATTTAGACGAGAAACATAGCTAGTAATATCTCTATAAACGTATAAGCCTTGAAACTTTTCATTAGTTAGAAGGTTAAAGGATATATATCGATAGCCATAAGAAGCTAAAGGTAATGGCACAAAATCAATCCCATGTCCGCCTAAAGGATGGCAGCGACCAATACGTTTTAATAATAACCAAGTACCATGCCAAGTACCATGCCAAGACAAAGCTTGTTTACCATAGTTCGAACAGGTTGGATAGTATCTACAACGAGCAGGTAATAGCGGACTTATTATTTTTTGATAAAATAAAATAAAATAAAATAAAAAATTATATAAAGTGTAATTTAATTTTTTTATTAAAAATTTCATTTTATTTTTTTTCTAATTTTTTAAATATATTATTTATTTCATTTTTCAATTCTATTTTACTTATTCCTTTAACAGAATTTTTGACAATAAAAACAATATCTTTGTTTTCTAAAATAGAGGCCTTTACCCGGAATTGCTCGCGTATTTGACGTTTGATTAGATTCCGTGAAACGGCAGTAGGTACTTTACGTTTAGTAATCGCCATACCGACTCGTGGCTGCTCATGAGTATTCGTACGTACAAATGCCATTAAGTGGCTCTGATGTAGTTTGCGCTCAGTTGCATCAAATACCTCGCGGAAGGCTGCAGGTGTGAGCAGGCGCTGCTCTTTAGTGAAGCGGGCGTTAGCGCTCGCTGAAACGGTATTAGACATAGTACAACCTGTTATTAGAGCTAATAGTATGATGAGTAATGATAAAATATAAAGACAAAAAAAGCGCCGATGTGGGCGCTTTTAATATATGGCTAGGAATAATTTGTAGTGATTGACTATCGTAATCTATAGATAATAGACACACAACAAGCCATTCTTAGCATAATCTACTGATTATACAGTAAGACGATGACGGCCTTTAGCGCGGCGACGAGCTAAGACCTGACGGCCTTTTTTAGTTGCCATACGAGCACGGAAACCGTGAGTACGTTTACGCTTGATCACGCTTGGTTGGAATGTACGTTTCATAACTCACCTATCAAAATAATGGACTAAATTCGTAATAACGGAGGATTATATCACTGCACAGGATGTTGGTCAATAAACTATTAACTATGTTGTGTAGCAGCTTGATGTTACCTATTACTTTTTTACCGCTTATCAGGACATTAGTGTTTTCGAAGATTGATTTGAGAAATAAAATATTATTTGTGAAATCGATCGTTATTTTACTTTAAATATTACTTTCTTTAGCTAGATATAATATGTGTCATTAGAGTCAATTTTTAAAGTTATCCACAGATTGTGCCGAATTCTATAATAATTAATTGATTAATATATATAGATATTGTTGTTATTGGGGCATCATTTTTCTGTGGTTAAGTCTTTATTTACCTTTATAATCAAAAGTATAGACTATGGGTAAACCTGTGCATAACCTGTGGGTGAAATATGGATAACTTAATATTATTACTTATGCACAAAACTATCCACAGTCTTATCCCCAGAAAACAAGGTTTTATCCACAGGTTATTTGTGTTAGATTACCTTCCTATGGGATATAGGATATTAGGTGGCTTTGTCATAATCGTTATAACCTAAGCTTAAACGCCTTTTTTAGATATCATTTGATCGATTGTTACAATAAAAACGTTCATACTTTGCATTATAGGGCTACTGATATTCATGATAGATACAGCAAATATTTGGGATAAATGTCTAAACGACTTACGTTACAACGTCAAAGATAACGTGTTTACTATGTGGTTAAGACCACTATCTGCTCATCAAGAAAACAACACTTTAATCATTCTCGCGCCTAATGATTATTTTGTAACTTATATTAAAAAGAATCACTTAGCGGACATCCAGCAGCTGGTTGCTAAGCATAGTCAAGGAGGTATTGAGGAAGTTATTGTACGCGTTGATAACGCGGGTCGTGATATTGATGACAGTAGCTCGCTACAATCAGGATCACTATTCTCAGAAGATAACCTCTCCCCTACTCCTGCAAATCATGATTTTGAAACCATTCATCATAATACTGCCAAAGCAGATATTGATGCCAATATGCGTCATGCGCAGGCAGTTGACTCTGCTGATGCAAAGTCTTTAAGTTATCTTAATCCTGACTTTACTTTCGAAACCTTTGTCACTGGTAAGTCTAATAATTTGGCTTACAAGGCTTGTTACGAGCTTGGTAAACGCCAATCAAAGAATCGTCACAATCCCTTATTTATATACGGACCTTCTGGTTTAGGAAAAACCCATTTAATGCATTCTGTAGCTCATCGCTATTTAAAAAATAATCAAAGTTTTTATTATTTCACCTCTGAAAAATTTATTAATCAATTAGTTTATTCGTTAAGAAATAATAAAATAGAAGATTTTAAAAAGAAAATAAAAAAAGTGGATTTATTAATAGTAGATGATATTCATGTACTAGCTGGAAAGACAAAAAGTAGTAATGAATTCTTAACATTATTTGCAGATTTTACCAGTGGTGATAAGCAATTGATTTTGGCTTCTGATCGTCATCCGTCACAAATGACTGAATTTGATGAACGTTTTAGATCTCGTTTTTCTTGGGGTTTAACGGTTGCTGTCGATCCGCCTGAAATTGATACACGCGTACAAATCTTACAAAGGAAAGCTGCTTCGTATGGCATGAGTCTTCCTAAAGAATGTGCATTGTTTATTGCTCAAAATGTCGTGTCTAATGTGAGACGTTTGGAAGGTGCTTTAAATCAGGTGTTTGCCAATGCTAACTTAACCGGCGCTCCTATCACCCTTGAAATGGTGCAATATGCGTTAAAAGATATCGTTGCCATGCGCGTACAAGCCGTTAATATGGATAATATTCGTAAAGTCGTTGCTGAATATTATGATGTGACGATTAAAGATATGCTGGGGCGCAAGCGTACGCGTAGTATTGCTAGACCACGACAAATAGCAATGGCACTATCACGAGAGTTGACCAGCGAGAGTTTTCCTGAAATCGGACAATCTTTTGGAGGGCGCGACCATACGACGGTGATGCATGCTTGTGATAAAGTAAATGAGCTACGTGCTGCTGATCCAGCGTTTGACAAGGATTACAAGACCCTAGCACTGATGCTACAAGCCGGTTAGAAGCTCTGCTACCACTGTGTTTTAGTAGCTAGATATGGTTTATAATGTTGAAAACTGGTGTATACAGACACCTAATAGATTATCGTCAGCAGACAAGGTATATTAGGTCAGTATTTTTTATTTTTATAAAAAGAATCAATTAAATAAGAGTAACTAAGCATGCAATTATCGATTAATCGAGAGTCGTTACTAAAAGCCATTAACTTGATCGCCAAGGCTGCTGATAAACGCCACAATATGGTTATCTTGGGTAATATCAAGCTACAGCTATTTGAGTCGGAGCTTGTTTTGACTGCTTCTGATTTAGAAGTCGAGCTAACATCGACGTTGAAATTGCCTGCTGGTGCTTGTGTTGAAGCTGGTACGACGACACTACCTGCGACTAAATTAAGAGATATCTGTAAATCTTTGCCTGCTCAAGCACAAGTTAATCTCGCGACTCAAGAAAATCAACGTTGTCTACTGACCAGTGGCAAAAGTCGTTTTACCTTGGGTACATTACCTAGTGAAGATTATCCAAGTTTGGGTAATCCGGAAAATATTACGCCATTGACGATTAGCCGTAGCCGTTTGACTGATTTGATCCATAAAACTCAGTTTGCTATGGCGATCCAAGACGTTCGTTATTATCTAACGGGTATGTTGTTTGACGTATCACAGCAGCAGCTAACCACGGTTGCTACCGATGGTCATAGACTGGCATTAGCACGTAGCGTTATTGATGTCAGTGCGGACTTAAGTATGCAGGCTATCTTGCCGCGTAAGGCTGTGATTGAGCTCGAGCGTTTGGCTACTGAGCTTGGCAAGATGCTAGGTGATAAAGACAATGCTGTCACGCTGAGTTTCGGTCGTGAGTTTTTGCAAGTCACTTTACCGTTTGGTGATGTAGATAGTGCAGGGCAAGTCAGTCAAGATTTGATGGTGACCTTTACTGCGCGCCTTATCGATGGTAAATTCCCTGATTATCGCCGAGTGATGCCAAGCAATACCGACAAACTTGCTCTATTTAATCAAGAAAAAATGATGGATGTGCTACGCCGTGTAGCGATTTTAAGCAATGAGAAGTCTCGCGGAGTGGTATTTAATTTCGCCAGTGATGGTATGGTAGAAGTACGCGCCAATAACGCAGAGCAAGACGAAGCGGTTGAGATGATACAAGCGAAATATCAAGGAGAACCGATGGAGCTATCCTTTAATGCCGCTTATCTGCAAGATGTACTGGGCGTTATCCAAGGCGACTTGCAAATGCATATGAGTCAGTCAAATGCGTCGGTATTGGTTAATCAGCTCAATGATGAGTTTCATCAGTATGTCATTATGCCAATGCGTATATAGTTTTGACTTTGAAATATTGGATAATCAAGGTTAAAAATCATGATTAGTATGCAATTTAACCTTGATTGTAATTATTAATTTAAGATTTAAATATCTAAAACTTCAGTTTTTAATTAAACTTTTGCCTGTTATTTTACAAACAAGCTTTATAGGCGGCTGTCGCTATTATGATTGAACGTCTACAAATTTCTCACTTGCGTAATTTAACCCAAGTCAATCTACAACCTGCTGCTTGCAACGTCATAATCGGCGCTAACGGCAGCGGTAAAACCTCTTTACTTGAAGCTATATTCTTGTTATCAAGGGGCAAAAGTTTCCGCCATCATCAGCCTAAACGCTACATTCAACACCATCAAGATTCTGCTACTGTACATGCCAATATTAATGATAGCCGTACGTTGGCTATTCAAAAGCAAGCAGATGCGACAACAGTTTTACGTCTGAATCAAACCACAGTTTATAATCAAAGTATCTTAACCGAACAGCTGCCAACTTTACTTATAGATCCATCGACGATGGACATGTTAGAGCAGGGTAGTGCCAGCCGTCGCCAACTATTAGATTGGCTAGTGTTTCACATGAAACAAGGCTTTCATCCGCAGTGGATTGCTTATCAACGCCTTTTAAAACAGCGCAATAGTTTGCTTAAACAGCGACGTCATTTGACCCATGTACAGCTCGCTGAGCTTAGGGCTTGGGATAAAGGGCTTTCCACTCATGCAGCGCTAATTCATCACTATCGTGAAACTATATTTGAAGCTTGGCAACCGTATTTTTCTGAGAGTATTGCACAGTTATTGCCTGCTTATGCTGAGCAATTAAGCTTGAGCTACAATGCGGGCTACGATACTAGTATAGCGTTAGATATACAGCTTAATGATCGCCTAGAGCAGGACTTACAGCTAGGTTATACTCGTATCGGCAACCATCGCGCTGATATTCATGTACATTGGCGTTCAACAGGCTCAGAGCAAAGGGCTACTGATAAAAAGAACGCATCGTTTGAGGTTAATGAATCTACTAAACTTCCTGTTTTAAAGGAGCAGGCTGCTAATATATTGTCTCGCGGCGAGAAGAAGCTGTTGATTACCGCTTTACGCTTATCTCAGCTTCCACTCTTACTTAACGTTAAAAATAATAGCGATCTAGCTAGGAGTGACGCTAAGCTACGAGCCACGCCAGTGGTATTATTGGACGATATAACAGCAGAACTTGATGAAAGAGCAATAGAGATATTATTAGCTACTTTAGCGCAGCTACCGTGTCAGGTGTTTATGAGCAGTTTGAGCGAGAGTATCTTACCGATGATCAATGAATATTGGTCTGAGCCCAAGGTGTTTCACATGAAACGAGGTGAGATTTCGCTTACTCAATAGTCTCTGATTGTTTTAATTTTTTATTAAAGCTTCAGCCGTCGCTAGCATCTTTGATTAACTATCTTCTTTTATAATCTATACTCATTTTCCTATAGTTATATAGACTTGTACGGCTGATAAAACTGCCAGTAAACAGTGACTTATAAGCAAAAAAATGCTAAAATATGGCTTTATTTTTGTTCTATTCTCAGCAAGCTATCTTACTGTTTTATATAAATATTTATTATCGATTGTAGTTAATCAAGTCTTTGATAAATAAGTGTTTAATATTATTCTCTAAAGTGTGTTGAAGATTAAAAACACTGGTAATGATTGTTTTATAAATAATGTTAAGTCTATATTATTTATATCTGATTTTCACCCGTGTTTCATCTGCTGAAAATCTTAGCCCAACCACATTAATAGCAGAATTTGATTATAAAAATGATAACTAAGATAGCATCATTAAGTATTATCACTGTGGTGATATTTGATGGTATACAGCTGATAATGGCTAGATTAAGGAATGCACATGAGTGATTCATTACCTACCGACCACCAACCAATGCCAGATAGCGCTGTTGTAGCGACGACTGCCGCTGTGACTCCTGAAGTATTACCTTCTGATTATAGCTCGAAAGATATTCGTGTACTGCGTGGCTTAGAAGCGGTGCGTGTGCGCCCTGGTATGTATATCGGTGATACCGATGATGGTACCGGCTTGCATCATATGGTCTTTGAGGTGGTGGACAACTCTATCGATGAAGCGCTTGCTGGTCATTGTGATCAGATTGATATCATTATTCACGAAGATGAATCTGTAAGCGTGATGGATAATGGTCGCGGTGTTCCCGTGGATATTCATCCAGAAGAGGGTGTATCTGCAGCACAGGTCATTATGACAGTACTTCATGCTGGCGGTAAGTTCGATGACAACAGCTATAAAGTATCTGGCGGTCTACATGGTGTTGGGGTTTCAGTCGTTAATGCCTTATCTAAAAAGCTTGAGATGAATATTTGGCGTGAAGGTTATCATTATCATCAGACTTATACCGATGGTGTGCCGGACAGCGATATTCAGCAAATGGAAGCAACGGCGCAAACAGGTACGCAAATCCGCTTTTATCCTAGCCATGATGTGTTTACTGGTACTATTTTTGAATATGATATTTTAGCTAAGCGTTTACGTGAGCTATCATTTTTGAACTCTGGCGTACGTATTGTCTTAACCGATGAGCGTATCGATAAGCGTCATGAGTTTGAGCATAAAGGTGGTTTATCTGAATTTGTCAGCTATATTAATGCTGGTAAAGATGGCATCAATGATGTGTTCCATTTTATCAGTAATCAAGATGACGGCATTAGTGTCGAAGTTGCATTGCAATGGACAGATACTTATAACGAAAAAGTGCTGTGCTTTACCAACAATATCCCGCAGCGTGATGGCGGAACGCATTTATCAGGCTTTCGCTCAGCGTTGACACGTTGTTTGAATACCTATATGGATCGCGAAAATCTCTTCAAAAAAGAGAAAGTGGTCGCAACTGGTGATGATGCTCGTGAAGGTTTAACAGCTATTGTTTCTGTGAAAGTGCCGGATCCTAAGTTCTCAAGTCAAACCAAAGATAAACTGGTATCAAGCGAAGTAAAATCTGCGGTTGAGTCAGCGATGCATGATAAATTTAATGATTATCTGCAGGAAAATCCAGGCGCTGGTAAATTAATTGCTGGTAAAATAATTGATGCTGCTCGTGCTCGTGACGCTGCTCGTAAAGCGCGTGAAATGACACGTCGTAAGACCACCTTAGATATCGCAGGTCTACCGGGTAAGCTTGCTGATTGCCAAGAAAAAGACCCAGCATTATCAGAGCTATATATCGTGGAAGGGGACTCTGCTGGTGGTTCAGCCAAGCAAGGTCGTAGCCGTAAAACGCAAGCTATTTTACCGCTAAAAGGTAAAATCCTAAACGTTGAGCGTGCCCGTTTTGACAAGATGCTATCTTCACAAGAAGTCGGTAATCTAATTACGGCGCTTGGTTGTGGTATTGGTCCTGATGAATATAATCCTGATAAAGTACGTTATCATAAAATTATTATCATGACCGATGCGGATGTTGATGGGTCGCATATTCGTACGTTGCTATTGACCTTTTTCTTCCGTCAAACGCCTGAGCTGATTGAGCGGGGCTATATTTATATTGCGCAGCCACCGCTTTATAAAGTCAAAAAAGGTCGTCAAGAGCTGTACTTAAAAGACGACGAAGCACTTAAAGCGTATCTATTGTCATCAACGATTGATAATACTAGGCTACATATCAGTGCTGATGCGCCAGCAATTACTGGTCAAGCGTTAGAGACGCTATTAAACGATTATAACCAAACGCAGCTGATTAAAGCGCGCTTGCAGATTCGTTATCCAGCCGTTTTGTTGGATGCGCTAACGCATACACCGAAACTCAGTACCGACATGACCTATGATAAAGACGCTATGCAAGCATGGAGAGACACGCTACAGACTCAGCTTGAGCATTTTGGTAGTGATTTAAATCCTGAGATTGAGCTGGTTAATATTCATGCACCGCAACCTAAAAATATGGATGCTGCTGCTGCCGATTTATTGGGGATGAGACCTGTCGTGGCCGTTGAAGAAGGTGTTAGCGCTGATGCTGAAGTAGTAGCGCCAAAAGCACAGTGGCTGCCACGTATTACCGTTTATGTGCATCAATTAGCACATCATTACTTGCTTGATGCCAGCTTTATCAATTCAGGCGAGTATAGCAAGCTGCTGCGTTTATCAGCAGAATGGAATACCTTGCTTGATGAAGATGCCTTTATCCGCCGTGACGCTACTGCGGGTACGACCAAAGATATTCCTGTACGTGACTTCGATTATCTATGGCAACAAATGATGCTTGATGCGCGCCGCGGTTTAGCGATTCAGCGCTATAAAGGGTTGGGTGAGATGAATGCCGATCAGCTATGGGATACTACCATGGATCCTGAAAATCGCCGTATGCTACGCGTCAATATTGAAGATGCTATCGCAGCAGACCATATGTTTACCTGCTTAATGGGCGATCATGTTGAACCACGTCGTATCTTTATCGAAGAAAATGCGTTAACGGTTTCTAACTTAGATATCTAAATGGCATAGTGTTGTTAATAAATAAAAAACCATCGCTTTGGCAAACAAGGCGGTGGTTTTTTAATATCAAATTTGTTTCACGTGAAACTCAATTTAATAAAAGCTTTAAATAATGGATATAGAAATGATCGAAGTTATTTTACTAGCTATAGCATTGGCAATGGATGCATTTGCGGTATCCATTGGCTTAGGCGCCAAATCTCAAAAACAATCGCCGGCTTATATGCTACGTTTAGCCATTTATGCAGCGCTATACTTTGGTATCGCACAAGGCGTGATGCCGCTAATCGGCTATTTATTGGGCGCAATATTATTAGGCTGGTTAGCGACTGCTGCACCGTGGATTGGCGGTGGTATCCTTATTCTACTTGGCGCTAAGATGTTATACGAAGCATTCAGTGGTGAGATTGAAGCAGTATTAGAAGAAAGTTTCGATAAAAATATACAAGCAAAAATTGATCATCGTATGATGCTTACACTGGCTATCGCCACCAGTATCGATGCGATGGCAGCAGGCTTTACCTTAAATTTATTGGCACTCAATGCATGGTTAGCATGTTTTATTATCGCTATCATCACCGCTGGATTTGGCTTTTTTGGTATCTATTTAGGTAAGTCTTCTGGCACGTGGCTTGAGGATAAAGCTGAGATGCTGGGTGGACTAGTATTGATTGCTATTGGTGTAAAGGTGATGTTTTTTAGTTAATTAACTTTGACAGGTAAGCTTATTTTTTCCATAAAAAAGCACCACTTTAATGACTAAAGCGGTGCTTTTTTGTTTCACGTGAAACTATTTTTATTCTATGTTAGCTATTACTTACTCTTCATCAGTATTAAAGCGCCATGCGAGTATACGAGTGCTTTTCTGACCTTGACTCATCTCAATAATACGCATTTGAGCAACACCGAGTTGTGTTAACAATAGCTGCAATGGCTTAATATTTTCAGATTTTGACACTAAGCTGGTAAACCAACCGACGTGCTCTGCAAAGTCTTGACTCTCTTTTGCCATCTTGGTTAAAAAGGCAATCTCGCCACCTTCACTCCACAACTCTTTATGTTGACCACCAAAGTTCAGATTCTGTGCGGCATTACCAGACTTAGTTGAGCTACGGCTGATCTGTTCGTTCTCATTCTTACCACGATGTCGTTGCAGATTATGCTGCTTACGGCTGTTAGCTTCCATCGCTTCTTCTAATGAAGCATGAAACGGCGGGTTACAAACGACCACATCAAAGTAATCTTGGCGACCAATGATATTTTTAAAGATAAATTTAGGCTCAGGTTGCAGCTTTACTTTAACCGCGCTTTTTAGCTTGGGATTGGTTTCACAAATAAGCGCTGCGGTATTGACCGATATCGGATCAATATCGGTGGCGGTAAAGCGCCAGCCATAGCTTTGGCTACCAACAATGGGATAAATCGCGCTGGCACCAGTACCAATATCAAGGGCGTGGATTTCTTTACCAGTTGGTGGCGTATTGTCTTTATTTACATGCGTGGTTTGTGCAAGTAAATCGGCAATATAGTGAATATAATCGGCGCGTCCCGGAATCGGTGGGCACAAATAGCCTTCCGGAATATCCCAAAACTTGACGCCATAATAATGAGCCAGCAGCGCCTGATTAAGGACGCGCACGGCTGCACTGTCCGAGAAATTAATCGTCGACTCGCCTTTAGGATTGGTAATGGTGTGCTTAGCAAGCTCAGGCAAAGCACGAGTTAATACCTCAAAGTCATAGCGACCTTGATGCGGATTGCGTGGATGTAGCTGCCCTAACTTTTTGGCGGTTTCAGGCGAGCGATTTCGATGATTATTGGCGGTCGGGCGACGGTTCATAGGCTTGCTTGTCATAGTATAGGGCTTTGATATGTGAATATAATGCGCCATTTTAGCAGATTTCATGAGTAACGAATGTCTTATCGGCTACGTAAAATGAGATTTAACCCCAATACTATCATCGCTGACCCTAATACGCGGTCTATCCAATGCTCAAAGCGCTGAAAGCGGCGATTGATAGCAGGGATAGACAGCAACATCACCACGGTGCTAAACCATGCCAGCTGCAAGACCATCATCCATACGCCATAGATTGCCAATTGCCACAGCGGGATACCGGGTGATAATACGAGGGTAAATATTGCCACAAAATATACTGGCGCTTTAGGATTAAAGACATTACAAAAAAAGCCACGACGTACAATGGAAGCAGTCGACTCCGTATCACTAGATACTTTCTTAGTAGAAATGGCTTTATCAGAAAGCTCGGCATGATTGGTAGACGTCGTTTGCTTGGCAAATGCCTCTTGCGAAATACTAACAACTGAATTGGTTGCGTCTACTGAATTTGCTGAGTTTAATGGCTTTTTAGGTTTGGCCTGAATACCTTGCCACCCTAAATAAATAAGGTAACTGCCACCTAACCATTTGATAGCGGTCAATAATGGCTGCGAATGGGCGATTAGCGTCGCCAGTCCCAGCACGGAATAAATAATGTGAATGGACAAACCTAAGGTAATACCGATACTACAAATTAAACCAGTGCGTCGACCTTTTGCTAAAGTCTGCTGCGAGACTAATACAAAATCAGGGCCAGGTGAGGCGGCAGCGAGTAGATGAACGCTAGTGATAAGCAAAAAACCGTGCCAAAATTCCATAACGTACTCTGAGTAATACTGTGATTTAGATAATAGTTTCACTTATTGCAAATGAGGTCAACTGATATTGACGTCTGCTTTAATGAGGGTGACCTTTATGAGTCTGCGCTTTGCTGCTTGCGTTGTGGCAGATGGGTGTCTATATTAAAAGTAAGCTTATGACGACTAACGTTACGATAACTATAATTTTGACAAGGATAAAACTATGACGACGGAAAGCCAGAATAGTAATGACAATAGCACAGACATTCGCATCACCTATGAAGTCCAAGATTACATCTGCCTAATCGGGCTCAATCGCGCCGATAAACGCAATGCCTTTGATAGCCATATGATTAAGCAATTATCTGAGGCACTTACTAACTACGAAAATGATGCCAATCTCCGCTGTGCGCTGATATTCGCCCATGGTGAGCACTTTACCGCGGGACTTGATTTAATGGAGCTACAAGATAAATGGGATAAAGGCGCTTTTGAGTTTACTGCTGAAGAAATAGACCCGTGGGGTATCGGTGGACAATTACGTAGTAAGCCAGTCGTAGTCGCAGTACAAGGCACCTGCTTTACCGCTGGGATTGAGCTGATGCTCAATAGTGATGTGGTTATCGCAAGTAGCAATTGCAACTTTGCCCAAATGGAAGTTCAACGCGGTATCATGCCATTTGGTGGTGCGACCGTACGCTTTGTAGCCGCTGCTGGCTGGCAAAAAGCCATGCCTTATTTACTGACAGGCAAGCCTTTCGATGCGCAAACTGCGGATAAGCTAAATCTGGTCAGTGAAGTGGTGGCAAATGGCGAAGAATACGAGCGCGCGCTAACTATCGCCCAAGAGATTTGCAAAGCTGCCCCGCTTGGCGTGCAAGGATTACTGTCTTCAGCACAAGATGCCAGTCGTAATGGCGCAAAAGCAGCGTTAGCCAATATTCATGGCTATCTGCCACATTTATTTCATTCAGAAGATGCAAAAGAGGGCGCGATGGCGATGGTTGAGAGACGGGATGCTGAGTTTGTGGGGAAGTGAAATATAGTTTAACCCAAATAAAACCGATACAATCTTATTAACAATTGCATTTAATGAAATAAACGATGACTTATTCAATAGACTATCGAAAACAGGTGCTTTCTAGCATCGCTGATGGCATGACTATTCGAGAAGCTTCCCTATTTTATGGACTTAGTACCAGTACCATTCACAGTTGGCAGCAGAATTTAGCCCCTAAAACAACCAGAAATAAAGCACCGACTAAAATACCTGATGACGCATTGATTGAAGACGTAAAAAGATACCCTGATGATTATAACTATGAAAGAGCTCGTCGCTTGAACTGTAGTCAAACGGGCATCTTTAATGCTCTAAAGCGTCTTGGTATCAGTCAAAAAAAAGACCTTAGAACATCCAAAAGCGTGTCCAATCAAAAGAGCAGAATATCAGAGTAAGCTTAATAGTTTTATTCAGCAACGCTATCCCATTGTATATATGGATGAGAGCGGCTTTGAGGCTGAAACCATTCGTTCTCATGGCTATGCACCGATTGGTAAACCCTGTATCGATAGCTACAACTGGCAAGCAAAAAAGCGTACGAATGTCATCGGTGCTCTTTATGAGAAGATGCTGTTTGCGCTTGATTACTTTGAGCAGAATATCAACAGCAATATATTTTATGACTGGTGTAAGTTCACACTTATTCCAAGTCTTAAAACTAAATGCGTGATTGTGATGGATAATGCTCGGTTTCATAAAAATAAACGTATTCAAAGATTACTGAACAGACACGGCCATCGTATTTTATGGTTACCACCGTACAGCCCTGATCTGAACCCTATCGAGAAAAAATGGGCACAGGCTAAGTTTCTGCGCCAAGGGTGGATGGAGAATAATTTACCTAAACTGTTTCACGATATGGGCTGTATCGATTTTATAAAGACTTAACTATATAAGGTCTGTTTTATGTGGAAGCAAAAAATAATGGCGATATGGTCTAAGTGTTTTTTAAAAATTTCAAAAAGTCGGCAACCAGACTTTGAAGAGCTTTTACCTTATATCTCTCCAGATATCATATATTTCTTTACTGTAGAAAAAGACTCTTCATATTGCATATCATGGAATACGACGTATTCAGAACTATTAGCCCTTAATTTAGGATATCTAGAAACAGATATAAATGGTGTGCAATTTTATCATTTTGATATACCTATTATAGTGGGTCATATCAAATTTAATCATGTAAAGGTTTTATGGAATTCTACCTCACTAGCGTCACCAATCCAGCATTATATAATCGACATTAGAGATGGAGTAAGACATACAGATACTTACTCAAAGCTAGCGGCAATGCTCTCTAAATATGAGACGTACGCGCAAAAAACTACCGATAAACAGGTTATGGGTGAAGACTCCTTCAATTTGCGCATAGAAGATATTTTTTACGCTCTTAATTATTCAATACCTAATAGATGTACTCGCCTAGATATCTATAATAAGAGAGATTATGGTTATCCTATTTTACTAGATGATAATTATCAGCATCAAGGCACTGTTAGCAAAATTCACTATATGGGCTATGGGCTTAAAATAGAGCAATATCATCACTATTATGATTATTGCATAAAACCTGTACCAAGCTTTGTTACCGCATTACTCAAGTATGATGAAGATAATATTGTATGGATTGATAATGTAAATAAAGTAATATGCTTTAAGGGGGATGATTTTTGTTTAATATTACCTAACAAAATTGAAAGTATTCAGATTGATAACCTACGTCCGGCAAAAGGTGGCGGCGGTTGTTGGATGCAGATTAAAATAGAGGGATTTAAAAATAGTATTCGTATTTATCAAGTACTAGATGTTAAACAATTAGATAAACACGTAGACGACTTTTCTGCTTTTTTTGGAGTTGATGTTGTTATCAACGATAGAGGCTATGACTGTTAGATTAATAACGCCTACTTAATTTATATCGTATGCTAGGAAATCTATAAATTAAATAATAATAGCGAATGGCAGGATTGGCTACTCATATACTTAATTCCAATCAAACCGCTAAACCCCCTTTCTAGTATTTCACAGCATTAATCTCATAACGCATCTATGCAAACGCCATAAAGCGATTGGCGATGACGCCATTCATGTTGTACCCTAAACCATTATTTTTTTCTAACTCAGGAGAATACGGTGTTGTACGACTTTGATGAAATAATAGACAGACGTAATACGGGGTCGTTTAAATGGCATTATAGCGATGACACGATTCCGCTATGGGTCGCGGATATGGACTTTAAGACTGCCCAGCCTATTTTAAAGGCGATTGAGCAAGTAACGCAGCATGGCATATTGGGTTACACCGTTCCGACCGAGCCTTTGTACCAAGCGATTATCGACTGGCATGGCAGTCGTTATGGCTTATGGCTAGATCAGCAAGATATTCTTTTTTCTTCGGGCGTGGTGCCAAGTTTGGTGCTGATGATGAAGGTGTTTACCGAAGCAGGGGATGCGGTACTCATCAATAACCCTATTTATACGCCTTTTATGACCAAGGTTTTGGATAATGATCGTAAGCTTGTGACTTCTGCGTTAAAGGAGGTCGAGGGACGCTATCATCTGGATTTAGCTGATATCGAAGCCAAAATTATCGAGCATAAAGTTAAGCTATATTTGTTCTGTAGTCCGCATAATCCCGGCGGACGTGTATGGACAGCGGATGAGCTTGAAGCGCTGCTTTTAATCTGCAAAAAGCATAATGTGGCAATTGTTAGTGATGAAATCCATCAAGATTTAACATTAAGTGGGCATACCTTTATTCCATTTTTAAGCTTAGTAAAAGGCTATGAGCACAAAGTAGTCAGCCTGACCTCGATGACCAAAACCTTTAATATTGCTGGTATCAAAGGCTCGATGATCTTTGCTAAAGACAGCGCATTACTGAGTAAAATTAATCAGCAGCAGCGCTTAAGTGACGAGCATGAGCTAAATTTATTTGCTTATACGGCGATGCGTAGTGCTTATGAGCAAGGTGGTGAGTGGTTGGCGCAGGCGCTTGCTTATATCGAAGCAAATATTGACTTAACCCTACAGTTTTTAAAAGAGCATCTGCCTAAAATTAAGGTTATGCGCCCAGAGGCATCTTATCTAATATGGCTAGATTGCTCGGCATATGCACAAGACGATCAAATGCTCTATGACGCGCTTAGAGAGGCTAAAGTTGAGCTTAGCGCAGGCATCAAATATGGTAATGAGGGACATTTGAAAATGCGCCTCAATGTGGCATGTCCTAAAACGGTATTGATAGAAGGCTTAAATCGTATGCGCATAGCTTTAAATAAAGATGCTTTTAATATAGTCGATTCAATTTAAAAAGAATACAGTGCTGCTGGGATAAATTTTGCGAAGCCTCTGGAGTGCGAAGTGCACAGTAAGCAAGGAAAGTTTATCCCAGCATAACGCTATTTTTAACGTACCTCTTTTATATTAAACTGACTAACTCACTTCGCAGGATAACCGGTGATATCTTGAATGCTTTGGTATAAAGGTTTTAAGCGCTCATACATCTTAAGATAGACTTCATTATATAAGCGTTTATAGAGCTGAACGTTGGCGTCAATAGGTAAGAATTCATCGCCCAAATGGGTCATTGCTTCAGTAGCTGCTAAATGGTCGGGATAAACGCCAAGACCTACTGCACAATTGATGGCAGCGCCTAGTCCTGATGCTTCGTAAGTATGTGGGCGGTAAGCAGGCATGCCAAAGATATCTGCCGTGAGCTGCATCGCCGAGTCGCTTTGGGAGCCGCCACCAGAGACGCGTAAATGTTTGATGGTTTTTCCAGTGCGCTTCTCAATAGTATCAAAGCCAAGTTTAAGCTCGTAGGCAAGTCCTTCCAAGATAGCACGATAAACATGCGCCCGTGTGTGTACATCACCAAAGCCAATAAGCGCACCTTTGCCTTCAAGACCTGGATGACGAACGCCGGGCGACCAGTACGGTTGCATCATTAGCCCCATACAGCCTGCCGGAATGTCTTTGACCGCTTGATCGAGGAGTTTTTCGGTATCGATGCCTTGCGTCTTCGCAAGCTGCTCTTCATAGTGAGCAAACTGCTCTTTAAACCAGCTAACCATCCAAAAGCCGCGATAAATCATATATTCATGGTTATAGTAATTTGGTGCGGCGGCGGTATAAGCGGGCATGTGCTTGAGTATTTCGACATAATTGCTCGATGTAGTATTTACGGTAGCGGTGGTACCAAAGCTTAAGCAAGCGGTATCGGCGGCGAGACCAGCTGAACCCAATGCTTCACAGGCTTTATCGCTGGCGGCAGCAATCATTGGCGTACCTTCAAGAATGCCGGTAGCTTTAGTAGCTTTTGTACTAATAGAACCGAGTGGTTGACCGGGTGCAACTAACTTAGGCATCTGCTCAGGTCGGCAGCTGAATAATCGCCATTTGAGATCTTTAGCTTTTAGCCAAGCTTGTGCCTTGTAATCATACGGAAGGTAACCTAAGGCGTGACCGCTTGAGTCTATCAACTCGCCTGTCAGTTGATAGGTTAAATATGCTGATAAATTGACATAATAGGCAGTTTTCGCCCACATTTCTGGTTCATGATGAGCAAGCCAATTACAGCGTGCCTTTTGCTGCGCCTCTTGTACCAGCTCGCCCATACCGATAACTTTGGTGAGTGGATTGAGAAAGCCTATATCGTTGGTTTCACCTCGACGCAAATCCATCCATACAATAGCTGGGCGAAGTGGTTGCTTGTTTTTATCTAGACATATCATGGTATAGCGCTGGGTGGCGAGACTTACGCCCGCAATTTGTGCTGGTGTAATATCGCAGCTTTGCCACAATTGCTGGCAGGCCTCACTTAATTTTTGCCAATAATAATTGGCATGTTGCTCAGCAAAATTGGGCTGCGTTGAAAAGTACGGCTCGATAGGGACGCGGGCTTTGGTAATCTCGCTACCAAATTGATCAAAGATAAGTGCTCTAACACTTTGCGTGCCATTATCAATGGCTAAGAAATAAATAGGAGTATCAAGGTTATGGGTCATAGTCGTCCTTAACTATGTAGAAATAAAAAAGCGCTAAGCTGCTGGCAAGTGATAATAGCGTTGCCATAAGGCTTGATAACGTCCAACTTCTTGCTGCCATTTTTGCTCATCCCAGCCTAGTTCTTGCTGACAGATTTGCTTAAGCCTATCACTGATCAGTGGTGTCATCGCGCCATGCGGCAGTATTAATCCTAAGCGGGTGCGTCGCAGTAGCAAATCGTCCAAATGAATGACTTGCTCGTAGTGAGCAGCAAAGCGCACTTCTGCCCAAATAGTATTGCTATCGGTGACATGAGCAAAATCATCGTCATGAGCTAGCTCTAGTAAATTATCTAACTGTAAACCATAAAATCCTTGTAAGCGCTGTTGTAATAGTGGTGTTAGAGTTGAAAATTTGGGACTGGTTGGCGGTTGATTACTAAAAACTTGGCTGCTATATGACGCATTATCTTGAGTAGCTGACTCATCAAGTTTGAACACCTTTTGACAAACCTTTAACACATCAAGGGCGATGAGGCGAAAGGTAGTAAGCTTGCCGCCACTGACGGTCACTAAGTTGTTATCGAGCCAAACGCTATGGTCGCGCTTTTCTTTACTCGGACTGACGCGCTTACCATCGCCACCTTCCGAAATCAGCGGACGCACACCTGCCCAAGTACTGATGACATCCTCTCTGTTGAGATTAGCATCATCAAAGAGATTATTAGTCGCCGCTAATAGATAGTCGACCTCTTCGTTCGTTATACCGACCTCACTATCATCTAAGGTTGGATGATCCAAATCGGTAGTGCCAAGGACGGTACGATTTTCCCATGGGAAAACAAACACTGCTCTTTTATCGACAGGGTGCAAAAAGGTATAGGCTTGTGTAAGAGGCAGACGCTCTTGACTGACTACCAAATGGCTACCGCGAGACGGACGAATTTGCTTATGAAAGCTTTGCTCTGTTTGTTTACTTGCCTGCATTCGTAGCGTGTCCGCCCAAGCACCGGTCGCGCTGACCACCACTTTGGCATAAACATCATAAGTGGCGGCGCTATTTTGCGCAGCAGTATCGACTAGACTTGCACCCACGACCAAGCCTTGCTCGTTGGTGATTAACGTCTCAGCTTTAAGATAGTTAATCGCATGCGCACCATCATGAGTCGCTTCGTCGAGTACTCGCATCACAAGGCGCGAGTCATCAGTCACCGCGTCACTAAATTGGCTAGCGCCCAAAAACTTCTCTTGCTTGATACCGGGATTTAGGTTTAGAAAGGCGTCTTTTTTAAAGTACTTAGAGTAGCGCTTGCCCGCCAAGCCATCGTAGACACGTAGCAAGGTATTGAATATCCATGGCGGTGGAAACTTGCCTTTATAATGTGGCATAACGTAATGCATTTCGTTAACCAAGCCGCTAGCCTCATTGAGCATGCGCTCACGTTCACGGACGCTAAGTAAGGTCGTTTTATAATCACCTGAAGCAATATAGCGCAGCCCGCCATGTACCATTTTGCTCGAGCGGCTAGAGGTTCCCCAAGCAAAGTCTTTTTGCTCAATCAATAATACTGCTAAGCCGCGCCTTGCCGCCTCGCGAGCAATCCCCGCGCCAGTAATACCGCCGCCAATGATCAGCATATCCCAAGGCACTTCTTGAGACGAGCGACGAGATAAAGGCGCTAATGCTTGCTGGCGTTGCTGATGTTGATCATGCTGATTGACTTGGCTCATAAACGACTCATCTCAAATTATATAACTTCCATAAACAACCTAGTATTGCTAGAGCTATATAGTGAATTCAGTATTAAAACGATACAGCGGGAATGGGATGAATTTTACGCGGCCTCTGTCGGCGTAGGCACAGCAAGCCAGAAAAATTTGTACCAGTTTCGCGTTGGAATACAACGTATCTGTTTTATTTGGAATCGACTATATATTAGTCTTCGATTAAAACACCCGGATTCATACGCTGTTCAGGATCTAAGCTTTTGAGCATATCGCTGGTTACCTGAATGCCTAGCTTGCCTTTTTCGGCAGTAAGGTAAGGCGCATGATCGCGACCAACGCCATGCTGATGCGATATCGTCGCTGTGCCATTGGCTAAACTTGAACTGGCAGCATGTTTGATTTTTTGCCAGCGACTTAAAGTGCTAGCGTGATCTTTTGCCGCTCTAAAGAAATAAGTGGTATAAAGGCTCGCACCTTGCTTATAGACGTGCGAGATATGGGTAAAGGCCATGACGTTTTCACCTTCATCACTCAAAGCAGTTTGCACGGCTTCTTGCATCTGTTGCATCTGTGCGTCGATATTATTCCAGTTGGTTGCGGTTTCAAAGGTGTCAACCATGATGCCCTTTTCCCACAGTGTCCCGCGTAAATAAGGAAATTTAAAGCGTCCATGCGCCCATACACTACCCATGATATCGGTTATTTTACCAGTGACACTACCTTGCTGTTTTAATAGCTTATTAAACTGCGTCAGCGCCAGTTTATTCTGTGCTTTATCACCGGATACGCCATAAGTGAGCATGACTTTATCTGAACTGAGTCCGCGCGCTTTAAGATAAGTACTAATCGCTAAAAATTGGCTGGGTGTCGTACCCAAGTGTAAATGCGCGTCAGTCTCGACCGCATTACTTAGGCGTAGCATCGATAAGCGAACGTTTTTTTGCACGGCTTGTCTAAGTACTTCTTTACCCGCTTCCCAGTTAGGCAGAAAGGCGACTTTAAATAGCTCTTCTTCAGGCTGCTGCTGCACACGCATTTTAACTTCGGTAAAAATACCAGCGCGACCTTCAGTGCCCATCATCATCTCACGTAGATCAGGGCCTGCCGCTGACGCTGGGAAATCAGCTATATTCAAAATCCCTTTTGGGGTCACCAAAGTACCACCAGCAAACATCTGCTCGATACGCCCATAGCCCAATGACTGCTGACCACTAGAGCGCGCGGCAATCCAGCCGCCAAGGGTTGATAGCTCCCAAGACTGAGGATAATGTCCCAAACGGTAGCCGTGCGTGTCCAATTGCGCTTCGACTGCTGGCCCTTGTGTGCCTGCGCCAAAGGTAGCAATTTGGCTCTCATTATCTAAATCAATAAGCTGAGCCATCTTGCTCATGGCAACGGTAAGTACGGGGCGTGAACCCTTTTGTGGATTGATATGACCCGCGACTGAGGTGCCGCCACCAAAAGGAATAACAATAAGGTCGTGCTCGCTTGCCAGTTTCAATAAGGTTTCGACATCAGCCGTTGATTCAGGAAAAGCGACTCCATCAGGAAAGACCTCAAAGTCGCCACCATGCATAGCTATCCAGTCAGGAAAGCTTTGTCCACGCGCATGTCTGAGTCTATCTTCTTGATCAATAGATACTGTCTTTAACTCAGTAATGGCAGCAGGCAAGCGTGATTTGGGTACAGTTTTGAGTACCTGTGCCAAACTGACAGAGTTTAGTTTTTTGGTTTTACCTATGTGTGATTTAATCAGTTTCGCCCCATGCGCTGAGACTTTTTTATTGATATTGATATTGCCCCAGCCATTCCAACGCGTTTGCTCTATCGGCGTGTTAGCGGTCATGTTAATAGGCGCATCACTTTTTGCGACGTCATCTAATATAGGATTGTTGGTATTGGTAGGCGTAGTGGTTTTACGAATAAGAGATTTGATTTTGCTCATAGGGACATACCTGTCGATTTTTATAATTAAGAGTTCGGATAATGTTGGGTCAATATTGGCTCAGCCTGACGGCTTATCATTAGCTAAGATTTATCATAAAATACATATGATATTAAGCTCTTACGTTAAATAGGCAGTCTTAAAGATAAGAGTTTTATCGTTCGAGCATAGCACAATATAAACAAATTTTTTATATAGACTCGTCATTTGTATAATAAAAATTCATAGCTTTTGCTCTGCAGCGTCATTATTAGTGTTCGCTTAAGAGTATTATTCTTATCACTGCCTAATAACTCGCAAAAATAATCAATAATTAACCATCTAATAGCCATTAATGGGCTCAAACTTGTTAAAATGGGGCACTAATTTTTTCTTGATGGACATCGATTTATGACCACTGCCGCTGCCACTCCTGCAATACCTACTATTAAAGAAGATCGCATCTTAATCCTCGATTTTGGTTCACAATATAGCCAATTAATCGCCCGCCGTGTACGCGATTCAGGGGTATTTTGTGAGATGTTCCCGTTTGATATCGACACCCAACGCATCATCGATTTTGGCGCAAAAGGCATCATCTTATCGGGTGGTCCTGAGAGCGTACATGCTGAAAACAGCCCGCGTATCAACGATGCCGTATTCGACTTAGGCGTACCAGTATTGGGTATTTGCTACGGTATGCAAGCCATGGCAGAGCGTTTCGGTGGCAAAGTCCACGCCAGTGATATCCATGAGTTTGGTGCGTCGACTATCAATATCGATGGTAAATCTACCCTTATAGATGGCATCGAAGACGCAGCGGGTAAATTAAATGTCTGGATGAGTCATGGCGATAAAGTCATTGAAGCGCCACAAGGTTTTGATATCGTTGCCAGTACGCCAAGCTGCCCGATTGCCATTATGGCTGATGATTCGCGCCATTATTATGGTCTGCAGTTCCATCCCGAAGTCACCCATACCGCGCAAGGTTCTGCGTTACTTGGACGCTTTGTTCATGATATCTGTGGCTGTGCTGGTAGCTGGACGTCTGATAACATTATTGATATGCGTATTGCACAATTGCAAAAGCAAATCGGTGACAAGCAAGTATTGCTTGGTTTATCAGGCGGTGTCGATAGTTCAGTCGTGGCGGCATTGTTGCATAAAGCGATTGGTGATCAGCTGACTTGCGTGTTCGTTGATACTGGGTTGCTTCGTTTACACGAAGGCGACCAAGTGATGCAAGTATTCGCTGAAAACATGGGCGTAAAAGTCATCCGTGTTGATGCTGAAGAGTTATTCTTAACTGCACTGGCTGGCGAGTCTGATCCTGAAGCCAAACGTAAAATCATCGGTAAAACCTTTATCGATGTCTTTGCTAATAGTGCCCGTGAAATCAGCGAGCAAAGCGATGGTAAAGTCATCGAATTCTTGGCACAAGGTACGATTTATCCAGACGTGATTGAATCAGCCAAGTCGCATCAAGGTAAAGCGCATGTGATTAAGAGCCATCATAATGTTGGTGGTTTGCCAGATGATTTGGCGTTTGAATTGGTTGAGCCGTTACGTGATTTGTTTAAAGATGAAGTTCGCAAACTCGGGATTACCCTTGGTTTACCGGCTAAGATGATCAATCGTCATCCGTTCCCAGGACCAGGATTGGGCGTGCGTATCCTTGGCGAAGTAACCAAAGAATTCGCTGATATCTTGCGTGCTGCTGATGCAATCTTTATGGAAGAGTTAGAAAAATCAGGCTGGTATGAGAAGACTGCGCAAGCGTTTGCGGTATTCCAACCGATTAAATCGGTCGGCGTGGTCGGTGATGGTCGCCGCTATGCGTGGGTGATTGCGCTACGTGCGGTTGAGACTGTAGACTTTATGACTGCGCGCTTTGCCCATCTGCCGTATGATTTAATTGAAACCGTATCGAATCGCATTATGAATGAAATCGCGGAAGTATCTCGCGTGACTTATGATGTGTCGAGCAAGCCACCTGCGACGATTGAGTGGGAATAAATCTACTTAGTCTTTAGCTAAAATAACAAAAGCACTCAACTTGGTTGGGTGTTTTTTATTCTCTGTGAACATCTACTTAGATTATATTCGCCTCGATATTAGAAACCTTGATTATTAACTCATCATTAAACTCTAAATGATTTATTGAATAATGAGCTCTACGATGGCAGGTAGGGCAAAGTGCAATGACATTTTCAGGTCTATCTGGACCACCGTCTGCCAACCTTATTAAATGGTGTACTTCCAAATAAGGGCCGGATTTAGTTTCAAATGGTGCTAACTCATTGCAGCCTTCACATGTGCCATCTGCTCTTTTCTTTGCATACAATCTGATGGCATCGCTCCGATACTTAATAGACTGAATTTTTTCTTCAGTAGTTGCTTGAGTTGGTGTTTCGCTTAATGCAATATCGCGCAATTCCTGTAACGACTTACCTTTACTAGGCTTTATTGTATGATTAGCTATATAAGATACCTTTGGTGCTTCGACCACATTATGAATTGTTTTTTGATTTATATCAGAATATACATTACTAATAATATCCAAATGAAAGACGATAGCATCACGAATCTTACCATTTTTATCTGGCCGTTCTTCGGTATGGTCACTGATATAATTGCAGAACCCTACAAACCGTACATAGCCTGAGGACACGGATTCGAAAAGCAAGATTTGCTTTTTATTGTTTTGATGATCACGGATTGCTAAGTTACCTTTGGTCATTTTCATATGACCTTCTTGTCCCTCACCAGTGTATCTAAAGATACCATTCGCATCAAAACCATCTATATAGCCATATTCTCCGCCAGCATCACCAGTGAAAATAAACACATAAGGATGAGCGGCAGGAGTCGCTATACCGCCATATTGCTGACCTTTATATAAACCATGTATATCTATGCGGCGGTTATAAACTTTCCCGACTTCAAACATTTTAACCTCGATATATTTTTTTATGAAAAATATACAATTAAAGTTGATTCCTAACTATATCATTCCTTACTGGCTCTAATTCATCTATCAAAAAAATGGCAGCATCCCAAAATATAGAACGCCGCCATTGCTAATAACTCCAAACTAAGATTAAAGTTTAAGGCTTCAAAAGCACCTTACCTTTTTTCTCAGCCTGTATTTTTCCATCAACTGCTTTTAAGATATCTGCCAAATTAAATACCGCTTCAACGGGTAGTTTTAATTTGCCATCAACTGCACGATCTATCAGCTCTGCAACTAAGCGCTGCTTATTCTCTACACTCATCTCTTGGCTGATTTTACTGCCCCAAAATCCTTTTAACGTCGCTTGTTTAAAAATTATATCAGTAGGGTTAAGCATCATGGGCTTACCTGACATCGCGCCAAATACGGCAAATACGCCGCCATGACCGAGTAACGATAATAAATCGCCACTGGCTTCTCCGCCCACCGAATCGACGGCAGCGCTGATTTTGTCGTTACCAATAATTAGTTTTACTTGCTCTTTCCAGTTATCGTCTGACGTATTGATATTATTTTTAATATCTAGCACTTCTAATTCATCTATCGAATCGGCACTGCGTACTAGATTGATGGTTTTGACTCCGCGCGCTGCTGCTAGCATCGCAAGCGACTTACCGACTGCACCATTCGCTGCGTTATGAATAATCCATTGACCGCTTTTCATCTCTAAAAACTCAATCAACATCAACGCGCTGAGCGGCATGGCAACTAATTGCGCCGCCATTTCATCGTCTAAGCTATCGGGTACGGGAAATACCATATCTTTTGAAGCAACGAAATATTCTGCCCAAGTCGCTTGAACGCTAGCGGCTGCAACACGCTGACCGACTTTGAGGTCTGTGACGTCATCACCTACCGCATCGATAATACCAACGGCCTCAGAACCACCGATAGCAGGCATTTCAGGCTTAAAGCCATATTGTCCGCGAATGGTTAAGAGGTCATGATTATGAATAGAGGCTAAGATGGTTTTGACTCGGACTTCGTCGGCTTTGGGTTCTGGAGTAGGGCGGTCGCCTAAGCTAAGTACTTCAGCAGGTTTACCAAAATGGTCATAAGTTGCGCTATACATGAGTCATTCCTTTATTTATTTTTTGGGTGAATAATTAAAAACCACCAGTAACAGTAACAAGTCGTGCATAGCTATCACAATATCAGTTTGGTTAATGAAAGTTATTAACTGGCCAGCTTTTATTATTTAAGGAGAGGAGTCGACAGCTGACTCGGCTTTACCTTTAATAATCTGAAAATTACTATCTACCATCTCGGTTAATAACGGCTCGCCTTTATCGTTGATACGAAACAAGCCGTACTCTGCTGCCTCAAACGCCTTGGCATGGCCTTCTTGAAAAAAGAAAGCATTGGTTGCCAGTTGTACGCTGCCGTGACGGATACGATAATAGATCGCTCGCTCGTTTGCGGCTAGTTTTTCATTATTATTGTTATTAGCATCACTATTGCTATCACCCAATCGTACAAAACGCCCAACATTATTGACATCAATTTTTACAATCACATAGCCTTGACTGGGTTCATAAGGTTGGAAATTTGGCTGCAAACTTTCTAAATTTTCAGAATTATCTAAGTCGCTTTGAGGCTTTTCTGGTCGCAACGCTGCAAAAATATCACGCTCTAGCGCATAGCTAAGCGCCATATAATCACCCTGCATAAAGCCGCGCGGATCAACAGGGGCAAGCGCTAATAACACGGTATCACCAGTGGCAAGATGGGTTTCGTATTTTGCGACATTAATGGTCATTACTACCAATATTAGCAGTAATCCAAGTAGAGCAATGACGATACAAAAGACCCGTTTCTGTAACCAAGAAAATGGCTGCTTTTCAGTCAGTTGCTTTTGAAGCAAGGCTTTATCACTGATATTATTCATGACAGACGCTCCTTATTATCGGCAGCATTCATCCGCTGTTTATCATTAGCAAAGTAGCGACTTATTAACAGCCACCGCGTGAGCAGCATAACGATGCCAATGATCAGCATAGAGCCAGACTTTACTAGTAATGACGTATCAAGCTGATAGTAATACCAAAAAATATAGCTGACCAAGGCAAAAATGCCGAGACCCAATAGCACGCGCTGACTATTGGCCATCGCGATGACGATGATTAGGCTGGTTGCAAGTAGCCCTGAGACGTAGATTGACATGATACCAAGTACGACGATGGCGCAGAAAATAACGATACTTGCTGAGGATAGTGGTTTGACTTGATAGCGCCGCAGTATCAGATAAGCCGCATAAAGGCTGGTAACAGTGAGCAGCCCTTGGGCTAAATAATAGTTGTAGCTGAAAGCTGCATTATAACCATCAGAAGTAACGAAGCTATTTCCATATTCAGCAGCAATAAAATATACCGAGACGCATAGCAACATAAGCGCGCTGGCGTAAGCAACAGCTCTAATCGTGTCAAAAAAAGCCGCTCGCCATTTAATAGAAGTAAGCTGTAATAGCCGATAGCGTTGCAGATTACTGACGATAGTAATCAGCGCCAATAACCCCAAGCTGACCTCAGGTAGATGATAGTAGTTAAGCAAATAAACCATACAGACCAGAGCAACCAAGCTACTCAATAGTCGGTAAATAAAATTTGGCACAATAACAGTCACAGCGCTTTGAAGTAATAAAAACAGCCATATACCAAAGGGAGGTTCAATATCATTATTGACTAAGGCATAAAACACATAAGCTTGACCTGCAACACTGACCGTAAAAGCCAAACTATTTAAAAACATGCTACGCTTGGTCAGTTGGCTTTTGAATAACACAAAGCCGCCCACATTTAATAACATGCCAATCAAAAAAGTTACTATCGCGCTGTCAAGCGCACCCGTATTTTGTAGCATCAAAGTCAAAAAACCAATGAAAAATAAGCTGGCTAAAACGCCACTAAAACCGAAAAATACTTGTATAAACCAAGGGCTATCGTCTTGAGGGTTATTATTAACGGTTTGGTTAGACTGAGCATCGTTATTAATAGCATTTGCATCAATCAGCCCAAGCTGTTGTAGCTGTAAAAGAGTGGTGTCTGGGTATTTATTGTCTATGTCACTATTCATAGTTATCACCTCGGGCTACCTTACTTGACAGATTATTTTCGTGATTTAAACGAGCCACCTTACGTAGCCAAACGACCGCTGCTGAACTCATCCCTATCAATAGTAAGGTTAAGATTAAAAACCCACCGGCATCGAAGTCATCTAATAGCGATTCTCCTACCCAAAACATCACCACGCTAATGATAGAAAATGACAGATAAGTGAGCATCAGCAAATCGATTCGACGCTGATAAAAGCGCCACAGTATAAATCCGCACCAGCCAAGCCAAGATATAACAGCGATAAGCATAGCTAAGCTATTTCCATTCTCAAATACAGGCACAATCGCCAAATAGGTAGTAAGAAAAGTACTGAGTAAACCGACGACATAAGTGCTCCAGTGCAAGCTCGACTTAGTCTGCCTATTCATTTTAGGAGTAATGTGAGAGGTGAGCGTGGTATGGGTCGAGTCTGTTTGAGGTTTTTGCTTTTCCATACTAATCAGCCACGTATTGAAGGCGATAAAATTAATCAGCGCTAGAAGCCATACTTGAGCAATACTTTGATTGATAACATCGATAAATGACAAATCTGCCACATCAAGATATAGCATCACACCAGCATTTATCAGCCCTAACCACAACAGCCAGAGCGCAGGGAAGCGGGCAATAACCACCCAAGGTGTAATCAATACTGCCCAGCCAAAAAATAGCTGCCAAGTATCCGCGCCCGTTTGATATACCTGCCCAAATAGCGCTAGTAAGCTACCAGTAATCACGCTAACGATAAGCAATAATAACTGTCGAATCAGCCGAAATCGTCGCCGAAAAGATAGTGCCACATAAAGCGCAATACTAATAACCAATCCTGCTTCAACCAAAGTGAATTTACCCATTTTGCCCATATGTTGCCAGTTGAAGGCGACAAAAAACACAAGGGATAGTACCAACGCTACGATACCGATAATGAGCAGCGCTTTATCAAAAAAGAAAAGCCATGTGCGCTTGCTTGGGTAAATCTCTAGCTGAGTTGAGGCTAGATCTGCATTTACAATGGGAAGAATACCGCGCTTTAGCAGCTGTTCAATAGTACGCCGTGATTGACTCATAACATCTTCTCATTAAAGATAGTATTAAGACTATATTAGTGGTTTTTATAAAGTAGCGTTATATTTATTGGCATTAGCGCTAAATGAGCCGAATAACGATTCATACTGCTTTAAAGAGGATTAAAAAACTGTGGATACAATTCGTAACATCATGGCAGTCTTCTGATTAAAGGTAGGCTTTAAG
>NZ_CBCPJH010000018.1:0-72944 GCF_965118485.1 Psychrobacter glacincola | reverse complement strand
CAATTATGAAAGAATTCAGCTTAAACTAAAAGGACTGAGCCCTGTGCAATACAGAACCCAGTCCTATCTTTAATTAACCGTCCAAGTTTCGGGGGTCAGTTCATAAATGAGGTTTTTTTATTTAGAGATTTAAATTCAATAACAGTTTAGAAATGGTACTTAACTAAGGCACTCGCGGCATTTTGGTCTACGCCATCAACACCATATTTATTTTTCCAATAGCTGTATTCCATACCGACTTCTAAGCGGTTATCAATACCTAATACTTCTTGTAAGTTGTATTTTATTTGTGGATTGATATGGATATTGTCTTTAACAGAATCATCTTCACTATTAAATGCATAGTCAATATAGCCATCAACTACAAAGTTGTTCTTTTCCCAACCATAAGTGACGGTAATTTGTTGATCATCGGCGTTGTCTTTATCATTAAAAGCATGATATAGCGATGCAGAGGCATATTTCATACCTGGAATTGGTACATTCATATCTACACCTAAACCAACTAGATAGTTGTCTTGACTAAAACCACTACTGTTCGAGCCAAATTCATACTGACCCGCTAAGTTAACTTGTTTAATAAAACTATTATCAAAGGTTGCAAGCTTAAGCTTTGGCGCAAGTTCACCATAGGTTTCTTTAAATTCTTTACCTGCAGCGTTTTCTTTACCTTGATGGCGATCGACGAAGAAAAACACGCCACCCCAAGTATGTGTAGAGGCATGCTCCAAAGTCATAGTAGTCAAGGTTTCGTCTGGTACTAGCTCATAGTCAGTACCATAGAGTGCTGAAATACTGGTACCACCAAACAGCATTTTTGCTTGGCTGCTGCTCATGGCGCCCAAAGCGGCAATCGCAACAATCGCGCAAGTTAATGGCTTTTTAATCAATTTGAGGCTTAAAGATGAATGATCACGCACAGTAGTATTCCTTTATTTACGGTCGTTGGCGCCTAGCAGGCTTAACTATCAAGGGCTATCAACGGGGTTTAACTTCCTGTCAAAACGCACCCGCACTGCTAGAGAGAAAAGGCTATTAGCCTTTAGTAAAATTAAACATTATAAAAAATGTTAATAAAGGTGCAGAAATATTCTCGGCGATCTTTTTAAAAATCACTATTTCTGCAGCAATTATTAACATACTGAAACAGTTAAGCATGTTTTATGAGGACTGACAACTGCAATTTTCCGCTCGATAGGCGAATAAAAAGCACTCTAAGTGCTTGATATCAGCTAAGTTTATGATTTCATTAAAATAACTGACCAAATGGTCAAGAATATTAATTTTGTAAAAAGACAGCTATTTTGTAAAAACGTAATAATATTTAGAAATATAAATTGACCGCGCAGTCATCGGAGATACATTGACAATAAAAATTTATACTTACCATGAATTTAAGTAATCGATTACTGCCACCAACTTTCGTCAATCTTTGTCAAAAAGCAGTCACAAAATGGTCAGCGTTTGGTCAATGAGCCGTTGGTTACCTATTTTTAAATAGCTCTACTGCTTGAACGTAAACCACTTTCTAATGCGGTAAGAGAAAACAGCGTACTGGTCGGTAATAAATATGGAAAATAGGTGGTTCCTACAAACAAAAATTCATAATAAAAATGCAGACACAAAAAAACCTCAAGTATAAATACTTGAGGTTGAAACTTTTGTATTAAAAGTAAGTTTTAAATATGGCGCAGCGGACGGGACTCGAACCCGCGACCCCCGGCGTGACAGGCCGGTATTCTAACCAACTGAACTACCGCTGCTTAGGTCGTACTTAGTTTATTTAACCACTTAGCTTATTACTTAATAAGTAACGCTATACTAAATAGTGGTGGGTGATGACGGATTCGAACCGCCGACATTCTGCGTGTAAGGCAGACGCTCTACCAACTGAGCTAATCACCCTTCGAACAATTGCTAGGCAATTTATTCAACATCAACTGAGCTCTAAGTTTGTCACTAAGCTCTGCTGCTGTGGGTGTGTATTATATAGATTTACTCATGGCTGTCAAACAGTATTTACTGCTTTCTTGATTATTTTTTGATATTTTATTCATTATTCTAACAAGTAGCTGTTTTTATTGGCTTTATATTTTCATAAAAAACCAATAATTTTCTGATTTAAAATTTACTTGCCCGCTAGAGCTTGTTCAATATCCGTTTTAATCGCTTCAGGTTTGGTCGTTGGCGCATAACGGTCAATGACTTGTCCATGGCTATCGATTAAAAATTTGGTGAAATTCCATTTAATACCATCTGTCAATAACCCACCTTTTTGATTTTTTAACCATTCAAAAATTGGATGAGCATCTTTACCGTTAACATCAATCTTTGCCATCATCGGAAAGCTAACGCCGTAATTTTTTTGACAAAACGCCCCTATCTCATCATTACTACCGGGATCTTGGCTACCAAACTGATTGCAAGGAAAACCAATAACGACGAGCCCTTGCGCTTTATATTGCTGATACAGTGCCTCCAATCCCTCAAACTGCGGCGTAAATCCACATTTGCTGGCGGTATTGACGATTAGTAATACTTTACCTTTATAATCAGAAAATGCTTGCGGGCTGCCGTCCATATGCTCTGCCGTAAAATCGTAAATTGTAGTCATGACGTATCCTTAAATTGATTTATTATCTATATGTTTTAGTTAAGGCGTTTTTAATAGAGTTAATGCTATTAATAATGAGTAGGGAAAAATTATACACTCAACCCTACTATTTACAGATCTTGTCTTAACAACTGGTTTGCTATCTTCGACTTATTACTCAGATTTATCCAAATCAATAGACAACGAATTGATGCAATAGCGCATACCAGTGGTCTCACGTGGACCGTCAGGGAACACATGGCCCAAATGCGCGCCGCAATTGCTGCAAGTGACTTCGGTACGGCGCATACCCAATGAGTCATCTACATGCTCATCAATAGCGCTATTTTCGATGCCTTGATCGAAACTCGGCCAGCCGCAACCTGCATCAAACTTATTGTCTGATTCAAATAAGCTCGCACCGCAGCCCTTACAGCGATAGATGCCCTTGTCGCTCATATCGTTATAAACGCCGGTAAATGGGCGTTCTGTGGCCTTCTCGCGCAGCACATGATACTCCTCAGCACTTAGGCGCTCTTTCCAGTCAGCCTCGGTAAGTTGGCTGATTTCTTCTTTGCTAAGTTGGTTATCTTGCATGATGCATCCTTATTAAATTAATTATGATCTTATCTACTATTATTAATAGCTTTATCGTTATTTTTTATAAAAACGATGGGCTTTATATTTTGGTTAACGTCTTATTATTCAAGGCAACCCTTACAATAAACCTAACAAAACTAAGTGATAGCTTGAAACCTGTACAAAACATAAATAAGCAAAATATGAACAATGATTTTGGGGCATTACTAAGGGCAGAAGTAATAGAGATAACGGTATTCAATGTGTATATGACCAACTTAAACATCATGGCTTCATCATTTTATTAAAGATATTTTTGTGACCACAAAAACGCTAAAGAACTCATTTCATCTTCTTTGCAAGAATATCTTGCATTTATTTATAGCGTTAAAATAACTTGCTTTTCTACTTGCATTATCATTATGCATGCAATAATATCTTGCATTAGAACTTGATTAAAACCAATGTTTTTATATCATCTTTCGTAGTTGGTTATAACAAAGTTATTGAATAAAAAAGGGATTGCATGATGATAGCTGATAATAAAAGTAAGGATACACAAGCTGAACGACTGGTACAGCTACGCCGTGACAAAGGAATGACAGCAGAGCAATTGGCACAGGCAATGACCGCTGCTGGCGCTAAAGTCAGTCGCGGTGCCATCTCTAATTGGGAGCGTGGAACCAATGGCATTGTCTCATCTAAGCTACCTACTCTCGCACGCATTTTAGGCTGTAGTGAAGGTTATTTATTGCGCGGTGAGCTTGAGAGTGACAGCAATCAAGATATCCATTCAAACGATTTATCAGCCGATAGTACCGATGAAAAAGTCGCTTCCGGTGAATCCACTCATAGCGACACTCAAATCCAACAAGCACATTCCTCTACTCCCCGCATTATTTCACCAAACAACCTAATGAGTGGTCCCTCTATGAGCAAAATTAAAAAATCTGATAAGTTACAAAACGTTTGCTATGACATTCGTGGTCCTCTGCTACAAACTGCTAATAAAATGGAAGCCGAAGGCAAACGTATCTTGAAGCTGAATATTGGCAACCCTGCTCCTTTTGGTTTAGAAGCCCCGCATGAGATTTTGCGCGATGTGGCGATGAATCTATCTGAAGCTACTGGTTACTCAGATTCGCAAGGGATTTTTTCTGCCCGTAAAGCTGTCTTACAATACTACCAGTCAAAAGGTCTACTATCGGCAGTCGATGTCCGTGATGTCTATCTAGGTAATGGCGTCTCTGAGCTGATTGTCATGACCATGCAAGCCTTGATGAATGATGGTGATGAAGTACTGGTTCCTATGCCAGATTACCCACTTTGGACAGCAGCTGCCAATCTAGCAGGCGGTACAGCGGTGCATTATCGCTGTAATGAAGAAGACAACTGGCATCCTGATATTGAAGACATTAAATCTAAAATCACCAGCAAAACCAAAGGCATCGTGGTTATTAACCCTAATAACCCAACGGGTGCGCTATATAGCGATGAATTACTGCTACAAATCATTCAAGTCGCCAAAGAGCATGACTTGATTATCATGGCAGATGAGATTTATGACCGTATCCTTTATGATGATATGCAACATACACCGATGAGCACCTTGACCGATGATGTGCTGGTGCTCTCCTACAATGGTCTATCAAAGTCCCACCGTATTGCGGGATTCCGTGCAGGTTGGATGATGGTCTCAGGTCGTAAACAAGACGCTACCGACTTCATCGAAGGCTTGGATATGCTAGCCTCTATGCGTCTGTGCTCTAACGTACAAGGTCAGTATGCGATTCAGACAGCCATGGGCGGCTATCAAAGTATGAAGGACTTGACCTCAACAAAAGGTCGCTTATACAAGCAGCGTGAGTTGGCAGTGACGCGACTGAATGCGATTAAAGGTATCTCTTGCACCATGCCACAAGGCGCATTTTACTGCTTTCCAAAGATGGATCCTGAGATTTACCCTATCGAAGATGACATGCAGTTTATGA
This sequence comes from Psychrobacter glacincola, assembly GCF_965118485.1. Classification (GTDB taxonomy): domain Bacteria; phylum Pseudomonadota; class Gammaproteobacteria; order Pseudomonadales; family Moraxellaceae; genus Psychrobacter; species Psychrobacter glacincola_D. Next base: position 67,781 of record NZ_CBCPJH010000018.1, on the reverse strand, counting down.
TGGATTTATTATTGGAAGAAAATGTCTTGATGGTACAAGGAACCGGATTTAACTGGGACAAACCTGATCATTTCCGTCTCGTATTTTTACCCAATCTTCTCGATCTAGAAGACGCGATGGATAGACTAGATCGCTTCTTTGCGAAAAAGCGTAAGCAGTTTGGTACCGATTAGTCCGACGCTCTAATCAGTTATAAAAAAAGCTTATCGACATTATATCGATAAGCTTTTTTATTTTTGCCACCAAAAATTAAATTATTATAAGCTTTAATTCTAGAAAATATTGACCAACACGATATAGCTAATTGCAGACATGGCTGCTGCTGCAGGAAGTGTAATAACCCATGCTAAGGCGATCGGCTTCATCAGCGCCCAGTTGGTGTCTCTATTGACGATGCCAATACCAAGTACAGCCCCAACTAACGTATGCGTGCTCGATACCGGTAGACCCATCGTCGATGCACCCATAACCACAGCAGCGGCAGCCAATTCAGCTGAGAAGCCAGAAGCAGGATGCATTTTTGCCAAATTGGTACCGACAGTCTGAATAACTTCTTTACCGATGAACCAAAGACCAACGATTAGTGCGACACCAAAAGTCAGCATGACAGCAGGTGGTACTGCCGCTTCTGTTGCAATGCTATTGGTACGGATAACATCCATAATTGCTGCAAACGGACCAACAGCGTTGGCGATATCGTTGGAGCCATGACTAAAGGCGAAGGCTGACGCGGTAAATACTTGCATCCAGCTAAACATAATAAAGGTAGCTTTGGTCAAATCCTCTTTATGCTTACCACGAATACTTTTGGTATAAATAAAGGTTGCCAGCCACACGAGCGCGGCGATCATGCCCATGATTAAAAAGCCTTGCAAGGGCGTCATACCATTATTGACGTTTTGTAGACCTTTAAAGACGACTAAAGAAGTCATCACTGCACCGCCTGCCGCCGCAATAATAGGTACCCACTGCTTAAGTGCTTTTAGAGTGTCAAGATTGCTGCGTTCGTTCTCAATCTCATAAAGCTCTTTGTAATAATCCGTTTCTAAATCTTCAACAACGCAATCATCATCTTTATAGATTTCTTGATCACGCAACATCGCTGAAGTGTAAGCCAGTTGCTCTGACTCTGTCAGACTGTCCAAGTACTCTTTATGATTTTGCTTTAGCGTCTTTTTATTGTCTTTTAGAGTCGCAATATGCGCCTCTGTTTTATCATTATACTCAATGATATTTTTCTTAATCTGTCCATATAATAGGTAAGAAAATACGCCGCCTAATAGTGGTGATATGACCCAAGAAATAGCGATAGTTCCAATCGTACTCCAATTCACGGTTGATAGCGCCATTTCGGTACCACCTAAGGTGATACCCAATACGATAGAGCTACCTACTACACCACCAATAATTGCATGAGTGGTTGAAACCGGCAAACCTTTCTTAGTGGCAAATAATAACCAAAATGCGGCAGCAATGAGCGCTGAAAGCATGACATAAATAAACTGGTTTGGCGAAACGGACAGACCATCTAAATCGACAATGCCGCTTCGAATGGTGTCGGTAACCTCACCGCCTGCCAGTACAGCGCCCGATACTTCAAATATCGCTGCTATACCCAATGCTTGAGGAATCGTTAACGTTCCTGCACCTACTGAGGTACCAAAGGAGTTGGCAACATCGTTACCACCGATATTGAAGGCCATAAAAACACCAAAAGCCGTCGCTACAATAAATAGCGTCGTCTGTTGATGCATCGTATAATCTAGACCCCACCACAAAAAATAAGCGGTCATCGCAATCAGTAAAATGCCAAAAAATAGATTGATTCTCATAGAACCGACTGCTTTAGTGGGTCCTGTAGAGCTGCTGCTAATACCCATACGTTGATACGTCCTGCGTAAGCTGATTTAAATAATACGAGTGATGATAGTAAAACCCATGAATCAAAATACTATAAAGCCGCAAGTGATAGTGCCAAATCATCCGATTAGAGCATCTTGCGGCTTATATATTTGCGATAGTAACGTCACTGTTACGAGTTTGATTATCATGACGCTAATATTGATAATAAGAGATAAAACAGAAACTGTTATGATGCCAAGCTATGTTAAATAGCTGAGCTGATTACGCGCCTATTATATTAAATATAAAGACATAATGCATGTTGATATTACAAGATTTGTAACTGTAGATATACGCTTACAAAATAGGCTCATTTAGTAAAATGATGCCAAGGTGTTTTTAGTCCTATTAAATGTTATAGCGCTCATTTATCGCATCTAAAAAACAAACAGTTATAAATAGCTAGGCGCTTATATTAAATGGACTATAACCACCATTGAGTTATATTAAAACGGCTAGAACATAAATGCTATCAACATATCAAATTTATAAATACTTTAATAATTAAACCATTAATCTGCAGTCACGAATGCTGATAGCTGCTCGATAGCATGGTCTAAAACGTCTAAACGCGCCTGCCGCTTATTATTGGTGGCGATGATACACCAAGGGGCACTTTTTGTATCGGTACGCGCCAGCATATCTGCCGCTGATTGTACGTAATCCGACCATTTATCACGATTACGCCAATCATCATCCGTCAATTTAAACTGCTTATGCGCTGTTTCTTCACGCGCTTCAAAACGCTTGAGCTGCTCTTTTTTATCGATAGCCAACCAGTATTTGATAACGATCGTTCCTGCGGCTACCAAATCTGCCTCAAAGCGATTGATTTCATCGTAAGCACGCTGCCATTCATTATCTGTGGCAAAACCCTCGATACGTTCAACCAATACCCGTCCGTACCATGTACGATCAAAGATAGCGATACGGCTGATACGGTCTGTTTGCTCATTTGGCAACTTGGTCCAAAAACGCCATAAATAAGGATGCTGTAGCTCATATAACATCGGCGCACCAATGTTATAAATTTGATATTCGCGTGGATCAAGTGGTGCTACCAAGCGCTTGATAGCACCGCCCTTACCAGCGGCATCCATACCTTCAAACGCAAATACCACGTGACGACCTTGACGCGCACGTAGCAATTCTGCCAATTGTGCCTGCTTCTTAGCCAAAGCTTTATTATAGTCAGATTTATTGATATCTGAATCATCGATATCGGTCAGTAATTTAGGTATTTCAACTGCTTCAAAATCTGCTACTTCATTCTTTAAGTTCTTATAGTGGCTTATTGCTTCGTCTTTCACATCTATAACTTCTTTACCGTGTTCTACGGTGCTACTGACCAACGCCTTTTGTATTGCATGTAAGACTTCATGACAAAAATGTATGGCAGCTTGTGATTTATCCGCACCATCGATAATAATCCAATCACCTTGCTGGCGTAATAATTCGGCTGCAACCTCATTAAACTTAGTTACTATCGCTGCATCATGCCAATCCATTTGATATAAAAATTGTGGATCTGGCTCGTCGTCAGTCAATCTTTTCTCCAAAATTTCTATATCGACATGAAACCAGCACTTTAGTAGCTTAGTTTGATTTGCCGCAAGGTCTTGCTCAAAAGCTTGTAATTTAATAAGCTGCTCGCGCAAATAGTCTTGCCACCGCCCAATGGGTAATGCTTTATCATTTCTATTATAGATATTTTTCGCTGATTTTCTATTGTCTGCAGTTTCAGTTGCCATGCGCATCACGTTATAAAGCAAATCTGCATACCAATTACCAAAATATACCATCACATCACCGTGGCGCGGTATGGCTTTGGTATGCGCTTGCCAAATCGGTTGATGTGCCAGTGGACAATCGCCAATAATCGCCTCGACTTTAAGTAAGCGCGGATCGACCCACTGACGCAATTGGGTTACCGCAGTACCCTTACCTGCTTGCTCCATACCATTGACTAATACCAATAGCCCAATGGCTTTATCAGTAGTTGGTTCTGCTGGCTGGCGTGTCGCTCGTAGAGCAAACTGAGCGGTGACCAATGCCAACCGCAGCGTGTCTGTATCCATTGAAAATTTACTCAAAGGATTGGGCGTTAAGTAATGCTCGACGACTTGCTCATCAAATGGCGAAGTACTATCTTTTGCTGCTTCGACATTTGCTTTATTATTTTTTTTGCTCATATCTATGCTCGCTATGATGTGATTGAATCATCGATTTAAAATAACGGCTTAATGACTTTAAGTTAATGGGTTAAAATAGCTCAACTCTTTTATCATAACACTGAGCGCATTTAGTGAATAACGTGGCTGTGTAACTAGCTATGTAACAGTTTGGCATTTGTATTCTGCTTTATTTTCTTTTAAGGTGAACAAAATCTTTTGAGCGTGGTTTAATAGCTGCCTGTAAGCATACAATTTAACGCCGCTTAGCGCCTTTATTATCCATTTTGCCGTTTATTACCCTTTTTTATTATTTATTGATATCTTTTTTATTTTATAGGATGACCTGCATGTCTGCTTTAGCCAATTTACAACAGGACTTAGACCGCTTTTGGGCGCTGCCACATCATGAAGACGTGGCATTAAACAAAAAACTTAACGAAGTACAGTCTTGGCAACAAGCCCGTATTAAGCGCACGCATAGCGCGCTGTTTGAGCAACCAAAAAACCAGCTAATGGCAGATTATTTTTTAACGCAGCTGTATGGTGGTGATGAATTTAAAGTATTGGCAGAGCAACTAGGGCGTATTCTTCCTAAAGCCAAAAAACTAGAGCGTCTTGCCAAGGAGTCTTCTTTAGAAGCCGGTAGCATGGGCATTCAAGCTTCTATTTTGGCGATTGAGCTAGACTTACATTTGGCGCAGTGGTTATTGGAACAAGATTTAGCGGTCAATGAAGAAAAAATGCTGCTCGCTTACCGTACTATCAATGAAGCCGATGAGCGCCGCGTACAGATTAATAACCTAAAAGAGGTGTGCTATCGTACTGACAAAGACCTAAATTCTTTTATGCTCAAAAAAGCCTTTGCGATGGCTAAAGGCACCGCCTATCGCTATAACTTTCAACCGCTGTATGACTTTATCGATTCAGGCTTTAAAGCCATGAAGCCACTAAAGAGCGTTAGCAGCTTTATCGAACCGTTTTGCGAGCGCGAGCTTGAAGTTATTGATGAAGTCCATGCCACGGATAAGGGCGGTAAGCCTGCTGCGTTTGGTGTATGATAAGAGTCATTGTCTCAACAACTATCAGTACTTTATCTGACTAAAAACAAGCATAAAAATAAATCATAGGATACCGCGATGACTGACCATATAAATAATACAACGACGACTAACGGCCATATACAAGATAAATTGGTTCAAGACAGTATCACCAATAATCAAAGTATCACCGCTCAAGTGAAAGCACGTCAAAACACTGCTGCTAGTATTAATAACAATGACTTTACGCACGTTGAAGATTTACCCATAGGAACGCCACAAGGGCAACAAACCACTATGCCAAATGCTAATGCTGAAAATCAAACTCAAAACAGTCGCGTAAATAGCGCTGCACAAACGAGCACCCAAACTACCAAGCAGACGCTTTTTAACCAACGTGATGATATTAATAATCCACATACGCCTGATACGGATGGTCATGAAGAAACCCATTTTGGCTATAAGACTGTTAATAAAGCAGAAAAACAAGCGCGTGTGGCTGATGTATTTACCTCTGTTGCCAAAAAATACGACATCATGAATGATTTGATGTCATTTGGTATTCATCGCTTGTGGAAGCGTTATGCGATTAGTCTATCTGGCGTACGTGCTGGTCAACATGTATTAGATATCGCCGGCGGTACCGGTGATTTGGCAAAAGTCTTTAGCCGTGAAGTCGGTCGCAACGGTAAAGTCGTGTTATCTGATATCAATGCGGCAATGCTAGAAGTTGGCCGTGAGCGCTTAATTAATGCTGGCTGTAACAACGTTGAATTTGTCCTTGCCAATGCTGAAACATTAGCGCCATTTGATGATAATAGCTTTGATTTGCTGACCATTAGCTTTGGTCTACGTAATGTCACGGATAAAGATGCCGCTTTAAAATCTATGTACCGTGTGCTGAAGCCAGGTGGTCGCTTATTAATATTAGAATTCTCAAAACCTGTCTTTGAACCATTATCGAAAGCTTATGATTTATATTCATTCACAGCGCTACCAATGATGGGTAAGCTGGTTGCTAACGATTCAGAAAGCTATAAATACTTAGCTGAATCGATTCGTATGCATCCTGATCAGCAGACGTTAAAGCAGATGATGGAGCAAGCAGGTTTTGAAAATTGTGATTATCATAATCTAACGGCTGGTATCGTCGCGGTACATCGCGGCTTTAAAGCCTAAAATTATGAATTAAATTTAAAACATAGCGGCAAAAATGCCATCACTTAAGGTGGTGTCAACTGACCTTTATAAATAATGCGCTCTTTTAAGGCGCTCAACTAATTATGCGAGAGCCTTATGCTGACTGTTCTACTTTTGGCCGGTGCCGAAAAACTGATTAATATGGCTATTGCCAGTGACGAAATCACCAAAGCGGGGCTTGCGCCACTTGCTGGCAAAGTATTGCGCCTTAATATGGGCACGCCTGAGGTCAACTTGGATGTACTATTTACCGATGAGCGCTTACGTTTTGAGCCGGTAACGACCGAGAGTGTATTTGAGCAAAGTGGCACGATAAATGAGCGCCAAAAAGCCAGTATGGAACGCGCGCGCCTTGGTCATAGCAAACCAGATTGCATTATTACTGTTGATAATCCCGCTCAATTACTCAATCTGATGCGCGGCACTGAAGGTAACCTGCCTATTGAAGGCGATTACAAGGTGCTAATGCAATTAAAGCAATTGGTCGCAGGCTTTGATCCTGATGTGGCTGGACAACTTGAGCCATTCATTGGTAAGCCGATGGCGAGCCAGTTGCATTTATTGATATCGCAGCTTAAAGGTAGCTGGCGTCATAGCGCCAAACGCGCCTTTAATGATGTTAGCGATTGGGCAAATGATGTAGCAGGTAATAGTGCGCCCGACCCTATGGAAGCAGCTGAGGTAAATGAGCTTAAGCAGCAATTACTGAAACTGCGCGCCGATGTCGAACGTGAAGAAGCTAGACTCGCCGCCATCAAAGATGAGCAAGCGCGTTTGACCAATAGTAGATAGTAGCTTTATTTACAACGCCTACCTTATTTTGACTTTATCTAGAGTACTTATATCTCATGCTACTATCTCATCGCGCCCGTTTACTTGAGCTTTGGCGTATCGCCGCAACTTATCGCATTGACACCCATTTTTCTGTCGAAAAAGCACCGCAACTACAACCCTTGGTGCGCTTAATCCGTATGCATCCAGCAGCGTGGGGCAAAAAGCATCAGCCTAATGCGATTAAATACGCGCTTGAAAATATGGGTACGCTGTTTTTAAAGCTTGGACAACTACTGTCGACCCGTCGTGACCTCGTACCGCCTGAAATTATCGAGCAATTGGTACAGCTACAAGATAAAGTGAAATCTTTTGATTCTGATGTTGCGATTGCCCAAATCCAAGATCCCAAGCATGGTCTTGGTCAATCTATTGGCTCTTTGTTTGCACGTTTTGATATGAAGCCTTTAGCAGCTGCTTCTATCGCCCAAGTCCATACTGCTGCCCTGCATGATGGGCGTGAAGTGGTGGTAAAGGTGGTTCGTCCTGATATTCGTACGACCATCGTAGCGGATTTTGAATTGCTACGTGAGCTTGCTAGTTGGGCATCGGCGCGTATCGAAGCGGCTCGGGCGATACATATCATTGATATTGTCGAAGACTATCGGCAGGTCATGCTTAACGAGTTAGATTTAACCCTAGAGGCAGACAACACAACGCAGATGCGCAATAACTTTTTGGGCTCGGCATTGATGTATGTACCAGAAGTCTATGATTCCGCCAAAAACGTCATGGTGATGGAGCGTATCCAAGGCGTTCCCATCTCACAAATTGAAGTATTTGATCAGTTAGGTTATAACCGTGCAGCACTGGCAGAAAAAGGTTTAACGATATTTTTTACCCAAGTATTCCGTGATAATTTCTTCCATGCTGATATGCACCCCGGTAACGTCTTTGTAGAAACGCCACCCGTCAATACCCTGACTGCCAATATGGCAGAAGTTGACTTGGGACACGAGCCACGTTATATCGGGCTCGATTGCGCCATCATGGGCACCTTATCAAAAGACGATCAGCTTATCGTCGCACGGATGTTATTGTCCGTAATGAATAATAACTTTACCGCGATGGTTGATATTGTCAGCCGAGCTGGCTGGATACCACCAAGTGCGGATAAGCATGCCTTGATGCGTGATATGAAGCGCACGGTCGGTCCGATGCTACAAAAATCAATTAACGATATCGATTTCGCCGGTGTTTTGATGCAAATATTAGATATCGCCCGTCGCCATCATATGAGCATTCCACCGCAGTTAATGCTATTGCTCAAAACCTTGGTACATGTTGAAGGACTTGGTCGCGACTTGTATCCTAATCTTGATATCTGGTCCCTTGCTAAGCCAATTCTAAGCAGCTGGATTAAAGAGCAGTTAGATCCGATGCGTAATTTACAACAGCTACGCCAGCAGTTGCCAGAGATTTTATTATCAACGACCGATATCCCTAAACTGCTAGACCAAGGATTGCAAAGTCTCGCCTCACAAGGGTCACGCCAAGACAGTCAATTGCGTGAGATTCAACAAATTCGTGCCGATATGCTAAACGACCGGCGCCGAGATTGGTTAGCGCTAGCAGGTTTTGCTATTTTCATTGCGATTGCGACACAAGTTATTGGTTGGCTGTCACCTATCTTTTATATTTTGGCAATTTTAGTGGTTATTTGGCGGATCTTAGCTTAACCCGTTAATAGCTTTGACGATAATACATATTTATCAAAAAAATAGGCACGATCGTTTGGCTTGCGCCTATTTTATTTATCGTCAACTCAGTAAAAAATGTCTTCTATATAGGAATCACCTATGTCTGCCTCTACTCTAATAACTACTAAACGAAACCACAGCGCGGCTATTACTGCTTTGCAAAGCCGTTTTGGAAAACAGCTTAGTACCAATGCAACGATATGCGAGCAGCATGGTCATACCATGACATGGCTTGCTAATCAGCCGCCAGACGGTGTATTGACAGTGAATGATAAATATGAGGTCGCTGCTGCCGTTAAAATTTGCAATGAGTACCAAATGCCAGTGATTGCCTTTGGTATAGGCTCGTCTTTAGAAGGGCAATTGAACGCACCTTATGGTGGACTATGTATCGATATGCATACTATGGATGCGATTTTGCAAGTTCATAATGAGGATTTGACGGTAACGGTACAACCTGGAGTCACACATGAGCAGCTCAATCACTATCTACGTGATACAGGGCTGTTCTTTCCGATAGATCCGGGTGCTAATGCCAGTATCGGTGGTATGGTCGCTACCCGCGCCTCAGGCACCAATGCCGTACGTTATGGCACTATGAAAGATGTGGTGCTCGCCCTTGAAGTAGTGACTGCGAACGGAGAGATTGTCCGAACGGGTACACGTGCCAAGAAATCTGCCGCGGGTTATGACTTAACGCGGTTAATGATTGGCTCAGAAGGCACACTTGGTATAGTCACAGAAGTGACGCTTAAATTGTTCGGTATTAGCGAGTGTATTGGTAGCGGTATTTGCCACTTTCCGACTATCGAAGATGCTTGTCAGGCAGTCATGCTCACTATCCAAATGTGCTTGCCTATCGCGCGTATTGAATTACTCGATGCCATGCAAATTAAAGCTTGTAACCAATATGCTAATCTTGATTTGACTGAAACGCCAACATTATTTGTAGAGTTCCATGGCACAGAGGCCAGCGTCGCTGAGCAGGCGCAAATGTTTACCGACATCATCGAGGAATTCGGCGGTACCGATTTTGCTTGGGATACCAATGAAGCCGAGCGCAAGCGTCTTTGGCAAGCACGGCATAATGCTTATCACGCCAGCTCTGCCCTACGACCTGAAGCGAGTGCGTTATCAACGGATGCCTGTGTACCCATTTCACGCTTAGCAGAATGCGTTAGCGCAACGGCAAAAGATATCGAAGCGTCAGGTATGATTGGACCTATCGTCGGTCACGTGGGTGATGGCAACTTTCATGTTTTGTTATTGGTCGATACTGAAAATCCTGAAGAAATCGCCACCGCTGACGGCATTATCAGCCGATTAGCAACACGCGCCATTGAAATGGATGGTACGTGTACTGGTGAGCATGGTATTGGGCAAGGCAAGCAAAAATATATGCAGCAAGAGCACGGTAATGCCTTAGCGTTGATGCAAGCAATAAAGTCAGCACTCGATCCTAAAAATATTTTAAATCCAGGTAAGATATGGCCTGAGACTTTACCCACTATTTAATAGAGACTATAAAAAATAAAGCAAAAAAATGCGTCTACATTTAATTAGAATATTAAACGTAGACGCATTTTTTAGGCTAACTTTATAGCATCTGATCAATCGCCATTTGGGTCAACACACGACCACGTGCCGTACGTAGTACATAACCTTGTTGGATAAGATAAGGCTCTATCACATCTTCAAGCGTACCACGATCCTCCGCCATTGCTGCTGCTACCGCTTCAACTCCAGCAGGACCTCCATCAAAACGCTCTTGCAAAATCTCAATATAACGTCTGTCTAGATGATCCAGCCCGCGTCTATCAACTGCCAGCATATCAAGCGCACTACCAGCAATTGCACCATTGATACTACCATCGCCTCTGACTTGGGCGTAATCACGGACACGACGTAATAAACGGTTGGCAATCCTTGGCGTACCACGAGCACGGCGAGCAATCTCAACGGCGCCGTCCTCACTCATCGGCACACGCATCAACCGCGCGGCGCGGCTAACAATCGTGGTCAAATCAGCAATATTATAAAACTCGAGCCGCTGGACAATACCAAAACGATCACGCAGTGGCGACGTCAATAACCCTGCCCGCGTGGTTGCAGCAACCAAGGTAAATGGTGGTAAATCAAGCTTGATAGAACGTGCCGCTGGTCCTTCCCCAATCATAATATCAAGTTGGAAATCTTCCATTGCTGGATAAAGTATCTCTTCAATAACGGAACTCAAGCGATGAATTTCATCGATAAATAACACATCACCTTCTTCTAAATTGGTCAGCATCGCTGCCAAATCACCTGGACGCTCAAGCACAGGCCCCGAGGTTGAACGCAAATTTCCACCCATTTCACGAGCAATGATATTGGCAAGGGTTGTCTTCCCCAAGCCCGGTGGACCAAAAATAAGCGTGTGATCCAACGGCTCATTACGACCTCTAGCAGCGCTAATAAACACTTCCATCTGTTCACGTACCACTGGCTGACCAATATACTCCGCCAATAATGCTGGTCGAATATTGGCATCAGGCGCATCAGCTGCCCCTTCTAGCGGATTAATCAAACGATCTTGCATCATAGTTTTATCATTATATTTAAAAAATTAGGGAATAATACCATTTCTAAAAATTTGAGTAGCAAGGAAAGCAAGTGTAAGTACTACATTGAGTAGACTAAGCGAGTGTGACACAGCTAATCATATTCTTGAGATTGATATAAATAGCATAACCAAACACTGCGCATAAGTCATGCAAAACATCATAAAGGACACGCCAAAACGAAAATAAGCGACACCTAATGTCGCTTTTTTTTAATAATCATTATTCATATAACAGCAAGGTTATTTAAAACCTTGAAACTGTTGCAACGTGGCCTTTAATAAGCTTTGCGTATCTACAAAATTATCGCCATTACTTTTGGCCGCTTTAATCGCTTGCTGAGCTTCTTTCTCTTTATAGCCCAAGCTCACTAAAGCACCTTCCACCTCAGCAATGATACTGCCCTCATGAGAAACTGGCGCAGATTGAGTGATAAACTCTAAATTACTGTCATCAACTTCAATATTTTTCAGCTTGTCTTTTAATTCAATTAATAAACGCTGAGCCGTTTTTTTACCAATACCAGGAATGCGCATTAATGCCGTTTCAGAATCTTGCTCGACATGCATTTTTAGCTCAGCGGCTGACATAGCAGACAGCATGGCTAATGCCATTTTAGCACCAACGCCATTGATTTTAATCAATTGGCGAAAGACATCACGCTCTTTACGGTCGATAAAACCAAATAGCAGCTGCGCATCTTCACGAACGTGAAAATGCGTCCAAATACTTGCTTGCTGGTTCAGTTGCAACTGGCAAAATGACGGCAATGGCAGCTCAATATCATAACCAACACCTGACGTGGTCATGACACAGGCGGTCGGTGCCATCAAATACTGCACCTGTCCATTAATCAATCCAATCATAATCAACGACCTTTTATACAGACTATTATAGAAAATGAGCTAAGCCATTACCTAACCATAAAGCACTATCTTTCACCATTAAGCTTACTCGTAAAAACTAACCATACCTTCAAGGCTGATTGGACGAATTTTATGCGCTTGACCTGCAGAACCAAAGGCTTCAAAACGATTGGTACAGATATCTGACATGGCTACCATCGATGCTTTAAAGTATTTACGTGGATCAAACTCACTCGGGTTTTCGGCAAGGAATTTACGGATAGCGCCCGTTGATGCCAAACGTAAATCAGTATCGATATTTACTTTACGCACGCCATGCTTAATCGCTTCAACGATTTGCTCAACCGGTACACCATACGTCTCGCCGATGTTGCCGCCATTTTCGTTAATGACTTTTAGCCACTCTTGCGGTACTGATGACGAGCCATGCATGACTAAATGGGTGTTAGGAATACGGGCATGAATCTCTTTTACGCGCTCAATTGATAAAATATCGCCTGTCGGTGGACGGGTAAATTTATAAGCACCATGGCTGGTACCAATAGCAATGGCTAACGCATCAACGTTAGTATCTTTAACAAATTGCTCAGCTTCGTCGGCGCTGGTTAATAGCTGCTCATGATCCAATACGCCTTCTGCGCCAGAACCATCTTCTTCGCCTGCCATACCTGTCTCTAAGCTACCCAAGCAACCAATCTCACCTTCGACCGATACACCGCAAGCATGAGCCATCTTAACAACTTCACGCGTGACGCTGGCATTGTAATCATAGTCCATTGGCGTTTTGCCGTCTTCACCAAGCGAGCCATCCATCATCACTGATGAAAAACCAAGCTGAATTGAGCGCTGGCAGATAGCCGGTGACATACCATGATCTTGATGCATCACCACTGGAATATGTGGCCATTCTTCAATAGCAGCAGTAATCAAGTGACGTAAAAATGCCGAGCCTGCATAACTACGCGCTCCGGCGCTGGCTTGTACAATGACAGGAGAATCACAGGTGTCGGCTGCCATCATGATTGCACGCATCTGCTCTAAGTTATTGACATTGTAAGCAGGGACACCGTAGTTATTTTCGGCGGCATGATCTAGAAGTTGACGTAACGATATTAAAGCCATAAAACGCTCTCTGATTAAATTTTGAAAATAGTATTTTGAAGATAGTATGAATAAATTACTTTTTAATAATAATGCGGTTACACCATTTGCTTTATAACCTAACTTTTAGATGGTGACACTCTATAAGCCAGCCAAAGGCGTGTTTTTTGATCGTTATTATTACGCCGTGATTATAGCAAAAATTGCTACCGCTTCGTAGTGCTTAGCTGACTATTTGTTTCACTCATTAATTTATTAGAAATAATAGCCGATTTTATAAAACTGCCTACAAGAGCTATGGGATAAAGAAGAGAATTGAGAAAAATTGCTGCATCTAGTAAGAAGCTGTTTCAATTTATAGCGGTATTTTTGGTTTACCAACGCTCAAACTATTATAGAAAATGTAAAAAAGCCTTAGCAATTGCCAAGGCTTTTTTACATTTTAAAGGCTTACTAAACAACTTTTATACTCATAATCTATCGATTGTATATCAATCAATAGACTAAAAAGTATTTTGCTTAGCTATGTATATAGATTAGCCTTTATAAGACTTAGTACTGTTGTTCTGCATCAACAGCTACATCGTTTGCGCCATCAGCAACAGCGGTAGCACCATCAGCAACCGCTTCAGCAGTATTTGCGACTGCTTTATTAGTACCTTCAGTAATCGCTTCGCCAGTATTTTCTAGCGCAGTTGTAGCAGCAGCACCGGCTTCTTGCGCATTGTCTGCAGCTTTAGCACCGGCTTCTTGAGCAGCCACTTCAGCTTCAGCAGCAGCAGTTTCGGTTTTAGCAGCGGCTTCTTCTGTTTTAACAGCAGCATCTTCACCAGCAGAGTCGGCTGCAGCTGCCGTTTTATCTTGTGTTTCTTGGCTACATGCAGTGATTGCAAAAGTACCAGCAAGAACGCTAGCAAGTAATAAATGACGTTTTAACATAGTAAATCCCTCATAAATAAAGCATGTCAAATACATGGTTTGCGCTATTTTATAGAGTGCAAATTAGACATGCAATAACAATTTTCAGTATAGAAACAAATAATTACCACTTAACAATAATCAATGACTATTTGCGCTTATCGTACTTAAAACAATAAGATAAGCATAATAGTCAAAATATTATCGGTACAGCCTACCTTAGATATTGGGGCTAGGTTGTACGGCTACTGTTACCCATCTGCTAGCTATTCGTTAAGGCATTATTCATTAATCTGTAGAGCGGCAACCGCCGGCAAAACTTTACCTTCTACAAACTCTAAGAATGCACCGCCACCCGTTGACATATAGCTGACGCCATCTGCCACTTGATATTTATCAATGGCAGCAAGCGTATCACCGCCGCCGGCAATTGAAAATCCTTGGCTATTTTTAACCGCATCTGCCACGATTTTGGTGCCTTGACCGAAAGCATCGACCTCAAACACGCCTACTGGGCCGTTCCACAAAATAGTCTTGGCATTGGCAATGGCCTCTGCCAATTTCATGGCACTCACTGGTGCGATGTCTAATATCATATCATTGTCGCCAATAGCGTCTACAGACTTGATAGTAGCGGCAGCTTTTTGTAATGAGCCAGTAAAATCGCTAAAATCAATGTCATTTTTATCGGCAACGATGACATATTCAGGTAATAAAATCTCGGTTTTAGTCATAATGTCACGAGCGGTATCGACCAAGTCCGCTTCATAAAGTGAGGCCCCAACGCCATAACCTTTTGCCGCCAAGAAAGTATTAGCAATACCGCCACCAACGATAATTTGTGAGCAGAGCTCAGCCAAACTATGCAGAACCTCTAATTTAGTCGAAACTTTTGAGCCACCAACGATAGCCAGCATTGGCTGTGCTGGCGTTTCAAGCGCCAAGCTTAAAGCGTCAAGCTCCGCTGCCAATAAAGGTCCGGCACAAGCAATCTTGCCAGCTTGGTGCATCGCTTGGGTTACGCCTTCTGTTGATGCTTGGGCACGATGAGCGGTACCAAAAGCATCCATCACAAAGACATCGCACAACTCAGCATATTTTTGTGCAAGCGCGGCATCATTCTTTTTTTCGCCTTTATTAAAGCGTACGTTCTCTAGTAATACGACCTCGCCTGCTTTGATGGTTACACTTTGCGTAAGGTAGTCGCTATTAAGAGCAACAGGCACTGATAATTGCGCGGCTAGTTTGTCGCTTAGATAATCAGCAACAGGCGCTAATGAATAGATGGTTTCAGGATTACCTTCAGTCGGACGACCCAAATGCGAGCAAACAATCACTGCCGCGCCTTTTTCTAAGGCCATCTTAATCGTCGGCAGACTGGCTTGTAAACGTGCGTCACTAGCCACTTTACCTTCTTTAATAGGGACATTGAGGTCTTCACGAATCAACACCACTTTATCGGTCAAACTCAGCTCGCTCATACGCAAAAAATTCATTACCTGCTCCTATATATCATCTGTTATTAATCTGTGTGAAGATTGGTTTTTATTACATCTTTGGCAAATTTATTTAATTAAATTCTATTGCTGCGGGTTTTATAAAGCGTATCTAGCAAGAATTTAAGGCGGTGTATTCTAACAGTTTTCCGGCACGCACTCACACGTTCGCTAAGATAAATTTTGCGCTAGGCAGAAATATTTTGTGAAGGCATTTATCTTATGAAAAAAGTTATCTTATTAAAGAGACTGACATTCTCATTAACATTTTGTGGTGGTACTAAGCCATTTGGCAATTTATGATAGATAGCATAATTATATGATAAGAATAATTCACTAGGAGAAAACAATGAATATCGACTTTAAATCTGCTAAACAAGAACTATTAAAACTTAAAGAAGAATATGAAACTCGAATTGCCAAGATTGAAGAGCATATCCAAAATCCACAAGATGATCTTAACGAGCATTGGGAAGACCAAGCGATTGCTTATCGTCAAAATGATATGCGCAAGAATTTAATGGTTGAAGCACAGCAAAGTTTGAACTATGTAAACAACGCTTTAAGTCGTATTGAAGATGGTAGCTATGGCGAATGTGAAGTATGCGCCGAGCCTATTGAGCCACAACGCCTGCAAGCATTACCTTATGCGACTTTATGTATGCAACATGCTGAATAATATTGAGCTGCTATTTGAAAATGCATCCCTTAACAAATTCATTTTTTAAGGGATGCATTCAATTATTCCATGTACTAAGCGCCTGCTGCCATTCTGCACAACGCCTAGCAATTTGATGCAAAGGCAAATCCATAATATCACCGACGACGGCTATATAAGTAATAAGCAAACCTGATAACTCAACAATATTCTCTGCTGTTAGGCCGCCTATCACGCAGATATTAATACCTTGCTGACAACCCTCTATTAACTGTTGGCGCGAGATAGGTTTAGCATTTGGTTTGGTCGTTGAGGCAAATACTGCGCCCATAGCTGCATAGCTTGCGCCGTCAGTTTTTGCCTTTTCAATTAGCGTTACATCGCCATGGCAAGTGCGACCAATGATTTGATTGGCTGCTAAACACCGTTTTGCCGCGCTAATATCACCGTCTTGCTGACCTAAATGCACGCCGACCCCAAGCTTTGCCGCCAACGTGATATCGTCATTAATGACGACTGGCACATTATAGCTATTAGCCAAACTGACGATTTGTAGTGCTTCTTGATAAACGAGTGATTCACCATTTGGCAATGCCAATATACGCTTACGTCGTATTTGCAGTAAAGCAATAAGCCCAGTTGCTAATGCCGCTTCTAGTTTTTGATATAAAAGACTAAACTCATCATCATTGGTCAGCAGGTACAGCTTGGGTATATTATGAGAAATGGTAGTAACTGATGGCTGATTCATTTAACGATCCTTATCAACACAATTTCTGACATAAGAAAAAGGCCGTTATATCGAATAACAGCCTTTTTTATCAATGTTTTTTAGCCATAAAAATTTAAGTAAGATTAACTCTTATACTGTACGACGCGTTGCCAAACTGTTTAAGATGTTTTTGGCATCACCCAAGCGCGTTGCTGAACTATTGGCACCCAAGATTACGATAATAGCTGGACGATTATTGACACGTGTTTCCATGACAATGCAACGACCTGCTTCATTGATAAAGCCTGTTTTTGAGATACCGATTGGATAACTACCATCGCGAACTAAACTATTGGTATTATTGGCTTTATAAGTTCGGTTACCACTTCCGTAGTTAGATACGTAAAAGTCATAACTCTTAGTGGTCGAAAAACGACGAATTACATCATAATTACCAGCAGCACGCACCATTTTCACCAAGTCATTTGATGAGGCGACGTTACGCTTATCAAGACCGGTTGGGTCACCAAAGAATGCCGTACTCATACCAAGCTCTTGCGCTTTACGGTTCATCGCCCGTATAAAAGCACTGTAACCACCTGGATAATTACGAGAAAGGCTTTTTGCAGCCGGATTCTCTGATTTCATTAATGCCATTAATAGCATCTCGGCACGATTGAGGCGATCACCTGATTTCAAGTTTGAGCTGGCACGTTTAGGACCAACGAAATCTTCTGGATCAAGCGTGATTTCTTCACGCATATCAAGACCGGCATCAAGTACTACCATAGCCGTCATGACTTTGGTAATACTGGCCATTGGGCGCGCAATATCAGCATCTTTTTGATAAATAGATTCACCAGTCTCTGCATCGATGACTGCGACACTGCGCGAATCGGTGCTGATTGGAATCATGTTATTGTTACCAAAGCTACCGCGGTACGTGGTGTTGTAACTATTGGTATTATTATAGCTGTTATTACTGCTACTAAAACTCGGCGTATTACTAATACTCGTAGTACCAGAACCATTATCTATCTTTTTAATGGCAGAGGTATTACTGGACTTTGACATAATACTACGAGCTTCGGACAAGCTATCGGCACCGCCCCAGCTCAGGCGCGCACTAGACTCTGAGCTAGCGCTACTACCATTTATTGTAAGTGCCGCTTGTGCAACACTGCCCAAACTCAATGAAATCATAGCAGCTATTAATTGCTGTTTGGTTAATGGTAGATGCTTCATTATGCCTCCTGCTTACGCACTGTTTTTAGTTAGTTAACCAGATACATATTAACTAACATCAACAACGTACGTAGCGTTTATAGGTGTATTTGTAGATACTCACATAGAGTTTTTGTATTTTTAGTGTATCATGGTTTGCATTTAAGTTTAATCTACTAAATCAATTAGATGGCATTTCTGCACCACATTCAAGATTTAATACACTTACTTGATGTTACAGCAATATTAGTTAACATTAGCGCAATATAGCATTACATTTACCTGATTAACTGCCATATTGCCTCTCTATTATTAAAATATAGTGCGTAATAATGAGGTTTTTTTAGCTTAATAATTTGATTTAACTGGTTTAAAGTGAACCGTGTATCCTTTATTCTGACCGATAGAAAAGAGTATAACTATGATTCGAGTATTAGTAGTAGATGATCATGATTTGGTGCGCATGGGTATCAGCCGTATGTTGTCAGACAGTGCGGATATTGAAGTTGTCGGCGAAGCAGATAGCGGTGATATGGCGATACGACTGGCAAAACAACTGCGCCCTGATGTGATATTGCTAGATGTTAATATGCCCAATATCGGCGGTCTTGAAGCAACCAAGCGCTTGGTTCAATTAGATATAGGCATCAAGATTTTAGCGGTCAGTAGTATGTCAGCGCAGCCGTATCCTTCGATGCTGATTAAAGCTGGCGTTAATGGTTATATTACCAAAGGTACGCCTCTTGATGAGATGATACGCGCGGTCAAAAAAATCTATCAAGGCGGACGTTATTTTAGTCAAGACGTCGCTGAACAATTAGCGGATGTTCTATTGTCTGACAATGCTAACTCACCTTTTGATTTGTTAAGTGATCGCGAAAAACAAGTTGCTATGATGGTGGTCAATTGCCAAAGCCCACAACAAATTGCTGACCAGCTTTTTGTCAGTGTAAAAACCATCAATACCTATCGTTATCGCATCTATGAAAAAGTGAATGTCGATAGTGATGTGAAACTGACACATTTGGCGATTCGCCATGGTCTTATTCAACCCTAATTATTAAAAATCCTATTTATCAAAAATTGTTGTTATTAATCCATGAATCCCGTCAAATCTGCATCAAAATTTATCGCTGTCATTACCGATTATCTAGAGCAGGATGATATCCTGCCTGTGCCCCAATTACGCAGATTGGGAATTATTTACAGCAGTTATCGCTTTGTCGTCAGCTTGTTTTCTATGCTGATGGTATATATTACGGTGCGCTCTGATGGCAGCTCATCATTGCCCAGTTTTTTGCAGCAAACAACACTCAGTTTTTATGTTTTACTCAGCCTAATCTTGCTTGGATTGTTTTATACCGTTGGCACCCATATGCGCCGGCAGCTGGCTTTTGGACTGGCGCTAGACGTCATTATTTTAAGCTTACTACTTTATACGGCAGGTGCCCCTGATTTACAGCTGACCATGCTATATATGGTCGTGGTTGCAGCAAGCTTTATGCTTTTACATGGCTCACAAGCACTAATCATCACCTTGCTTGCAATTATTTTTGTGATTTACCAGCAGTTTTTTTATGCCATTGCTAATAGTATGAATTTGGCAAATCTAGGTAATGCCCTGTTAATGTCAGCCAGCTTTTTAGCAGTAGGTGGATTAAGCTGGTCTATATCGCAGCGCTTGGTACAGCTTGAAAAAGTAGCGGCTCGCCATGCCAAAGAAGCCAAACGCTTAGATATTATCAATCAAGAAGTCATCTCTCAAATGGTCAACGGAGTCATCGTCATTGATGGCAAACAAGTGGTATTAGCCAATCTTGCCGCTTATCAATTGCTCAGTATCCTAAATATCAGTGAGCATGAACGAAAAGATGATAGTTCAAAAGATAATAGACTAAAAGATGAGAAATCAAAGACGGTAGTTGACTTTGAACGGCAACTTAGCGAGCAACATCTGCCATTATTTGACGCATGCTTATCAGTAGCAGCAGGATTAACGCGTACCTTTATTTATGAATTGCCTGCGCTTGCTAATGCCTCTATCACGGGCAAGCTACGTGTCGATATTATCCCTTTAAAAGACGATAGCAAGCTTATTATATTAGAAGATTTACGCCGTGAACAAGCCGGTGCACAACAATTAAAGCTTGCCTCACTTGGACAATTGACGGCCAGTATCGCTCATGAAATCAGGAACCCTTTGGCAGCTATCTCGCAAGCAAGTCAGTTATTAATAGAAGAGGTTACCGAAAGTGAGGCAAAAGCTGGACATACTCTAGTCCCTTTAGATAGCGACACGTCTGGCAACTATGAGCTTTATAAAATAATCTTTGCGCAAACCAAGCGCGTTAATCGCATTATTGAAGATGTTTTGAAACTATCACGTCAGCGAAGCGCAAATCAACAAGTCATCGTGCTTGCTGATTGGCTGCCCATTTTTTTAGATAATTATTTTAAAGGCCATGATGTGTTTTTACACCTCATTACTCAGCCTACTATCTCTTTTGATGTTCAACAATTAGAACAAATACTGATCAACTTAATTAACAATGGTTTACGCCATAGCAGTTATGACCACCCTCATGCCTTTGTGGAGATCGAGATTTATTGTGCGGACCACGATGTTATAATTGATATTCTGGATGGTGGTAGTGGTGTTAACGCTGATGATTTGCAGCATTTATTTAATCCATTCTTTACCACTGACAAGACAGGAACAGGGCTTGGGCTTTATTTATCGCAAGCATTTTGTGAAGCTAACCATGCACGACTGCTGTATGTTCCTGATCATGACAAAACCTGCTTTCGACTGATTTTTCATGCTATTGACAGTGATGTTGTCAGCACAACATTTATCTAAATAGAAAAACTGCCAGTTTAAATCACTATACAAAAGCTTAATTCAACAGCATCCATACTGTTAAAGACAATGAGATGACGTATGACCACCACCGCGCTAGTCGTTGATGACGAAGTAGATTTATGCCGCTTGATGCAAATTACCCTGACCAAAATGGGTATCAAAAGTGACGTTGCCTATACGCTGTCACAAGCAAAATCCTATTGGCAAGAAAACGATTATGACTTTTGCCTCACCGATTTAAAACTCCCTGACGGCTCAGGGTTAGAGTTGGTCAAATATATCAGTGCCAGCTCAAGTAAACCTATTGCGGTGATTACAGCGCATGGCAGTATGGATTTAGCGATTGAAGCATTAAAGCTAGGCGCATTCGATTTTGTTAATAAGCCGCTTGAGCTACCGCGCTTGCGGCAATTGGTTGAGAATGCACTTAAGGTAATACAACAAGACTTGACTGCCAAGTCTACACCTCAGCGATCACCTGAACAGCTGATGCTTGATGAGCGTCTGATTGGTGATTCAGCGGTGATGCATCCCTTAAAAAACACCATTTTAAAATTAGCACGCTCACAGGCACCAGTATTTTTATCAGGGGCTTCAGGTACAGGTAAAGAAGTCGTTGCTCGGCTGATTCATGATTTAAGTCCGCGGCGTGACGGCAGTTTTGTGCCGGTCAACTGCGGGGCGATACCATCAGAGCTGATGGAATCAGAATTTTTTGGTCATAAAAAAGGCAGCTTTACAGGTGCAGTTGCGGATAAGCAAGGGCTGTTTCAGCAGGCTAATGGTGGTACTTTGTTTTTAGATGAGGTAGCAGACCTACCTTTAGCAATGCAAGTTAAATTATTGCGTGCTATTCAAGAAAAGACCGTACGCGCTATTGGCGATACCAAAGAGGTGCCGGTCGATATTCGTATCTTGTCAGCGACGCATAAAGATTTGAATCAGCTGGTGCAGGCAGGGTTGTTCCGTCAGGATTTATATTACCGCATTAACGTGATTGAACTCAAGTTACCTACACTGAATGCACGCCGCGATGACATACCGGTATTAGCCGCGCATTTTTTAGCACTGATTACTGAAGAGTGGCAGTTAGAATCGCAGCCTTATTTAAGCGCTGAAGCTTGCCAGCGTTTGCAACAGCATGATTTTGCCGGTAACGTCCGCGAGCTGCGTAATGTACTTGAGCGAGCAATCACATTGGCTGAAACTTCGATAATTGATATCAGTCATCTTGGCTTAGCTGATTTTGATACGCAGCAAGAACTCGATAACCATCAAAAAACTCATAACGCTCAAGGTGCTAATGCGCTACAAAATGAGCATACGGCTAACTCTCATTTTTCCAATCAATATATGGATGAAGAACGATTGGGTGCATCAAAAGAAAATATAAAAAGCAGTAACAGTAGAGACTTATCGCTTGTGGATGAGGTGAAGCAACAGACTACAGTTAACCTTCACCCTTATCGCACCATAACGCATCATTATGCTTCAATGAAGCAGCCTTCGAACCCTCGGGTAGCTTCTGATTCAATGCCTTCTACAGTAGAAGTAGAGCCTCAATCATTGCCTGCAAAGTCGCAGAGCTCTGTGTCAATAGCTACTCTTGATTACAATATTGACAAATTAAATAGTAGCGCGATAAAAAACAACCTTAGTGTTCAGCTACCTATACAAGGGTTAGAGCACTATCTGCAAGAGCAAGAAAGACAGCTTATTATTGCTGCCCTTAAGCAGACCGGCTGGAATAAAACCCAAGCTGCTGAGCTTTTAGGGACAACTTTTCGCTCGCTACGCTATCGCATGACTAAGCTAGAAATTGCAGAAGATCAGGCTGAGTAATCACTCAGCCTTTGGCTTTATGGAATTTATTTCATTTTAACCATCGAGGTCGGTTTTTCAACGACATTATCTATGAGGGTGTTATTGTTATTACTAATATCCGATTTTTTATCACTAGCGTTGTTTAGCGCTTCCCGACGTACAAACCGAATACCTGAGGTTAGCGCTTTCTGTCTAAGCAAATCAAGTGCCTGCTGCTCCCATGTACTTTCACTGCCTGATAATAAAGAATCAGGTTCTACCCCGATACCATCTATTTTTTTACCTGAAGCGGTCATATAGTTGGCAACCGTGAGCTTGACTGCTTGCTCATCATTAAGCGGTATTACTGACTGTACTGAACCTTTGCCATAACTGACTTCACCTAAGACAGTGGCGCGTCTTTGTGCTTGTAAGCTACTGGCTAAAACTTCTGCCGCTGACGCCGAGTAACGATTTTGTAGTACCACTACTGGCAGACCTTCAAGTAATGCCGCCCCTTTAGTCGATAGCGTGCGTGAATCCGCTTGGCGACTCTTTATTTGCACCACATCGGTATCTGTCATAAAGAGGCTTGCAACGCTGACAGCGGATGCCAGTACACCGCCCGGATTATCACGCAAATCTAATAATACGCCTGTGATAGGCTGATCCAAATCAATCAAGCTTTGGAGTAATTTTTCGCGGCTGTTATTTTGAAACGCCGGCAGCCGAATAATTGCTATACCATCTACAAGACGAGTTTCAATCAGTTGAGGATGGCTATTATTACGTTGTAACGTGGTGGTATGTTTACGGCGTCCTGCTGTGGATGTCACCACATCTACTTGCGTACCGGCAATGCCGGTCAAAAGCTGCTCGATATCATTGCTCTCTTCATCTTCACCAAGCTTAAACTCATCGACTTGGTGTAAATAATCGCCAACGGTAATGCCTTTTTTATCAGCAGGTGAATCATCAAGGACCTCAGTAATGACCCAATAGCCCAAGGTTGGCTGATAGGTAACCTTGATGCCAATGTCACCGACATCGCCCTCCGTAAAAGCCCGCAGATTTTCATAGGCTTCAGCATCCAAAAATTCAGCATGACTATCAAGCTTGGTCAACATGCCACTCATGGCATTATTAAATAGCTCTTCATCATTGACCGTATCGACATATTCGCGTCGTACCAAGTCAATTAAAGCAACAAAAGTCTTTAACGTTTCAGGAGAAATCGCATTCAATGACACTTGTGCGACTTCAACAGGAATGTCCGTGTTAATAACAGTAGAGTCATCATTCAACACACTTTCATCTGCCACGCTATCAATTAAATCTTCTGCTTGATCAGCCGATTCGAGCATATCAGCAATATCTGATAAGTCATCAGCGCCGTTATCTAATGGCACATTATCGGTATTTAAGCTGATAAGTTGCAAACTTGCGGTGGGATTTAGGTGACGAGTGTGAGTCGGCACTTTAACTGCCGCTTGCGCTTGCATATTAAAAAGACTAAGCCCTAGAACACCCACGATAAATGCTGGTTTTAGTAGGTTAGAGCGACTAGATACCATGCTCACTGGATGCTCTATTATTTTATTTATGAATAAGCATTTATAATAGATAGAACGCATAAAAATCACCTGAAAATTTGCCCAAAGTTAAGCCATCATTATTATCGAATTATTATATAGTTATTATTGAATAATAGCGTATAAGATAGCATTAAGCGCCCTCCTGAGAATAGGAGAGTATTGAAAGTAACTTAAAAGAAATGTTAGACGAGATATAGCAATAAAAAAGGAGAGCTTATTAATAGCTCTCCTTTTTAAAAAATTTAGTTTAAAGATAATATAAAAAATACTAGATTATTGGTCGGCAACTAATAAATTTTCACCGGTCATTTCAGTAGGTGCGTCGATATCCATCAATGCCAAGATAGTAGGTGCAACATCACTTAGTTTACCGCCGCTACGTATTTGTACCTTTTTATCACCAACATAAATCAATGGCACGTGCTCAGTGGTATGTTGAGTATGGACTTGACCACTTTCATAGTCTTGCATTTGCTCGCAGTTACCATGATCTGCCGTGATCAGCATATCGCCACCTGCAGCACGTACTGCTGCCACCACACGACCAACGCAAATATCTAGCGCTTCTACCGCTTGCACCGCAGCATCAAAGATACCGGTATGCCCGACCATATCACCATTGGCGTAATTAACGACTAACACGTCATATTTGCCAGACTCAATAGCTGCTACTAGATTATCTGTCACTTCAGGTGCACTCATTTCAGGCTGCAAATCATAAGTGGCAACATCAGGTGATGGCACTAGGATACGTGTCTCGCCTTTATACTCATCTTCGCGCCCGCCGCTAAAGAAGAATGTTACATGGGCGTATTTTTCAGTTTCAGCGATACGCAACTGAGTTTTACCCTTATCTTGCAAATATTCGCCAAGGGTATTGGTCAATGAGGTTGGATAATAAGCGATGCTGGTTTTAGGATTATTTTCCAGAACATCAGAGTATTTGGTCAGCATCACAAACGCTGCTAGTTTTGGCTGCTTATGGCGTGCAAAACCTGAAAATTCGTGATCTGGCAATACAAAGGCTTGCGCAAGCTCACGGGCACGGTCAGCACGGAAGTTCATAAAGATAAGTGCGTCATTGTCATCAACGGTATGAGGTATCTCATCACGTCCAACCACCACGGTCGGGTTAATAAACTCATCAGTTTCGCGTGCTTTATAGGCCGCTTGTACCGCGCCATCAGCACGAGTTGCTAGACGATCGGCTTTACCTTCCGTCAGTAGCTCATAGGCTTTTTGCACGCGGTCCCAGCGATTGTCACGATCCATCGCATAGTAACGCCCAATAATAGTCGCAATCTGTACACGCCCGCCTTCATAATGAGCATTAAGCTTTTCGATATGATCACGCAGACGGTTGATATATTTATCTGCAGACTTAGGCGGTGTATCGCGTCCATCTAAGAAACAATGTACAAAGACGTTTTTGGCACCATGTACCAATGCTGAATGACACATCGCTTCGATATGGTCTTGATGAGAATGGACGCCGCCATCTGACAGCAAGCCCATAATATGTACATTGCCGCCAAGTGTATTGGCAGCCTTTACCGCATTGACCAAGGCTTCGTTTTTATAAAACTCACGGTTAGCAAGCTCGCTTGAGATACGGGTTGAATCTTGATAAAGCACCCGCCCAGCGCCCAAGTTCATATGCCCGACTTCTGAATTACCAAACTGCCCATCTGGCAAACCAACATCTTCTCCTGATGCTGAGATCAATCCATGTGGATACTGCTCATAAATTTTATCTAAATTTGGCAGATTAGCGGCAGCAATCGCATTGTCTTTATCTTCTTCACGATGCCCAAACCCATCTAATATCATTAAAACATGCGGCACTTTTTTATTATTGTCACTATCTTGCTTATTGTCTAGCTGTGCCTGATTATCATCAATAGATTCTGACTGTTGTTGGGTATTGGTCATTGATTACCGCTCCTCAAGTGAATGAACGCCTATAATGCTATCTTAGGATGTATAAAGTACTCTATCTTAGCACACATCTTGAAATAGCTGAAAAATGGGGCTTTTAATCAACTAATGCTTATTTTGTAATAAATAAAACACGTAGTGAGTGTTTTATCAAAACAATGCCAATTATCAACGCCACGTAGTAATCTGTAATTCCTACTTGCAATCACTCAAGCCATTAGTTAAGATAATTATATTCTGAAGTGTTGGCTAGTAGATGTTTATTCCCTGAGCCGATAATGCTTTACCAGGATGTGGTACCTACTGCTTCATTGTGTATGCCTGCACCGCTTGCGGTGTCTCAGGAAACCTGCCGAGGTAGTGACGCATCCGCCCTGAACTTCACGGTTCATGGGTCACCATCTTACGGCGGCACTTCGGTTGTTATATTCAGTCAGTCGCTTTTTTATTTATAAGTACAAGAAATTTATAAGTAAGAGCGATAACTACTAAAAAGCCCCTTTTGTCATTGATGAAAGGGGCTTTTTTTATGCTTGATTACCTTCTTATTTATCTATGATACAGTTATTCATCATTGGCAGATTTGGTAATTTTCTTTACATCTTTGGGAACGGTTTTTGCCGTCCCATCAACCGTTGTATGCTGCTTAAATACATTACCAAACGGGCTTTGTTGCTGGCCAAATGGATTTTGATTATTCATACCACCTGCGCCGCCAAACGGGTTTTGACCACTCATGCCGCCCATACCACCAGCACCGCCGAATGGATTCTGTCCGCCGCCCATTTGTCCACCCATCTGCTTTGCCATCATTTCCATCATTTTTTGCTGATTGTTCATGACGTAATTATTGGCAAAGTCTTTGAGCTTTTTCTGCACGGGCGGCAATATCACCAGTAATGCTAATAAATCACTAAGCACACCGGGAATGAGTAATAAAATACCTGCGGCTGCCATGGCAACACTTTTAATCATGGTGGATTCTTGTGGACGCATCGCAGGATTCATCATACCGCCAGCTTTCATCTGCTGTGCCATAGGATTGAGAGCGGCCATGCCTTTACGTAGCAGCGCGATACCGATAACGGCGGCGATAATAAACCACATAAACACCAACCAGCCACTCGTAAATTGAGCAAGCAAATACCAAAGCAGCATCTCAATAATAAACCATACGATGGCAATACCAACTATCTGACCCATAAAGCGTCGTCCTATAAAATAAAAATCAATAAATTAAGCGCCATGCAACTTAAAATGGCTAACATATGATGTATATGGGGATTGATTGCTATACTATCAAACTTACGGCTGATTTTTAAGTCATAAAACAAAATGTAAGTAAGATGGAACATCTATGGCAATTATTATTGGGATTGATCCGGGGTCACGCATGACCGGCTATGGAATCCTGCGACAAACGGGCGATAAGCTCACCTATATTGATTCAGGTACTATTCGTACCGATACCAAAGAGATGCCTGAACGCCTAAAACGTATTTTTAACGGCTTGACGCGTATCACCCAGCATCATCTGAAATATGCAGATGAGCCAATTTATACAGCAATTGAACAAGTATTTATGGCAGAGAATCCTGACTCAGCACTGAAGCTTGGGCAAGCACGCGGTGCCGCTATCGCAGCGATGGTCGCACTGGATTTGGAAGTATCAGAATATACCGCCCGTCAAATCAAACAAGCAGTCTGCGGTTATGGAGCGGCAGCGAAAGAGCAAGTACAAGAGATGGTTTGCCGCATATTAACTTTGGATTTTGTCCCGCAGCAAGATGCAGCAGACGGTCTTGCCTGCGCTATCTGCCACGCGCACTCAAGTCATTCGATGAACAAACTGCTGCTCAATAGCTCCATGCGCGGGCGCGGTGCTTCTAAGAAAAAGGGTCGTTGGCGTTTAACTGAAGAAGATTTAGGCAATTTACGTTAAAAAGCTATAATAAAAAAAACACGCGTCTGAAAAGGCGCGTGTTTTTTATCTTCACTATTTAATTTATATATTTGAAAAGAAATATCCGGCTCTATTCGACCACTGAGCTTTCAATAACTGCGTCCAGTACATAAGCGTACTCTTCTATTGATGAGCTTTCCTCTGCCGCATCGCTGTTATTTAGCGAGTAACGTTGTATTCTTAGTACTTCGTTATGCTTGCCATCATATTGATAACCTTCTATCTCACCATTAAATGCTGACCACTCGCCTTCACTGGTTTTAATACCTTGATCATCATAAGTAATCGGTTTTACTTGCAAGCACATTTCTGAGCTACCGGCTGCACAGGGCACCATTTTAGCGTTAACTGCCCAAAACAAGGTTTCGCCTTTACTATTGTATTTTGCTTGTGGCGTTAGCCGACCCTTCCATACCAAGGTATCACTATTACTGGTAATTTGCGTTAGCAGTGGGGCATCGCCTAAGCTGTTATCTTTAGACTCGACATCCTTGACCAAGATTAACTGACTGTCGCCTTGCATCAATTGCATCAGTGCATTTTCTGCTTTATCTAGATCGCCACAAGACATCTTGGTACTCATGCCATCTTCGATAGCCAACGTTGAGTCTTTTAATTCATACTCAGCGCTGATGGTATTACAGCCAACCGTATAGCTTAAAGCATTGTCATCATGATTTTGGTTGAATGACAGGCGTATTTGGTCTTTCACATCCGTCAATACCGCTAATGGCTTATCATCTTTGCTGACAGCTGACGTAAGTGTCCAACGATAACGCGTAATATTGGCAATCATTTGCTCTTCAGCACTCATCTTACCCGCCTTATCTAACGTCGTATTCTCATTTTCTAAATCAGCAGTAGTAGCATTAGCCGTCTCAATATTATTATCAGTTGAATCAGCAGAGTCTTGACAACCAGCTAATGCCAGACTTATAGCAAGCATACTTGGCAATAGGGCGGATTTAAAAGATAGTGTCATGAAAATCATACCTTACAATCGTATAGTCTGTCGTATAGTGTTTATCAAAGTTTTTAAATTGCTTAATAATTTGACCACTATAACGCCCATGACTGCTAGCGTTGTAACGAAGTGTTTATTTTTATAGATTCATAGTAAATTCCAAATATATGTATTCTTTATTTTTAGTATAGACGTTAGCAAAAACAGCCTTGCATCATTAAAGGTTTCTTTAATGATGCAAGGCTGTTAATTTATACTAATCACTTAGCGTCCTAATCATCCATATGAACAGGCTTGGCTTTTGCCATATTTTTGATGCTAAAACGCTCATTCATCATTTGATAAAAACGCGCCAAATTTTCGCCTTGCTCATTTGGATTAACCTTAAGTATTTTGCCAAAATCTAAACCCAAATATAAGACGATATCGGCAAAGCTCATTTGATCACCCACTAAGTAATCATGACCTTTTAAAGCATTTTCAAAATAGGGTAATGCTTTTATGGCGCGAGCGATAGACGGTGCGACAAACTCTGGTACTTGTTCAACCCGCTGTGCTTTTGATGGATGGCTGTGCTGAAAGGCAAGCATGAAGTTATATAACACCTCAAACTCAGCAATACGGCGAATAGAGCACACTTGCGCACGCTGTACCACATCGTTGCCCATTACCGAGCGCTCACCATAAACACGGTCTAGATACTCACAGACGGCTTGCGAGTCATTAAGTACCGTTCCATCATCCAATGTCAGCACCGGTACGGTTTGCATAGGATTTATTTTGGTAAATGCCTCTGACATCTGCTCATTGGTAGCAAAGTCAATATCGACCACATCGAGGTCATCTATATTGTCTACATCAATACCTTTTGATGCCAATAAGATAAGCGCTTTACGTGGATTGGGTGCAGTACGAGTTACGTATAGTTTTTTCATGACAAACTCCTTGTAAGATGAATTAAAAAGCGACTTTGTGCTGCTATATTTTATTATGGTGAGCTTTTACTCTCGGCATTGGATGCTATGTATGGAATATAGAATACGAGCATTAATACTCTATATCATAGTTATAGCCTACTCTGCTTATCATAGCAAAGCCTTCTTGAGCTTATGCTGTAGCTTGCAGAGCTGATAACAAGTTACATGATAATAATAAAAGAGAACTGAACAGCAAAAAGCCTCATACCATCAAGCTATGAGGCTTTTTTAATTAGAATTCAATCAAAATCATGAACTCAAGATTATTATTTATTAGGCGCTGGCGTAGTACGCAGATACGGCTTAATTTCCGTATGACCTTTAGGATAATTTGCGGCAATATCTTCATTTTTAACACTTGGTGGAATGATCACGTCGTCACCATCTTTCCAATCTACTGGCGTTGCAATATTATACTCATCTGACAATTGCAATGCATCAATCACGCGGATGATTTCATCAAAGTTACGACCACAGCTGGCTGGATACGTCAGAATTAAGCGCACTTTCTTTTTAGGGTCAATAATAAAGACACTTCTAACCGTTGCAGTGGTGCTTGCATTAGGATGCAGCATGTCATAAAGATTCGCCACCTCTTTATTAGGGTCAGCGATGATTGGGAAGTTTAGCTCAGTACCTTGGGTCTCACCAATATCTTTTGCCCACGCATGGTGATCATCTAAGCCGTCAACTGAGATGCAGATTGGCTTGACATTACGCTTTTGGAACTCGCCATTTAGTGCCGCTGCGCGACCAAGCTCAGTGGTACATACTGGAGTAAAATCGGCAGGATGTGAGAAGAAAACTACCCAGCTGTCGCCTGCCCAATCATAAAAATTAATATCACCATCTGTCGTGCTCGCGTCAAAATTCGGTGCGTTATCGCCTAAACGTAAATGTGCCATGCTTAATTCCTTATTTATGTTAGTAATGAACGCTATGATCTAAAAGTATCCATGCGCTCTATTATTATTGAACGTGCTCAGTCAATACTACACAATAACTCAAAGCGCGTCAGCAAAAACTCTATTCTATCTTAGCAAACTGGTTATGAATGTCTTGTGATGGATTGTAATTCGGTTATTCCATTTTGGTTTAAGAAGACTAAGTACAATAATTAAGTAAGAAGTAATTAAGTAGCTTATGTTATGACTATATTAATAGTCTACAGCATGGATCAATACATACACTTTAATCAGCCACTTATATTAGCTCAGCTTAAACATGGCTGCACCATCGATTGTTAATCCCACTTTATCCCCTTTCCATGTCAGCTTGGGTGTCGCTTCGCTGCCACGTTTGCTCGTCTCTCCTGAATGCTGCAAGGTAATCCCATCTTCATCTATAATCGCGATACCAATCACATAGGTATAAACGAAACTGCTTTTAGCTTTAGGAGATGCTTTGATATTAAAGACACACTCTATCACCTGATCCTGATACTTCATGCGCATTTTAGGCTGTAGTGAGGCAATAGAAACGGCACCGTTTGATACCGCAGAATAGACTGAGAATACCAGTGCAACTTTACCACCATAATGCTTAGCGATATCAGGATTGACCAAAACCGTTTCTTTGCCTGGCTCATTGATGCTGGCAACCTTTATATCACCTTGATGCTGTAAGTAAGGCATAGTCATCAAACTGCCAATCTGCTCTGGCGCATGAATATAGCTCATATCTTTGCTGTTGTTCGCAAGTATGCCGACGCGCAAATCCAAATCATCATTATTGGCACTGGCATCGCCATTGTCTGTCCATATGGCTTCTACTACTAAGTGATCGTTGCCACCTTTAGTAAGATTGATTCGATGTTCGCTACCCGGTTTATCAAGCGTTACTTTTTTTAGATTAAAAGGCTGAGAGGTTGATGGACTATTTGGATTATTGGCAGAATCATTCTGTGATTTGTTTTCTTCTAACTGCTTGTCTGTTGCCTCATCGTCAGCCACTTCACCACCAAAATGAGTGACCAAAGCACTCAAGCCACCATTAAAACCTTGTCCAATAGCATTAATACGCCAGACATCGTTTTTACGATAAACTTGTAATAGCATAATGGCGCGCTCACTATCAAATGCACTGCCATCAAATTGATAAGTTGCTAATATCTGCCCTGCTTGCTCTAACGTCACACTACTAGTACCAAGTTCTCGCATCGTCGATTGACCGTCAATAGTCGCCGTCAACACCAAATAATCTACGGAATCTGGTAATTTACCAAGATCAATACCAAAGCGCTGCTGAGTCGCTGTCGACTGCCAACTGATAGCGCCACACGGCGTTCTTGGCTGATTATAAAAAGTCATATAATCATCATTTATCAATTGCTGCTGCCCATCTAAACCAAAGCAAGCCACATCGATAACGGTGGCATTTGCTGTCAACTGTGCACTCAATGTAAACTGCTGCGCAATACCAATATCCGTGAACTTGGCTTTTTGCCCCATAATTAGATTTAGCATTATTATTGTCCTAGTAATGACTTATTATCAATTTATATGGTGATTAAACGACCATTCCTGAATCCCACAGACAAAACTCGCCAAATTTACCGCGCTTACTAGTACCACCTGCGGCACGTCCAGCGTCTGTTAATAACAGCTCCCCTTCTTGCTCTTGTAAGTACCCCACTGCCAGTAATTTATCGTTTAATTCTTGCGTCTTAAAACCCAATTCTTTGGCAAGCTTCGCCGTTGTTAGCTTTGAATAATTAGGCGTTGCTGCCTCTGTAGGTTTAGTAGAATTAGTTGTAGTGGAGACTTGAGAAGCACTCTCAGAACTGAGGTTGTTATCAACACTATTATTGGTTTCAACTATTTTTTCAAGTGACATTCTGACTTCGTCACTAATACGAATAATGCGCTGGGCTTCTTCATAAGTATCGGCATAAAGTTTGGCATCTTCATTACGGTAAATCAGCACGCCCATTTCATTATTATTCACCTGGCTAAATTCATAAAGATTTAAGCTGGTAATAATGCACTCATTTTCGTTCAAGTAGCATTTCGCATGGAGATTTTTGCAAAAGCTGGTACGAATAAAAGTCAGATTTTTGAGCCAGTTGATTTCTTCAGGTTGTAAATCATTTTTGCCATAAACGATACGGATATCAATTTTTAAGCGATTTCGATCTTCTAACAGCTCTTTAATACGATCATTTAGTTTGAGATAAGGGCTAATAATAATCAGCCTATCAGACGCATTTTTAATCAATTCTTCCAAATGATAAGTCGTACCGCTACTGTTCAAAAACTTTGCCATGATTGCACCCTTAAACCTTACGATTAAAATTTATACTTATTCACAAAAAAGCCCATCCCTAGCGTACTAGAAATGGGCAAGCTTGCAAACTACTATTGTTCAGTAATAGCTTAAATAAACATTAGCGGCAGCAATCTTTATCAATTAAGCAGGTTTATAGCTATCACGTAGGCTCACGATTTGATTAAAGACGGGCTTATCGCTACTATGATCTTCACTATCAGAGATAAAGTAACCTTCACGCTCAAACTGGAAACGCGTGCCAGCATCGGCATTAGCAAGCGATGGCTCAACCACTGCTTCTAGCTCAGTCAACGAGTTAGGATTTAGTGCTTGATGGACGTCAGCGACGCTACTTGGGTCTTCAGCGCTAAATAACTGCTCATACATACGCACGGTTGCGGGCACGCCTTGGCTGGCTGATACCCAATGAATGACGCCTTTAACCTTACGACCTTCAGGATTGTTGCCCAGTGTCGCCGAATCAATCGTTGCTTTTAGCTCAACCACATTGCCAGCGTCATCTAGGATATGCTCAGTCACTGCTAATACATAGGTATTACGCAGACGAATCTCATTTTTTTCTGGTGATAAACGCTTATAACCTGCTGGCGGCTCAATCTCGTAATCACCTTGGTCGATATACAAGGTTTCAGTGAAAGGAATCTCGCGCTCGCCCATATCGACATTCGGATGGTTTGGCTGCGTTAACCATAGCGTCTGCGACTCATCATCAAAACGCGCATTCACTCTATCCGCTTTTTCAGTTTCCCAGCTGCTGACAGCATCGGCAAAGTTGGTAATCGTTACTTTTAATGGCTTAAGTACTGCCATACCACGCGCAGTCGTCGTTTCTAATGACTGACGAATACTAAATTCTAACAAACGAAAATCGACAACACTGTCTACTTTGGTCACACCGACACGCTCGCAGAAATCTCGTAAGCCTTCTGGCGTATAACCACGGCGACGCATACCCGCAATCGTCGGCATACGTGGATCATCCCAACCACTGACGATATCTTCATCAACCAGTTGCTTTAACTTGCGCTTACTTGTCATCGTATGGTCAACATTTAGACGCGAGAACTCATACTGATGTGGCGGTTGTTCAAAGCCAACTTTTTCTACCGCCCAATCATAAAATGGGCGATGGTCTTCAAATTCTAACGTACATAGCGAATGGGTAATACCTTCAAGCGCATCAGAGAGCGGATGCGCAAAATCGTACATCGGATAAATGCACCATTTATCGCCCGTTTGATGATGTGCTTGATGCATGATACGGTAGATAACTGGATCACGCATGTTCATGTTTGGACTTGCCATATCTATTTTGGCGCGCAATGTCGCTTTACCTTCAGCGTATTTGCCATTTTTCATATCATCAAAAAGCTGTAAGTTTTCTTCAACGCTGGCATCACGATGTGGTGACGCCGTGCCTGCCTCTTTAAACGAACCACGACTTTCTTTGATTTGCTCAGGTGATTGCAAATCTACATAAGCATCACTTTGTTTGATAAGCTGAATTGCCCAAGCATGCAGTTGGTCGAAATAGCCTGACGCATGGTATGCTTCTCCTGCCCACTCAAAGCCCAACCATTTCACATCATTTTTGATGTTATCAATATAATCTTGCTTTTCTGCCGTTGGGTTAGTGTCATCAAAACGCAAATTACAGATACCATCGAACTCTTCCGCCACGCCAAAATTTAAACAGATAGATTTAACATGACCCAAATGCAAGTAACCATTTGGCTCAGGTGGGAAACGCGTGACGATTTGTTGGTATTTTTGCGCGCTAACATCTTCACGAATCATATTACGAATAAAGTCATTCTTTTGCTCGTCTTTTTGTACAGGGTTGTTTGAGTGCTCACTCATCGGGCATTGCTCCTAACGCAAATGGTCAATTCATGCGACGTGCCATCACGCCTCATGGACAATTCAAAATATCTAATCGGATAAAACAATATCGTAAAACCAGCCTCAGTTATTAAATTTAAGCTGAATTACAAAAACTTGTGTTATAAAAATTCGGTTCACAAAAAATTGAGTCATAAAAACAGTGGCTTATAACTGCCAAGCGATGATGATTTTTTGTCAAAATCGTTTAGAAATGGGTAAAGTTGCGTTATTCTATCAGCTTTTGCAAAGGCATTAACAGCCTGATACATGACACAGGATAAAAAAGCCGTTAGACTAGCCATAACTTTTTATCCAGCAACTTTATCTCCACCACTTAACAGTGCCATTTTAGGCGCTGCAATCAAAAAGGAATACCCCATGGTAGACATGCCACCAGTAGTAGAACTTGACACCAGTATGGGTGCAATCACCATCGAACTCAACGAAGAAAAAGCACCAAAAACCGTTGAAAACTTTTTAAACTATGTAAAATCTGGTCATTATGACAGCACGATTTTCCATCGCATCATTGATGGCTTTATGATTCAAGGCGGCGGAATGGACGCTGACATGAATGAAAAAGCCACCAATAAGCCAGTAGAAAACGAAGCTGACAACGGTCTAAAAAATGATGCTGGTACAATTGCGATGGCGCGTACGCAAGACCCACATTCAGCGACCAGCCAGTTTTTTATTAACGTAAAAGACAACGACTTCTTAAACCATTCTGGCAAAAACATGCAAGGTTGGGGTTATACTGTATTCGGTAAAGTAACAAGCGGTATGGATGTAATCGAAAAAATGAAAGGCGTTCCAACCGGTCGTTTTGGTATGCATGCAGATGTACCAACAGAGCCAGTTATTATCAAATCAGCAACTATTATTTCTCAATAATCGTTATTCAGTATGAGGATAAAGATAAATGCAAAGTTTTAATCATTTAATAACGACCCGCCCTCATGAGGTACGGCAAGTTTTGATTAGCGATTTGCATTTATCGCCTGAAGAGCCTGCCTTAGTGCAGGCTTTTTTGGCGCTGCTTGATGATTGCCTTGCTTTGCCTGCGCTTAAACGTTTATTTATCTTAGGCGATTGGTTTGAGGTGTGGCTTGGTGATGATTTTTATTTGTCTTTATCAGAAGAACAAAGGCAAACGCATTGGCTGACGCCGCTTATAACTAAATTAAAAAAAATACGCATAGCTGGCTGTGAAATTTTGGTTATGCATGGCAACCGTGATTTTTTATTAGGGCAGCCATTTTGTAATATATTCGGTGGCGAGCTGATTTATGAGCCTTATACTTTATCAGTTGGGCAACAGAAATATCGCTTAGAGCACGGCGACGCGCTCTGTACTGACGATAAAAAATATCAGTTTTTTCGTAAAGTCATGCGCAACCGTTTCACTCAGTGGTACCTTCTTAACAAATCATTAGAAAAGCGCTTGGCGATTGCTGACAATATGCGGCAAAAAAGTCAGCAGAATAATGCCAATAAAGCGGCGCATATCATGGACGTCAACGAAATGGCAGTGAACGAAGCTATTTATCAATTTGATGCTCTATTACATGGTCACACCCATCGTCCTGAAATCCACCAAAGTAATGAGGGTAAAACTCGCTATGTTCTTGGTGATTGGCGATTACTTGATAAGGAAACGCACCAACCTAAAGTGAGCGCTGTTATTGGTGCGATTACAGCAAACATAGATGAAGATATTATGGCTGATAGTGCTGAATTTGAGTTGTTTGAATTTAGCATGCTTATCTAAACATCTAAACTGCTACCGTTATTCTCGTATAATAAAAAAACTCCGTCATTAACGGAGTTTTTTTATGTATTAGTATCATTATTTTTAAACAACCTTTGAAAATAACGATTGTCCAAAAATAGTGACTTTACTCTATCTCACCACCCCGCCAACGAAGACGCGCTACGCTGAGTAATAAAGCCATCTGGCGTCTGACCGTTGGCTGCTTGCCAGCGCTGAAACGCATTGCGAGTATTGGTACCTACGATACCATCAGAGCCTTTTGTATCATAGCCTGAGCTTGTCAAACGCTGTTGCAAATTACGTACTTGCGACGTTGATAACGGACGCTCATAACGTGGCCATGACTTTTGTAAACCACCTTGGCCGGCAAGCGCTTTACCCAATAAGCTGACACCAAGGGCGTAGCTTGATGAGTTGTTATATACCTTTATCACATCAAAGTTTGGACTGAGTAGCAGTACTGGACCGTCTTTACCAGCAGGCAGCCATAATTCCATTTGAGTATTACCATCCAAGGATACATCAGCTATGGTATCAACGCCCATAGACGCCCATCTAGCAGCCGTTTGCTTGGTACCAACGGTCGAATAATCGAATGATGATGGAATAGTCGCTTCATAAAACGGCGCTAAACCACGTACCCAACCTGAATTGCTCAGATAGTTAGCAGTAGACGCCAGAGCATCACCCGTTGCCCATGGATTGCGATGTCCATTACCATCGCCGTCAACGCCATGTTTAAGCCAGGTATCAGGGATAAACTGCGTCTGCCCCATACCACCTGCCCAAGAGCCGTCGAGCTGCGACCAAGAGACATCACCGCGCTGTAGTAGCGTCGCTAATGACAATAACTGCGTTTCAGCAAATTCTTGACGGCGACCATCATAGGCAAGGCTGGCAAGCGAGCTTGGTAGACTGCTATTACCTGTCACCACACCATATGACGACTCCATGCCCCAAATCGCAGCAACGATTTCGGCATTGACGCCATACTGTGATTGTAACTGTGATAAATACGTGCGTTGTTCGGCGAACTTACGCTTACCAGTACTTACGCGACCATCTGATACTGCAGAATCAACATATTCCCACGGCATTTTAGAGAATTCTGGTTGTCCTGAATCAAGCGAGATAACTTGCTGATTTAAATAAGCAGAATCAAGTAAACGACGAACGGTTGATGCATCGTGCCCTGCTGAAATCGCCCGCATAGAAAAATCAGACTTCCAATCAGAGAAGCTGTTGTAGCTTGGCTTGGCAACGGGCGTCGGTTTAATAACCGGTGCGGGAGCTGGCTTTACTTGAATGGTTTGGGTCTGGGTAATTTGCACATTACCTTGGCGAACTGGCTTATTAGGCTGCTGCATCGCCTGCTGACTGGTACAGCCAACCATAACTAAGGCAGGGAAAAAAGCAAGATAGTGTTTATTTAATCGCATAGAAGGTCTCAAGTATCTATAAGTAAGGGAGCAATGCAGCCATGTCACCATGCAGTAGTGTGACAAGATTGGCTCAGCGTATTATCTGTAATAGCCAAGCCATAAAGATTTTTAACGCCCTAATACCGCTCTTGGATCGATAGGATTACCGTTTAAGCGTACTTGAAACTCCAGTCCTACTTGGTTGGTTTGACCACTATTGCCCATATTGGCAATACGTTGACCACGTTGCACGCTATCACCCTCTTTCACTAGCAGCTGGCTGTTATGCGCATAAGCGGTGATATAATTGTCACTATGGCGAATCATAATCAGATTACCATACTCTGGCAGACCATTACCCGAATAAAGAACGGTACCTGCTTGGCTTGCCTGCACTGGATCACCAACGTTACCAGCAAACCACATGCCCATCGTGCTAGATGCCGCATCAAAGTTGCGGGTTATTTGGTTGCGAGTAGGATACTCGTAGCCTGAGGCTGCATTTTCAGTCACTTCATAAACAGGGTTTTGCGAATAGCTAGGCGTACTGGTCACAGGCGGTATATAAGTAGGTTGCGCTGGTGCTGATTGAGTATTGTAGTTATTGTTATTCGCGCGTGCTGGCTCACCTTGCCATAGTTTTAGCCATTGACCACTATAAATGGTGTACTTACTGTCTAAGCCATTCAGTGAACCAATTTGACGGTAATTAAGATTATAGCGCGCCGCCACCTGACTGACTGTATCGCCGCGCTGCACGCGATGATAATTGGGCACGCCTTGATTATTGGTGATAATTTTCGGTCCCGCTTGATTGGTTGATTGGTAAGTGGGTTTAGTGGCGCAACCTACCATCGTGACGGTAGCAACGGCCATCGTACCCATCAATGCCATCGTCATAAAGCGTGATCCAGCAATAAGCTTCTTCATACAAGATTTCCTATTCTTTGTATTATGCACAAACTCCTTGTGTTATTCACAAGCATTTTGCTAATTGTTATACCGTTTAAGTGTTTAGCTATTTAAGTGTTTACCGATTTTAGCTGCCATTATCAGTATTCGATTCAGTTTACAGCACTAACGCTGAGAGCTTATCAAGTGCGGCGACTGGGGTATGATGCAAGCGCACAGGCGATAGACTAATATAACCTGCAGCAACCGCTTGATCATCGGTCATATTGATTATAGTTTCTTGAGCATCAACATCATCTGCCAATACATCCTGACGCTTGCGTAGCGACAACCAATACGCATCTCGCCCGCGTGGATCAACCACATGATGCACAGGGCGCGCGATTTGATTGTGCCCCAAAGTTGTGATTTTGCGACCTTTAATATTATCAGCATCACTCACATCAGGAATATTAACGTTTAATACGTGATAGGGCAAATTTTTGCAAATATTCAATATAGACGTTTCTGTTAATAATTTCACAATCTCATTAGCTGCTATTTGATAATGACGCTCACATTCCTGCTCACTACCTTTTATTCCGCCACCTGCTAATGAGGTGGCAATAGCTGGGACGCCCAGTAATTGAGCGGTTAATGCTGCTCCAAAGGTACCCGAAAATAGAACATCTTGACCAAGATTGGCCCCTGAATTAATCCCTGTAATCACACAGTCGAAATCGGTCTCAGGATATAATTCATTTAATGCTAAGTAAATACAATCTGCCGGCGTACCATTGACGCCCATAAAACCAGACGGCAATTGATGAATGTGTAACGGCGTGGTGATACTTAACGCACTGGCGCAGCCACTTTGCTCAGTATTTGGTGCAACTACTATGACCTCGGCAATAGTGGATAGTGCCTGATATAATGCCAGCAACCCTGGTGCATAAACCCCATCATCATTACTCATCAAAATTTTCATATTTACCCAATCTATTTATGAATGACCGTTCGTCTGCTTATCTGCGTTGTCGTCGTAAATTTGCTATAATCAATGCTGCCGCAATTAAAACCACTCTGTTTAAAGTCATGATAATCAAAGCGATATCGGTCGTTAATACTGGTGTATTATATTTATTAAAAGATAGTACAGCGGTGATTATTTTGGGCGATTATACGCTAATTGTAGATAGGCACGAACCTGCTATCTCTACATAAAGCAAATAACAGCTCGTTCTCAGTCCTAATTTTTCCACAGTAAAGCCTTAATTTTTGGTCTGAAAAAGCTTCGCTGAGGTTACAGTAGGCTACAACCTACAACAATTTGAGCTTATAGCTTTATGTTGAGGTAACTTAGCAGTTTATACTACGGTTATGTTGCTAAGGACTGTGTTTAGCTCACAATATCTCTACACATGAACCAATATTTTATGTGACTTTTGTTTTCTTACCCATTAACATAGCACCATTAAATAAAGATAAGCGAGTGTGATACTGAATGAACAATCAATCGATATTATCTATAGCGTCTGTGCTGGCAAAAAGTGCCTCAAAAGTTGGACTAGCAGCACTGGTAACTTCTATTGCTATGCTGTCGCAAGCGACTAACGCCGCGCCAAATTCTGCGACAACCATACCTGTAGATTTATCTGGCGTTAATATTACTAAGCATGAAATTGCCGTGATGCAAGTGCTGTCAGAGATATGCCCATCGATGCTAAACGGTAAACAAAAACAGCGTTTTTATAAGTCTTA
The DNA here is from genome assembly GCF_965118485.1 of Psychrobacter glacincola. Lineage (GTDB taxonomy): Bacteria > Pseudomonadota > Gammaproteobacteria > Pseudomonadales > Moraxellaceae > Psychrobacter > Psychrobacter glacincola_D. The sequence goes on along the minus strand of NZ_CBCPJH010000018.1, from coordinate 26,240 downwards.
TAACGTCCAGCTCCATGAGTTGATGCCGTCGTTAGAAGACCCAAAAGCGGCTATCCAATACCTATCTACTCAGCAGGATTACCGTCAAATATTGCAAGGTATTCGTAGCTGGACAATGGGTTTTTCTAAGCAAGAAAACAAAGCTTTGTGTGAAGATTTAGCAGACGCTCAATACTAGTAGTAATCAGTAGCAGCGTATTGATGCTGTTTATGAACACACCGCTTTGAACAGTATAAAAAGATTAAATATATAAAGACCGCTATAATTAACGACAATAATCTATTGGCTTATCTTTTTAAACCTATGCAAATAGTTTAAATAAGCATGGTATTAAAGCAATTTTGGACAATTATCTATTTAGTCCTTTGATTACAAAAAGCTTGCCGTTATCCTCTTGGATTATCAGAGGTAACAGCAAGCTTTTTTATGGGTAATTTTTATAAATCTGCCTACCCTATTTTCAATAACGCCTTATTTTATTGCATTTATCGTTTCCCCATCGGGCGGCATTTTGCTAAGATAAGGCGTTAATTTTATGTCCGTCGTTAAGTCTCCTCTACTCTGCAAAATCCATGGTTTCATTTTAGATTTATCCTAGTCTGCCAAAGGCTATGTACAGAGGTGAGATTAGATATCAGCGATAGATACATTTGGTTTTATGATGCGGTGTAACAATCTATGACAGTAAAGCATGTGAAAAAACAGCTGGTACAGCTGGTGGTGGGCGTCAGTATTTCTATGAGTGCAATGATGGCAAGTGCCGCCATACAGCCGCCTGAAATGGAAAATACGGCTTATGTACTAATGGACTATAACACTGGTGAAATCTTGGCGCAAAAAAACGCCAATCAAGCGCTACCACCAGCGTCTTTGACCAAAATGATGACCAGTTACATCATTGAGCAGCGCTTAGCATCAGGCGACCTCAAAGAAACTGATCAAGTATTAATGAGCCAAAATGCTTGGTGCCGCGGCAGTAGTAGCCAGTCGTGCATGTATGTACCGGTAAATAAGAGCGCCAGTGTCATCGATATGCTACGCGGTATTATCATTCAATCGGGCAACGATGCCTCAATGGCGATGGCTGAGCATATCGCAGGTAGCGAAGCGTCATTTGCTATTTTGATGAATGAGCAAGCACAAAAAATTGGTATGAAAAATACTAATTTCGTTAACTCAACCGGTATGCCTGATGAAGGTCATCAAGCCTCTGCTTTAGATTTGGCCAAGCTATCACGCGCTATTATCAAAAACAGCGGTGACTATTACGGCATTTATTCAGAAAAAGAGTTCACATATAACGGTATTACCCAAGGTAACCGTAATGCTCTACTCGCCACTGATCCAACAGTCGATGGTTTAAAGACAGGACATACCGATGCGGCGGGCTATTGCTTGGCAGCTTCAAGCAAGCGTGAAGACATGCGTCTGATCTCTGTCATTATGGGTACTAAAAGTCAGCAAGCACGCGCAGATCAGTCACGTGAGTTGCTAAACTGGGGTTTTGGTCACTTTACAACGGTCACTCAAGCACCTGCTGGGCAGTTTGTCAGTAAAGTGCCTGTTTGGTTTGGCGAAGCAAAAGAGGTAGAGCTTGCGACTGGCGATAATTTACAGATTCTAACCACCAAAACGCAAAAGAATAAAATCACTACGGTGATTGATATTCCTGAAAGCTTAGAAGCGCCTATCAAAAAGGGTCAAGAAATCGGCAAGATGATGGCTGTGATAGATGGCAAAGCGGTTGCTTCTGTTCCTGTGATTGCAACTAGTGATATCGAGCAATCAGGCTTTATGAGCCGTATCTGGCAACGTTTTTCGCGCTGGACACAAAACTTATTTTAAGCCTTATCAGTACGCTCTGAAACAAGTTTTCCATTGGGTTAAATATAAAAAAAGACGTAACTTTTATAAGCTGCGTCTTTTTTATATCTAACTACTGTCAAATCCAACCTAGCCAATATTTTAATAAATCATTCAGCGCTTTACCTTCATATTTGGCAACTTCGCAATAGTCTACACCCGCCACTTTTAAACCGAACTCAAAGCTGGCTAAATCATGTATTTGCTGCTGTGGATACCAAAATACCATTAATGTTCGAGACTCTGTCTCAAGGGCACGAATACGGCTCGCCAATAACGCTGCTTTCCTTGAAAACACATCCTCTGCAAACATCAATATATCGAATTTTTTGGTACTTATTTCATCGACGACTACCTGCTCATTTTGATAGCAGACAACATCAGCGCCTAAACGCTGTAACTCATCGACCAATGACCCTTTTTCATGATAGTAGTAATAGATGAGCTTTAAGCCACGTAAATCTTGCTGCTGTTCCGATTGACGCTGGTTTGCCATAGGGATAGTCACTGTAAAATTCGTACCGACACCTAGACTGCTATCAACTTCGACGCTGGCAGCCATCAACTGAGCCATTTGTTTGACCACTGGTAGACCAATTCCTGAGCCTTCATATTGACGGGTTTTCGATGAATCCACTTGAAAAAACGGGTTAAAAATATCGTCGATAAAGCTGCTATCAATACCGATACCAGTATCTGCCACACCAATTTGCCAACGATTGCTATTATTGAAGTGAGTCAATTGCGAAGTAATACTCACTTGCCCTGTCGGTGTAAACTTTATGGCATTATTAATAAGTATCGATAAGATTTGTTTTATCCTCGCCGCATCACCTTCGAGGACATAATCAATATGATGAATATGGCTGATTAGTACCAAGCCTTTTTGCTTAGCAATAGGCTCAAAATCTGCCAATAAATCAGCGATTAATTGCAGAGGATTAAATTCATGTATTTGTAAACTGATTTGACCTTTTTGAATTTGATTGAGCTGAATGATTTGATCTAAAGTTAAGACCAGTTTGTCACTACCATTATGGATAATATCGATCGCGTCTTTTTGCTCATGACTTAAACGCTCATCATCTAGTAGCTGTAAACCGCCGACAATCGCATTTAGGGAAGTTTTTAGCTCATGAGTAATCATACTTTGAAAGTTACGCAGCTGCACATCAAGCGACAAATCTTTGTGATGCAGTTGCTTCTCAAGAGCTGCCAGCGCTTGATAATCTTGCTTAGCGACTTGCAAACGCTCAAATATCGTGATAAAAGCCTGATTAATTCGTATCAACTCCTGAAACTCAAAACGCTGCTGAATCATAGGCAAGCGTTCAAGCTCTGGATTTTTGATCACAATATCACAAGCAGCGGACAGAGTAGCAACGTCTTTTGATGGCCAATTAAGCTTACGTAGGATAAATAATGCCCAAATAATCGCTAATAGCGTCGTCATTAGCCATAGCAGCAGATTGCTCTTGATCCAATCCTCACGCAGCATCGCTATGTCTACAGTGACATTAAGATAACCAACCAAGGTATCTTCTTTCGATGAGAGAATCTTATTGGTAGGGTCGCCAACGACGGGATAATTTAAGCTAATGCTATTGGCAAATAAGGCATTTTTCCAGTCGTATCTTAATTGATTGGCATCAACGACAGGCTGAGAGGTAGTATAAAATAAAATACTCTCAATGCTTGGCTCTTTTTCTAACAAAAACTGTATTTGTTCATCAACCACATCGGTATTTTCTGCTATCGATGCACTGATGGTCAGCAAGGTGGCTATCTCTTGGATATGTTGACGTGTCTCTTTGTAATACTGCACAAAGCCATAGACAAAAGACACAAAAAGACCTGCAGATACAGCCAAAATGATGGTCTGTAAGATAGATTGCCAGATAAGCGTGGACAGCGTTTGCGGAGGACGGTTGTTCATATCACTCAACTGAGTTAAGACAACTTCTGATTATATTACAGGTAATATAAAGGCGTGGTAAGTGAAACGTCAACTTTTATAATGGAAGAATAACTCTTCATGTTGCTATTTTGAGAATTCATTCAAGATAGTCGTTCAAAATGAAGCGCTTTCCGCTAAAAATTAATGCTGAGATAAATTTTACTTACTTGCTAAACACAATGCGCTTAGCAGCTTTGAAAAACTTATCCCAGCATTATTGTTTTCTTTTAAAAAACATCAACCAGACAATTTATCTATTAAAAGCCCATAAAAATAAGCAGCTTTAGATAAAATTAACGGGGTTTTTTCTCTTTAGTGGTAAATTTTTGCGTACGATTACGTTCACGTTGACGCAGCTGCTGTGCTTTGGCTTTGGTTGGGGTGTCGCTTTTATTGGCATACGGATTATCATTTTGTTTAAAGATGACATTCAGCGGTGTACCTTCAAGCTTAAATACTTGACGGAATTGATTCTCAAGATAACGCTGATAGCTTTTTGGTAGCGACGTCGTTTGGTTACCATGAATCACAATTACAGGTGGATTATGACCACCAATATGCGCATAGCGTAGCTTGATACGGCGGCCAGCAACCGTTGGCGGTGGATTGGCAGCGACAGCATCTTGTAGAATCTGTGTCAAACGATTGGGCGTTACCTCAAACATAGACGAGCGATAAGCACGCAAGATAGACGGATATAAATTACCGACGCCTGTGCCATGTAATGCTGAGATTTGATGGATTTTGACATAAGGAATAAAGTTAAAACGGCGATCCATTTCGATCTTGATATAGTTCTTTTGATCAGCAGTTAAACCATCCCACTTATTAATCGCAACCACTAGCGCACGACCTGCGTCTAGTGCATAGCCAATCATATGCAAATCTTGATCAACAATACCTTCATGAGCATCAATAACAATAACAGTTACGTTAGAGTCTTCAATCGCTTGTAAAGTTTTGATAACTGAGAATTTCTCAACTTTTTCATCGATTTTACCGCGGCGACGAACACCAGCGGTATCAATCAATACGTAATCTTTACCTTCACGCGTATACGGGATATAGATACTATCACGAGTAGTACCCGGCATATCAAAAACGACGACACGATCTTCACCAAGCAAACGGTTAACCAGCGTCGATTTCCCAACGTTCGGACGACCGATAATCGCAAGTTTCAAGCCTTGTGGCTCAACCACGTTTTCTTGACTAGGCATATCAGCGGTCAATACTTCAAGTAGGTTACCGACACCGCGACCGTGACTGGCCGCCATCGGATACGGCTCGCCCAATCCTAACGCATAAAATTCAGCAGGCGCCGAGTCATGCACGCCATCAACTTTGTTAGCTACTACATAAACCGGCTTACCTAGTGTGTGTAAAAATTTACCAATCTCAGCGTCAGCACCAATCATACCTGCGCGCGCATCGACTACAAACACAATAATATCGGCTTCATGAATGGCAGTATAAGACTGCTCAGACATGTAATCATCAATATCACCTCTGCCATCGTCCGCTTCACCAATACCACCGGTATCAACGACAATAAAAGCTTTGTCTTCGTAGCTTGCATCACCGTATTGACGGTCACGAGTCAATCCTGACAAATCAGCAACCAATGCCTGCCGACTTTTAGTGAACTGATTAAATAAGGTGGATTTACCGACGTTTGGACGACCAATTAAGGCCACCACAGGCTTGATACTCATGGGTTACTCTCAGTGAAGGGCACAATAACGGACAATACGCCTGCTTAGATAAAATCTCTTTTACAACGTTAATTTACCGTTATAACAAAGTAAAAAATAGCAGCCGTTGACCGTAAATTTAAATGAATGATAAAACTAAAACGATAGCAAAAAATACTCAGCTATCTGACAATTAATAAATGATGTTCAGGTGACTGAATCATATATGAATACTTTTTATAAGTACTACGTATCGCTATTATATAGAGATAACGCTGATAATGCACCGGTCGCATAGCGTACGCGAAAGCCAATATGTAAACAAGCGATTTTACAAGGCATTAAACGCTGACCATGCAGCGTTTAATCTATTCACTATAAATTCTTTATACGCGTACTATTAGCGTGCGAGCTGCCAAATCGCAATTTGCCCTGACGTACTTTGGGTCATCAAGCGGCTGCCCTGCACTTGCAAATTGGTCAATGCGCCTTTGGTCTGCACACGGCTAACAATTTTACCAGTAGCTGGGTCAAATAAATGCACCACTCCATCAAAGTCACCCACGGCGATATAGTTGCCAATCATCACAGGATTGGTTAAATGGCGATAGGCCAATTCTTCACTTTCCCATAGAACCTGACCATTAGTACGATTGTAAGCGACCACTTTACCATCTAGGCTCGTAGCAACCACTTGCTGATTGTTGACCGCCAGGGCTTTTAAGCTGGCAAGCTCATTCACAAACATCACTTGGCGTGATGCTAAATCAATACCGAGCAGCTGACCGCTATAGCTAATCGCAAATAACTGATTGTTATCTACTGTCGGCATACCGTCAACATCACTCATACGCTCAACTTCGCTGCTACCTGTCCCTACGCCAACGCGTCTTGACCATAATGGTAGACCATTATCGACAGTAATGGCATGCAAGCGTCCATCGGCAGTAGCAAGTAATGCCGTTTTGGCATCTAATAATGTCGGTGCGGCACTACCGCGTACACTAATGGCAGGTACTTGGGTGGCAAACTGCCAAACTGACTGACCATTTTGTAGCGACAAACCATGTAAAAAACCATCATTGGCTGACAAAATCACACGGTTATTGCTGATAAGAGCTGGCGTTAATACTGAGCCGCTAAGCTGCTGTTGCCAGCGCTTTGCACCTGTTGCGCTATCAAATGCCATGACCAGACCGCTTCGTGTGCTGATAATGGCTGTTTGGCTAAGCTCATCTATGGCAACACCGCCTGTGATTTGATCGTCGACATTCACTGACCATAAACGCTGACCGGCTTTATCAAAACCGACCACATCACCACCGCGCGATGCCGTGACAATTTGCGTATTGCCGTAGCCAACTTGTAAATCAAGCGGATCCTTTTTACTGACGTTTTTATTACCGACATCGGTACTAAAAACAGGCTGCAAGACACTAATTGGCTGCGCAATTTGTACGAGTTTTACAGGGTCATTGACGACTGGTTTGATACCTCGATTACACCCAATCACCGCAGTTGTCATCACTGCAATGACAGCTACGTGCATCGCCGTTGAGCGCATAGTTTTGGCGTTTATAGTTTTGTTAGAGCGAATAGCTTGAGTCATCATAGGTCTCACTACAAATAAATTAATCATTAATAAATTAGCATTCAGTCAATAAACAATAATAGCTTAGCGCAAATAAGTGCTGGTTATCATCATTATTCTGACTGCGCTACTTCTTTTGTAGAACGGGTTTAAGTATCGCAATATTCATTACAGTTGGAGGTGCAAATTTTATGCACCAGCACCAGCTTCTACTGACTCTTCGCTCACGACTGGCGGCGCCGTTGCCGTAGACTCTTGAAGAATGCTGGTTTGCTCGGCGATAGGCTCAGCAACGATACCCAAGCTTTCCATTTTTAATGCCAATACTGCACGAGTTTCTTGACGGGCGCGTAACAGCTCCCAAGCATTATTGTAGGATTTAACCGCTGAGTCTGTATTGTCTTGTACTAAGTAGATATCACCAAGCAGCTCTTGCTGGCTCGCTTCAAACGAGCTTGGCATATTGTGACTGGCTTCTGCTAATGCAGCTTTATCATCGCCTGCGGCTAACAGTGTTGTCGCATAACGCAAACGAGTAATAGCTTCTAAGCCTGCATCGCCTAAATCAATGGCTAAAGCTTTTTTAAAGGTTCCGCCTGCTGCTTTAAAATCATCGCTATCGACTTGCTGACGTGCTTTAATCATCAGAGCCTGCCAAGCATAGACCGATTGACCATGAGTACTGACTAAGCTATCGATATCTTTATTTAATTGGGTACGGCTTTTCTCAAGCGAGGCCTTCGCTTCAGCTTCCAAATCTGGATTTTGTGACGCTAAGCTAACTTCCTCATTAAGGCGTTGAATATCGGCATAATGATCCGCTGCAACAGTATCGACGCGTGCATGATTATCCTGCCAATAAGTCCAGCCAAAATAAGCGGCTAACGCCAATAAAATCGCGGTGACAATATAGCTGCCATACTGCTTTAACGCTTGCATTGAGTTATCTGCATTTGGCGAATTAGGGGTCGGAGCCATATACTTTTACCTGATAAATTTATATTAAAGTGCTAATGCTACGCTCATCACTATTTATGGCGCGAAAAATTCTCTTTATCTGACAGCCAATCTTGCGCCGCTGTTTTTTGTTCGCCAGTCTGCATATCCTTGATGCTAATGGTTTTATCATCAATCTCTTGCTGAGCGATGATAACGGTCAAGGCTGCGCCTGACTTATCTGCCTTTTTCATTTGGGATTTTAAGCTGGTGGCACTGGCCATTTTGACGCGCAAATCTGGACGGCTATAACGCAAGGTTTGCGCATAGCTAATGCCAGCACTATAAACCTCAGGATGCGCAACCACAAAGACATCACAAGCAGGCATATCAGCAATAGGCGCAACGACTTCCATAAGCAGTAATAAACGCTCAAGCCCCATGGCAAAGCCAACCGCAGGTTCAGATTTAACTGGCTTATTATCCCCTTTATCATCACGGGTATCGGCAGATTTTAGCTGTCCAACCAAGCCATCATAACGACCACCGGCACAAACAGTCGCTTGACTGCCAAGTTTATCAGTGACCCATTCGAAAACGGTTTTGTTATAGTAATCAAGACCACGTACTAAGTGCGGGTTGATTTCAAAGGTGATACCAAGCTCTGTTAAATAAGACTGCACTTGCTCAAAATGCGCTACACTTTCTTCGCCTAAAAAGTCAGCAAGCTTCGGCGCATCGATTAATAGCGCTTGAGTGCTGGCTTCTTTGCTGTCTAAGATACGTAGCGGATTGGTGGTTAGGCGACGCTTACTATCCTCATCTAACTGCTCTTGCTTATCAGTGAGATAATTTACCAACGCTTCGCGATAAGCGTGACGCTCATCAATCTCGCCCAGACTATTTAGTTGCAGACGCATCTCATCCTTTAGACCCAACTCTTGCCACATCAAATGGGTCATCGCAATCAGCTCAGCATCAGCGTCTGGTAACGCACTACCAAAGCTCTCAACACCTATTTGATGAAACTGACGATAGCGCCCTTTTTGTGGACGCTCATAGCGGAACATTGGACCAATATACCAAAGTTTAGGTGTATCGCCACGTAATAGATTGTGCTCATTTACCGCTCGTACTGCCCCTGCTGTACCTTCTGGACGCAAAGTCAAAGGCGTTGGTGGATCAGATTTATCGGTAAAACTATACATCTCTTTTTCAACGATATCCGTCGCACCACCGATCGCGCGCGCAAACAAATCAGTTTGCTCAACGATAGGCAAACGAATATGCTCATAACCGTATCTGCCCAGCACATTAGCCAATATCGACTCTAAATGTAGCCATTTTGCAGACTGTGCAGGCAGAATATCATTAAACCCTTTAATTGCTTTAATCATGGTACGGTCGTATCCTTTAAATTTTAACTATTATCTTTATATTTTTTATTCATAAAACGCTTTACTATCTAACACGGATAATTTCGTTTTCACGTTTTTTCGCCAATTCTTCTGCATGGGCACGTACCATGCTTTCTATCTCATCTACCAGATTATCCGTATCGATCAGATGGCTTTTTTCGCCCATACGATAAACAAGAGATTTCGGAGCAGCACCAACGATACCAATATCAGCTTCTTTCGCTTCACCCGGACCATTCACTTTGCAGCCAATCACTGATAAATTCATCGGCTCACGAATGTCTTCTAAACGTGATTCTAGCGCGGTCATTACTCTAATCACATCAAACTCTTGACGTGAGCAGCTTGGACAAGCAATAAAGTTGACACCATTAGAGCGAATATTAAGCGATTTTAAAATATCAAAACCAATTTTAATCTCTTCTTCTGGCTCGGCAGCTAAGGAGATACGAATCGTATCACCAATACCGTCCAATAATAAACCACCAAGGGCGATGGCAGATTTGACCGAACCGGTACGATAAACACCAGCTTCGGTGACGCCTAAATGCAATGGATTATCAATTTGCGCTGAAATCAGGCGATACGCATCCATGGTCAAAAATACATTACTGGCTTTGACCGATACTTTATATTGATCAAAATTTAGGCGCTCTAATATATCAATATGACGCATTGCCGATTCAAGCATGGCTGCGCCATTTGGCTCTTTATACTTACGCTGAATATCTTTTTCTAAAGACCCAGCATTAACGCCGATACGAATAGGAATATTGTAGTGCTTGGCACAGGCAACCACTTCACGTACCTTGGCGTCACTACCGATATTGCCCGGATTAATACGTAGACAATCTGCACCCGCTGCCGCCACGGCTAGAGCAATTTTGTGGTCAAAATGCACATCCGCTATCAAGGGTACGCTGACCAGTTTACGAATTTCACCAAACGCTTTAACGGTATCCATCGTCGGGGTCGATACGCGCATCAAATCTGCGCCTGCTTCTACACAGCGCTCGATTTGGGCAACGGTCGCCGCCACATCGCAGGTATCGGTATTGGTCATACTTTGTACACTGATCGGTGCATCGCCGCCGATCGCAACATCACCGACATATATTTTCTTAGTAAGACGACGGTTAATAGGTGCTGACGCTGACATAGACAAACCCCTTCATAGAAACATAGATACAGTAATAACAAGAAGAACCATATAAACGATAAACAGAGGTAATAGTATAAGCTTTAAAAATATACTAATACTATCAACTAAGGTGCTAACTCAAAACTGGCTTGATTGCCCTTTGCGTAACTGTTTAAAGCCACCGCTTTTTGATTGAGCATCAAACTCACGTTATTGATGTTATCAATTTGCACGTTAAAAGGTGGCGTACCTGATAATTGATAATCACCTGCATTCTGTGAACCTGTGATTAAGCTACTACCCGTTGCATCGCTAATCGTAACAACAGCGGCATCTGTCAGCTTAACATCCAAAGTAGCGGTAGCAACATTATCACCGCCTAAGTTTAGCGCTGAACCTGAAGCGCTAACGCCTGTGACATCTGCATTAATAGCCGCGCCTTGTGCTTGCTCTACCGCTGAGATATCTTCGGCAGTCGATACTGGCTGCTCAGTGTTCTCTTTACTGGCATTACTGACCATACGGAATAGAAAAATTGCTAAAATAATGACACCGATAACCGCAGCAATAAGCAGCGGATTGAAGCGAATGCGGTTATGAGTATCACGCTGCAAAGTGCCCATAGGGCGCAGAGGCGACTGAATGTTACCCGCCGTACGCGATTTTAGCTCGTTTGGATAGGCGGCATCAAAGCTACTAGCTATTCTAACGGGATCAAGACCTAGGTATTTGGCATAATTGATCGCAAATCCACGGGCGAACGCTGCTTGTGGTAGCACGGCAAAGTCTTCATTTTCTAATGCTTGCAGATGACGTTTCAAAATAAACAATTCACTTGCCGCATCTTCTAAGCTTACTTGCTTAACTTTGCGGGCTTGCTGCAACATGGCACCAAATGATCCCTGAGCGTTAGAGTGGGTGTTGTGTGATGGGGTGGTCATTTCCATGGTGCCTCTGGATTGTTAAGCCAAGTCTTTAGTTGTTTTGCTTCATCGCTTAATGGATAAGCCGATAAAAGTTGCTGTGCCAATTGTTGGCGTGTTTTGATGTTCTTTTGCGCTGCCGCCAATTTAATACCTTGTAGTAGCAAGCGCGGACTAACGCCCTGCCCTTCTACCAACACCAAGGTCTCATCATAGAGCCTTTGTGCCTGATCGATGCGCTGCTGCTCAAGTAATAAATCAACCAGCTCGATATGAGCAATAATACTATTTCGATTGCCCTCTAGCGCACGTAAAAAAGCCTTTGCCGCAGCAGGATGGTCATTGAGCTGAAGATAGGTACGACCTAAGTTCTCTAGTGCCCCAATACGACCTTCGTAGCCAAGGGCGGCACCGGCAATTTCAAGCTGCTCAGCGGCTTCTTTATACCGCTTCATCTGTGACAGATATACGCCATAATTATTGTGCGCTTGATTAAAATCTTTATCGAGTGCAATGGCCTTTTTGAAAAATTGATCGGCTTTTTCAAGATTCAGGCGGCTGCCTTCTTGTTGCAACAAAACGCCCATCATATCATAGGCAGGCGCATGACGGCTATCGGCAGCAAAGGCTTTTTCAAGCTGTCTTTGCGCCGCATCAAGCTCATTTTTGCGAATATATTGTGCAGCAAGTGTCGTCCGAACGCGAGCAATTTCTTGCTGATCCAATTTACGATTATCATTAGGTTGCGTTGAAGTTTGATAAGGGGTGCCATTGATTAAATCATTGGTCGGCGTACTTTGACAGCCAACCAAGAATCCAGAAAACAATAGCGTACTTAAAACGCCTGCAACGTAAGCACGCTGCTTATTACCATAAAAGACCGTAGGCATTAAGCGCTTTATCGCAGGAGAAAAAGGTGTTTGATATTTGAACTGACAAGAATTTTTAGAAGTCATCATGGCTACCATCATAAAACTGTGATTCAATGCGTTCGATCATCGAGGCATCAGTTTAATAGATTTAACCTCCATAAGTACAATTTAGTTGTCATTAATTGTCTTGTTCCCTTAGCGTTAACATTGGCGGCTACATTTTATTACCGTTATGATGCAAAAAAGACAGTTAAGTGTTTTATTGAAATATGTCACTCAATTAAATAAAACACCTACCTAAAATGAACTAATCAACTATTTTCACGGTCTTTAATACTTTGCTGCCAAGCGGCTGAGCGACGAGTTCTATCTGCAACTTGACCAACCAATTGCCCGCAAGCGGCGTCAATATCATCGCCCCGCGTTTGACGAATAGTACAAACAAAGCCTGCTTCACTTAGTATATTGCTAAAGGCATGAATGCGATTATTACTCGACTTATCATAGTCTGCATGCGGGAACGGGTTAAACGGTATCAGGTTAATCTTACTCGGTAAGTCACCTAACAAAGTCACTAGTTGATCAGCGTGCTCATTGCTATCATTGACACCATCTAACATCACATATTCAATCGTCACGTGTTTTTTATGGCGTGGGTTTACGTCAAAAACGTAATTTCTCGCTGCTGCCATCAATTGCTCTAATGGGTATTTTTTATTAATAGGGACTAGCTCGTTGCGCAGCTCGTCGTTTGGCGCGTGCAATGAAATGGCTAAAGCAACATCAAGCTCTTGTGCCAACTCATACATTTTTGGCACCACACCTGACGTTGACAAGGTAACGCGGCGCTTTGATAAACCATAGGCATGGTCACTGAGCATCAACTCCATCGAGCTAACTACAGGACGATAGTTTAATAATGGCTCGCCCATACCCATCATAACCACGTTAGTAACATTGTTTTCCCATAAACTATGATCAACGTTATCTAAGCTATCATTTTCATCGGTCATATAAGAGGCGTTTGCCACCCATAATTGTCCGAGAATTTCAGCTGCTGTTAGATCACGCTCAAAGCCCTGCTTACCGGTACTACAGAAACTACAGTCTAGCGCACAGCCAACTTGCGATGAGATACATAAGGTTTTACGACCATTTAACTTGCTGTCATCTGCCGGAATTAATACCGTCTCAACCAATGAGCCTCCAGTCACTTCAAACACCCATTTACGCGTACCATCTTCACTATATTGACGATGAAGAACCTTTGGCGGAATAACACAGGCATTGGCAGACAACTTATCACGTAATGACTTACTCAAATTGGTCATTTGCTCAAAGTCAGTCACACCCTGCTGATATATCCACTTAATGACTTGCGTCGAGCGAAACGGCTTTTCGCCGATACTCTTAAAGTAATCCGCCAATTGCGCTTGTGTCATACCTAGTAGATTGGTTTTCACCTGCGCCTCATCTACTAACTTTATACTTTTAGTAGTCTTAGCTGGGAAATGTTGGACGTCAGTTTGAATAGGGGTTTGGACATTCGACATAATAATTAACCTTTTTGCAGGCGCTGATATAAGTGCTGCAATTGTTGAGATGGGCTTGCTAGACATACCCAATATATGAGTGCATGAGCAATCCGTTATGAGCGCATTTCTTATCATAAGCTGATAACAACATACTGATAAGGGATTGATAACGCTAAGTAAAACCAATAATGAGGGAGAATAATTAAAATTTCAATACATAGTCAGACTATTATAATAGCTAAAACGGCTTATACCAAAAGATATAAGCCGTCTAGCTACACTAATTATTAATCAGCGCTATTGTTTATAATAGCGGCTGCTAATAAAAACTGCTATTAACTAACGCGTACGTACACACACTTCTTCTTCGTTGAAGAAATAGCTAATTTCACGTGCCGCTGACTCAGCTGAATCTGAACCATGAACGGCATTTTCGTCAATGCTGCTAGCAAAATCAGCACGGATAGTGCCTTCAGCTGCGTCTTTTGGGTTAGTAGCGCCCATGATATCACGATGCTTAGCGATAGCGTTTTCGCCTTCTAGTACTGATACCAATACTGGACCTGACGTCATAAATGACACTAGGTCATTATAAAATGGACGTTCAGCATGCTCAGCGTAGAAACCGCCCGCTTTTTTATCATCAAGTTGCATCATTTTAGCTGCAACAATTTTTAAACCTGATTTTTCAAAACGGTCATAGATAGCGCCAATGTTATTGCCAGCTACTGCGTCAGGTTTGATGATAGATAAAGTACGTTCGTTAGCCATGAAAAGCTCCTAATACATAAGTGAGGGATTAAATAGTTTATGTTATCACCGCGCTGACTTGAGGTATTTATGCATGTCCAATACGGATACACAATACGAAGATACCGTGTCCAACGAATGATTGCTGCCTATTATAATGATTGAAACTGTAAATGATAGGGTTAATTACGCTAACTGCTCAGAAAAGCAAGGTTTAAAAAAGCTTTAAAATCATCCATTTTTAAACAGGATGATTTTAAAGCTTAGGCTATAAAGGCAATATCAGTTATATCGTAATGGCTTTTACAGATGTACGATCTGATAATTACTCTCCCAATCGACTGTCGCGACAACTACCAGCGCTACATTCTCGAACACGATCATTTAAGAAGTTCACTCGCGCAGTTGTCACCCGAGTCGCACAGCCCATATTAACAAAAAAACCTTCATTATTATTATAACTACACTGGTCATTACGCTCGCGTATCCACGCCAGTTGTCCACGTTTAAGTTTGGATTTTTGCGTACTATTTAAGACTTTGTTTAACTTGGTATAAGAATTATTGAGCTCTTTATCGGCTTCTAGATATACCTTGGTTAGACAATATAATCCATCAAAGTCATTAACGGGTTTATCACAGTTTTGTGCACCCCAAGAGAGAATAGGAAACATAAAAGCTGCCGACGTCACTATTCCTAGAAACGTTTTACCAATAGTACGATTAACGATATTCGTTTTCATAGTAGATCCCTCTTGTTATTTAACGATTAGCAAAATCCTTCTTACCCTACTACTTGTACAATACTGCTTGTTCACTTATTAAATGCTATTTAATAAAGACAGTAATCTCACTACACTTTATCCCTATCAGCTTAACCTTTTTTTAAAGCGCCTATCTTGAATTTATGTAATTAAGAAGCGGTCATATTTTATGGATATTTTCAAAAAATTCTCATAAAAAACCTCCATTGCCTTTAAACAATGGAGGTTAGCATTAAGTGTTGCTAATTAATTTTTCAATAATTAAGCATCATACGGGTCACGTAAAACGATAGTCTCATCACGGTCAGGACCCGTTGAGATAATATCGATAGGACAATCAATCAACGCTTCGATACGTTTGATGTATTTTTTAGCATTTTCAGGCAAATCATCATAATTGGTGATACCAACGGTAGATTCGCTCCAACCTTTTAATGTCTCATAGATTGGCGTGACTGATTCGTAAAATTCAGCATCATGCGCGCCAGCACATTCAGTTTCTGGCAACTCATAACCAACACCGATGAGCAGCTCTTCTAGACCATCTAGAACGTCAAGCTTGGTCAAGCAGATACCGGTTAGCGAGTTTAATACGACTGCACGGCGTAAACCAGCGGCATCGAACCAACCACAGCGACGCGCGCGCCCTGTTGTTGCACCAAACTCATGACCAACTTTGGCTAAATGCGCGCCAACATCATCAAATAATTCCGTTGGGAACGGACCACTACCAACACGCGTGGTATAAGCTTTCGTGATACCAAGGACATAATCTAAATATAACGGACCAATACCCGTACCAGTAGATACGCCACCAGCGGTTACGCTTGAGCTGGTCACAAACGGATAAGTACCGTGATCGATATCAAGCAAGGTACCTTGTGCACCTTCAAACATGAGGTTTTTACCAGCACGGCGCAATTGATCGAGCTCTTCGGTTACATCAGTAACCATGCCTCTGATTTCTTCTTTCCACTCTTTACAAAGCTGAAGCGTTTCATCAAAATCAATCGCTTCAACTTTATAATACTGAGTCAATTGAAAGTTATGATATTCGATTAAGTTATGCAGCTTTTCTTCTAAATCATCACGGAATAAGTCAGCAAGCTTAATGGCACGACGTGCTACCTTGTCTTCATAAGCTGGTCCAATACCACGACCAGTAGTACCAATCTTACCGCTACCGCGCTTGGCTTCACGTGCTTGATCAAGTGCAACATGATACGGCATGATAAGTGGGCAGTTTGGAGAGATACGTAAGCGCTCACGAACTGGGACGCCATTATCCTCTAAACCTTTCATCTCTTTAAGTAGTGCATCAGGTGCGAGTACCACGCCATTACCGATGAAGCAAGTGACGCCTTCACGTAGAATACCAGATGGGATTAGATGTAAGACGGTAGTTTTACCATCAACAACTAACGTATGTCCAGCGTTATGTCCGCCTTGGAAGCGTGCAACTGCTGAGGCTTTTTCGGTTAGTAAATCGACGATTTTACCTTTACCTTCATCGCCCCATTGGCTACCTAAAACTACGACATTCTTACCCATGATGAATCCTTACCTTAATATATTGAGGTGTGTACAATAATAGTTTAAAACTATCTATCAAAACGAAAGTAATACTAAAAACGATTCTTTGATAACTGTATATCTTTAGCGACTTAATAACAAAATATCTTTTTATAGTAAGTGCGTTTATTTAAAGCGCTTATAAACATAATTTTTTTAAAGTTAAACTGCCTGTAGCTGCCACTGACTATCTATAAAGCTTAAGCGATGTGTCATATTAGCCGGGCGATCTTCCAAACTTAATGGCATAGTCACGCGATAGCCCTGCTGACGTAAGCTAGCCACTTGCTGTAGTAATAGCTGCAGCTGTTCACTGTCCAAGTTAATAAAAGCGTCATAATCGACCAGTACAACAATAGGCGCATCAAGCTGAGTATGTGCGAGCAAACGGCTGACATCCATACTAAAGCCTGTCGCTTGACGCGGCTGGTTACTCGCTAATTGATTACCGCTCTTCATACCATCAAAGCGCCCGCCACGTACTAGCGGCTGACTCTCACTATTGATATAACCGTTAAAAACGATGCCAGTATGATAATGGTATCCTGACAATTCAGTCACATCAATACTGACCGGACATTGCCACTGGTCTTGTAAATGCGTTTTTAGACGTTGCAGCTCATCGATAGCAGTAACGATTTGGCTATCTTGCTTCGCATTATCTGATAGTTTTTCGAGCAGATGGCTAATGTCATGGCCAAAGCGTGCCAAGGTATAAAAATCACTACCCATCGGTAATACTTGGCAAATTTGCTTCAGTTCTGGCAAGTTTTTATTGGCATAAAGCTGCATCAATTGCTCAGTATCACTATCGGATAATGCCGCTAGCGCTGCTAAGCGTTTAAATATCGCCACATGACCCAAATCAACGTGCAATGCTGCGCTCATATCTAGGCTATTAACCATACTGAATAGCACATCTATCAACTCGATATCAGCAGCAATGGACTCACAACCAAAAATCTCAGCGCCTAATTGCAGCGGCGTCCGTGAGCCAAAAAGCCCTGACGGCAAAGTATGAATGACATCGCCTGCATAGCAATAACGCGCGATGCCATCACCGCCATGGTGTGCATCGATGCGAAGAATCTGCGGCGTAATATCGGCACGTATCCCCATCAAGCGACCGCTTAGCTGATCGATAATCTTAAAGGTTTGACGCTTTAGATCCTCTGAGGCACCGCTTAATAGAGATTCAGTAAACTCAATCATCGGTGGAGAGACTAACTGGTAGCCATGTGTAATCAGCTGCTGGGTCAATTGATGTCTAAGCACTTCTTGCTTGTGAGCATCTTCAAACAACACATCGACTACCCCATCAGGCAGCAGCCAGCTATTGGCAACATCGCTGGCGAGATTACTAAGATAAGGTAAACGGTTGGGTGCGGCGGTGTTATCAGCGGGCTGAGTAGCCGCTTGCGTGATAGAATTTGGCAGAGCAGGTTTTGCAGAATCAGAACTGGCAGACACAATAAATCCTTGTTTGGCGTATCGCTTACCAAAGAGCGCGGTAAAGATGCGGTACTTAAAGGTTATATTTCCAATTGCAGGGATGTCAGGCGATTTTTATTTTTAACGCGCAACATCACTGACCCAATTATTGATAAGCAAACTAGGTAACCGCAAAAGGGTGAGCAATAATATAAGTTAGTACGATAAGACGAGTATCTTTATGCGCTAAAAAATTATGATAAATAATCAAGGCACTTTATGCTTTAGTTTAGCATAGCAGCCAAGCTTCGCCTAGTGACAATTAAGTACAATCGTCATCTAGTTTATCAAAGCAATCCCAAAAGCGCTTCTATAATGGACTAATTTAACACTATATAAGCGGCATTTTTATAGAAAAATATGATAGTACTACCCAACGCTTTATTTAACAATCATACTTTTTTTACAATCATATATCGCTATCTGACGTTGATTAACGTCTTAAATACCCACTCATGTTACACTAGCCTATATTTTTATTTTGGAAGTCTTATGTCCTCTGATTATCACCCAAATCCGGTCAACAACCAAAGCAACGTCCTTGGTACAGCGCTTGCCAGCTGCTGTTTTGATCC
This sequence comes from Psychrobacter glacincola, assembly GCF_965118485.1. GTDB lineage: Bacteria > Pseudomonadota > Gammaproteobacteria > Pseudomonadales > Moraxellaceae > Psychrobacter > Psychrobacter glacincola_D. Next base: position 7,158 of record NZ_CBCPJH010000018.1, on the reverse strand, counting down.
GCTTACCGGTTACTATCGCAATGGCTTTTGTCATACCGGCAACCACGATGTTGGTCAACATACCGTTTGCGCCAAAATGACGAGTGAATTTTTAAACTTTTCAGCCAGTCGCGGTAACGATTTGATTACGCCGTTGCCTGAGTACGGCTTTGTCGGTCTCCAACCTGGTGACTACTGGTGTATTTGTGCGCTACGTTGGGTCGAAGCCCTCGATTTAGGTATGGCGCCACAAATCAAACTCGAAGCTTGTCATGAAAGCTTATTGAGCTTGGTCGATATCGACACCTTAAAACGCTTTGCGCTGTAATTTATATCAGTTGTACAAGCTACTCTTACATTTATTTTCATTTAGACAAAAGGAGCAGGTATGAATAACGATGACGACCTGATTGTCAAAACGACAACACGTATCACACCTGAGTCTAATGTCAGTCTTATTGATGCCGCCATCAGAGACGAGCCTTCCTATTTAGACAATTATGACAGCTATATCTATGGTGATGCAGACGCAACGGTCGAAGATACCATAGAGATAATGACCGTGTATGATCCCGACTCTGAGCGTTATGAGGATATTGATTTATTAAGTGATGAAGAGGTGGTCAATTGCTATGCTTACTCACGTAAAACTGGTGAAAAAACCAATAAGGTGGGGCTGAATGATGTTAGCCGCGCATTAAGCAATAGCGGTCAATTTATCTGGCTTGGGCTATACGACCCAAGTTTAGAGACCATGGTAAAGGTCAGAGATGCGTTTGAGCTACACGAATTGGCGATTGAGGATGCGTTTGCCGATCATCAACGCGCCAAGGTCGAGAACTATGATAATGATATGATATTTGTGGTACTTCGTACGGCCAAGCTTGAAGACAATATTATTCGCTATGGCACCACGGCGATATTTATGGGTAAAAATTATCTGATTACCATTCGCAATGGTCCGTCCAACTCTTATACCCCAGTACGCGAGCACTGCCACCGTCGCCCAGAAAAATTACGTATGGGTCCAATCTTTGTTTTGCATGCTATTCTCGATTTTATCGTCGATAACTATATGCCGATTACCGATCGTTTAGGCAGTTATCTACGTGAGCAAGAACGTAACATCTTTACTTATGAGTTTAATAAAGAAACGCTTAGAAACTTATATGAATTAAAATCGCAATTGGTACATATGCGCGCCGTTATTTTACCGGTTCAAGATATCTGTAGCTACTTTATAAATCATAATAAAAGCGATTTAATCTCGCCGTTCTCTCATGCTGCTAAGCCTTACTTCCGCGACGTTAACGACCATTTACTGCATTCATTAGATGCGATTAACGGTTTAAACGAGATGCTAAGTGTGGTGATGAATACTTATCTGGCGATGGTTAATATGGGACAGAATGAGGTAGTTCGTAAACTTGCGGCTTGGGCAGGTATTTTAGCGGTGCCGACGGCGATTGCAGGTATCTACGGGATGAACTTTGACTTTATGCCTGAGCTTCATTGGCAATATTCTTACCTTGTCATTATGCTTGTTATCGGCTCGCTATGCAGTTATCTATACTTTAACTTTAAGCGTTTGGGTTGGTTATAAAATAGTCTTTTATACAAAAATCAGATATAAAAAAGGACTGCCATATACGTATGACAGCCCTTTTTTATTAATTATAATATCTTATAAACCAGCAGATTTTTCAGCCGCATCAACGGTTTGACGGATAAGGGTATTAATGGTCATTGGTCCAACGCCACCTGGTACAGGCGTATAAGCACTGGCAATATTTCCTACGCCTTGCAGCTCGATATCGCCAACGCCGCCATTCTCAGTCGGATGAAAACCGGCATCGATGACAACAGCGCCTTCTTTAATCCACTCTGCTTTAATTAGCTCAGGCACACCGACTGCCCCAACGACGATATCAGCGCGCTTAATATGAGATTCTAAATCTTGCGTTCTTGAATGGCAAATCGTCACTGTACAGTTAGCATTTAATAGCATCATCGCCATTGGCTTACCCAAGATAGCACTACGCCCAACTACCACAGCCTCCAAACCTGCCAGCTCGATATTATGGTGCTCTAGTAAATGCATAATACCTTGCGGGGTACATGAGCCGTAAGCGGACTGCTGCATTGCCATACGACCAAAACCAAGACAAGTTACACCATCAACGTCTTTTGCCAAGTCAATCTGCTCAAAGCAAGCACGCTCATCAATATGCGCAGGTACTGGATGCTGTAGCAAAATACCATGGACATCTGGATTACTATTAAGCTCATCAATCTTTGCTATAAGCTCTTCAGTCGTCGTCGTACTTGGCATCTCAACCCGAATAGAATCCATGCCGACACGCTTACAAGTATTGCCTTTCATACGTACATACGTCGCAGAAGCAGGATCGTCACCGACCAATATCGTCGCTAGGCTTGGGGTACGTCCTGTCTTAGCTTTAATAGCGTCTACACGCGTACTCAGTTGCTGTTCTATTTGTTTAGCAAGTGCTTTACCGTCCAAAACGGTAGCAGATCCTTGGGCAGTTGACGCAATAGACATAGTAACTCCAATAGAGGGTGCGATAAAAAAATTAAAGACAGCGCCTGCAATGTTTTTGCACACTTGTCTTATGCTTGGTCAGTTTTTTCAACTATTAATTAGGCGTACTATTGTACCTCTCCATGCTAAAAAATTCTAGCACACTATTAAAATGCATTAATTAAAAGCCAATAATATAGCCATAAAAAAGTCGGTCTATTAGCATCCAATAGACTGACTTTTTGTATTGAAAGACTTTCGTATACTGGTTAAGCAAACATGTAATAAGTATGAAACTGTATACCAACTGCCGCGCCAATATCACTTGACTTGATATCTAAATCTATTACCCAAAGCCTACTATATATCAGCTTCTTTAAATTGTATTGATGCTCCCAAGCCACGCCGATACCTGTCAGCTTATCAGTCGTTGGAAATGCCTGATTAATAGCTTCATCCAATTGACTGACTTTGGCATGCTGTACTTTGGCGTTAATGAAGTTACGGTTATCAAGCCATAAGCAACCGCCAACCGCGATGCTCTCCGCATCACCGCCTAGAGCATAGCCTAATGGAAAACCTTGCTGATAATAGCTGTCGCTATAGATGCTATGGTTATGAGAGATACTTTTACTTCGCCAGTAGAGCGAGTGTCCGTATACTACGCATACAGCTTATAAGGCTGACCGTGGGCAGCAGACGCATAATCATCAACACCCGCCAAATACATATCTTTAGCTGGCAAGCTACCTGCTTGATCTTTACACATATATTGATCATAAATACCCACAGGAACACTCACCAATGGCGCTAAACTTAAACGCACACCAAAACCACCAATTTGATTTTCTGGATCATCAGCTGCCTTAACGCTATTAGTCGCTTCGTTATATTTAATATCAAAATAAATATTAGTATCACGCTCTGAAAAGTGTCTATTGAGAGATTGGCACCCTGACAGACCTTTTCTAATATTAGCGTTTACAACTCTATGACCTTGTTGTTTATTACCTATAAATCGACTCATTGTAGCTTCTCCCTCCGCACAAATACCATGCTTTGCGATAACTAGTTTCACCGTTTTAAACAATATTTTAATATATAACCACATTGACCGATTATCAACGTACCAAACATCAAGTTCAAAGCGCTTTTCCCAACTGATATTATTACGGCCATTGATTTGAGCGTAACCAGTAATCCCGGGACGAACTAAGTGCCTTCGAAATTGTTCTGTATTATATAACGGCAAATACTCCATAAGCTGAGGACGCGGACCTACTATACTCATATCACCCCTGAGTACATTCCATAATTGAGGCAACTCATCGAGACTACTAGCTCGAAGTTGCTTACCAAAATCTGTAAGCCTATGCTCATCAGGTAATAAATTACCTTGAGAGTCTTTATCATCACTCATTGTACGAAACTTAAGAATTTCAAATACTTCACCATTAAGACCAGACCGAGCTTGACGAAATAGCACAGGCGCTCCAAAATTCTTCCTAACTCTGTATGCTACCAAAATATAAATAGGCAATAGTAAAATTAAGGCCATTAGAGCAATACTCACGTCGAAGATTCTCTTAAGCATTTTAAACCTCCTATATAGAGCAGTTCACGATATATCCCAAAGCCATTACATACGTTTTTATAAATATATAAATTCTTATAAACGAATATATAAGACGAGGTATTTCCCAAGATAAAGAACAACTAGGTTTTGTATTTTTTAAAATGACGCTTCTTAAATCTGTTTCGATATAAAAATTTAATCTAAGCCCATTTCCGCTATCATATGAGCGTTTACCTTTCTAACATCATACTTTTCTACCGCTATACTCCTAGAAGCTAAACCCATTTCTTCATAAAGATTCGAATGCTCTATAAACTGACGCATAGCATCTGTTAGCTCATCAACTGCTTTGACGGTCACTAGATAACCATTTTTACCAGAAATAACTGGCTCTCTGCATCCAGGAGCGTCTGTCGTAATAATAGCCCTTCCCATTGACATAGCTTCTAACACAGAACGTGAAGTACCCTCGCGATAAGACGGCAATACATATACTGAACTGGCCGCTATAGCAGGACGAACGTCATTGAGCTTACCCCAATAGGTGATGTCACCATTCGCTATCCATTGATCTAGCTGTATCTGCTCAATGGCTGCTGGATTTTCATCTATCCAGCCCACTAGATGAAATTCAGCATTAGCGTAATCTTTCTTTATTTGTTTGGCTGCTTCGACATATTCCACTATTCCCTTATCTTTGAGCAATCTAGCAATCAATAGAAAAGAGGGTTTGATGTCACCTGACTCTTCTCTAGGTAATGGCAATACATTGAAATCATGCACATCAACCCCTGAGCCGTTTACCACTACTGCTGTAATCATTGGCTGAATTATATTTAGTCTTTTAAATAAATTTAAATCATCCGGATTTTGAAAAAATACCTTAGTAGACTTTGCTAATGCTTGTTGATAAAGACTGTGTACAAGTTTTTGAAAAATGCTACGCTTGTTTGCTTCTTCTACTTGCTGAAAGGTATAGCCCAAGCCTGAGATAAGCACAAAACGATGTGGTACTTTAGCAAGCCACGCTGCTAGCGTTCCATATATGACAGGCTTTATTGTGTAAGAAAGTACATAGTCCGGTTTGATTCTATTTAATATCTTATAGCTATGAACAAGTGTCTTCATATCTATTACAGGATTAGTGCCAGTTTTCTGCATCACAATTTGATGAACATAGTATCCAAGACTTATAAGCTTTTTATAATCTGCAGCATGATCACTTAAAGCAGGAGAAACGACATGTATCTCATACCCTAATTGGGCAATTGACTCTAAAAGCTTGCCTCTAAAATTTAATACATGAGGCAGATAGTTAGCAAATATTAAAAACTTTTTTATCTTAGGCATAATTTCATCACCTTGATTTTTTAAGTTTAGTACATAGAACAGCAGTGAGTATTATTGTCAGTACTAGCGAACTAAAATTTAGCATAAATCATATATTCACTTAATAGAATATAATCATTACTATAAGTAATGTTGCTACTAATTACAATAGAAAATCACAAATAATGTTCATATTTATATTTTGGATAGGTAATGTTGAATTTTGTTTGAAATATGCTAAAAAGAAGTATAGCTACGCTTGGTAAATAGTAGTTTAATCAAGAAAATTGCAGATAATAACGGAAAGCTCTGAACCATATGAGCCTGAACTTATAGCAGCTCTTGGATAAATAAAACAGATTAAGCAGCAATTCAAAATAGCTGAAAAGGAAAAATAGACATTAAATGAGGAGAGATAAAGCGAAGCACTGCTTTACCCTGAAACAAATGAGATCAATGCTCGATGAGGCAACAAAGTACTTCGCGAATGAAAAATGTCACTAAAATAGCCTAACAGACTGTTTTATTATCACAAATCGAATGGCTGTATGGGCAGTGATGGTTGATGAAATACGCTTTTATCGAAGATAACCAGAAAATATATCGTAATCAAAGCGAATTAATCGTCAAAGTAGCGCACAGTACTATGGCATTTAGCAAGTGCATGCTGACCTTGCAAAGCAAGGATATACCATCAGTAAATACATGGTCAGACGAATTAAAAAAGAGTACGACATCAAACGCCGTTGCCATAAAATTTTTAAGGTCATCAGCAATTCCAAGCATAATAAGGTGTTTTATCCAAACTTGCTATGAGTGAAGTTTAATGCTAATCGTACTAATAATGCTTGGGTAGGCAACATCACCTATCTCTGGAAGACAGAGGGTAGGTTATATTTAGTGGCCGTTAAAAAATATATAATGAAGAGCTTGTAAGCTACATAATTAAAAGTGAGAGACCTAATGACTCATTCTGGAAAAGGGAGTCACTACTGCAACAATGAGTGTCATAAGCTCATAAAACATCATAAATTTAACGGCTCCCTGTTAAGAATATATCAATACAGATATAGTTCGATCTTACCATCGGGCTATTTAACTAAAAAATTCCAAGTTAATCTCTAGAGATTTAATAGCATGTATAAATTTATAAACTTACTTTATAAAATTCTTTCTTACTTAGAAATAATGTGCGGATCTCACAGTCGGCACATACGAACAACACATATATTATAACGAATGGATATCTATAACGGACGGCTGTTCCATAGTTAAAAACGACTAAGCCATATACAGACATCGATAAAGCCATAAACAATAGCCAAAAGGCAAGTTTGTCAGGTTTATTGATTAAAGCTTGACGTGTGATTAGATACAGAATTGATAATACAAATATATTTTCAAATGACTGAATCAGAGGTAAGAAGCCGCTAGCCTCCCATATAAAAGGTTTAGATAAGAAGTAAAAGCCTGATGTTATCCCTTCAACGACGAACTCTCCTGCTCCAGAAATAAGACTAATCTCTTCTACTTTCCCTCCATCTTCTACAAACATAGCTGCCCTAAAATAATTGATTTGAGGAATAGCTATAGGAGCAGACAGAAGCAATCCTGCAAGGCTAATCAGACTAATTGTTACCGCTTTGGCTAATCCCATACCTTTTCTAGCCACATTGAATATAAAATACATCAGAACTATAGGAGCTAAAATAAAAAAGTTTTGGAATTTAAT
>NZ_CBCPJH010000017.1:0-77624 GCF_965118485.1 Psychrobacter glacincola | reverse complement strand
AAGATAAAAGACTCGATCAAGAAAGTTAATTTTTTAGAAGTCAAGAAAGCTAGTCTGAGTCAAGAAGGCTCTATAGTTATTATGCTGAATGACGAAAACTTTGTAAGCATACCTAAGATGTCGAGCAGCAAATTCTCCGCTCAGGCACTTGTTGAAGTTATTAACGATGTCGTCGATAATTTTGACAGTTTTGAAGATGCACAGCAAAATGTTGCAATCGAGAATATGCATGAAGATCTAAAAATATCTTACATGAATATTATGGTTAGAATGACACTAGATGACGACGGTGTTATCGACGACAAGGAAGTGTCTGAGCTTTTATTGTTAATGACAAGATTGAAGCTAACTTCAGAGTCTAGAAATAAAGTTAGAGCTGGTATAGCTTACCCAGAAGAGATTTTATCCGTAGATGATTTGCTTGAAGCTATTGAGCAAAAAGCACCCATTGGACAGTTGAGAAATTTGCACATCTCTTTGTATAAAGATTTAGTAAATATACATTCAAGTTCTAAGGAAAAGTTTAACGATCAGTTTTCTTTTCTGATCAACATTTTGCCTAAGATTAATATCACAGAGGAAGATAAAGGAATCATTAAGCAGGCAATACAAAACGACAGGGCAGTACTAGAAGATGAAACTACTGACTCAGAAATCGTTGAAAACATGAAGAAGCTTAGTATGAATGCAGCCGCTGTTGGAACACCATTGGCAGCTATCTATATATCTGGCTCAGTAATGGGTCTTTCAGCAGCTGGTATTACTTCTGGTCTAGCTACTCTTGGCATGGGTGGTCTTTTGGGCATGTCCGGTATGGTTACTGGTATTGGCGTTGTTGTTCTACTAGGAGTAGGTACTTATCATGGGCTAAAGAAAGTGACTGGAACTGACATAATTGCTAAGCATGAGAAACGAAGGTTAATGCTTAATGAAATTATTAAGCAAAATCAAGAGGCAATCTCCCTACTGATGAAAGATATCAACGATATTGTAACTCAGCTCAATGAAGCCATGCAAAATAACTATAGTAATAAAGAGAATATTACTAAACTAGTCGAAATGCTGAAAACGATGTCTAAAGGCGGTAAGGCACTAGGCGATCTTAAGGATAGTGTTCAGAGCCAAGTATATAAGAGCAAATGCCCGACAATACTAGATTTAAATAAGCTTAGCGAATTAACTATGTCACCTTCTATGCAGCAATATAGAACACTTATATTAGATCATTATCATCAAACTATGGCTAAGAGAAAAATTAAGGATAATGAAGGTAATGAATCATTTGAAGAAATTGAAATACTTGTTTTGAAAAAAGATATAAATGTTGACGATGCAGAAAAGTTAATGCAGATTTTTGACATTATAGGTTACTTCAATACTTCTGATGTGCTATCGGCCAAAACTCGCTCTACAGCTACAAAATTTAAAAATGTGATCAAGAGCTATACAGAAAAGTCGGATAGCACTACCTCGTCAAGTAGCAATACTATATTTGAAGGTATAGGAGACGATATTGATGATGTTTCTTTGGAAGAGAATGACCCTGATACTCTAAATAACATTAGCAAGCCATCGCTTCAAAAAAATAATACTGAATTTAATAATGTTAATACAGATAAAGAGCTGTCTGAAAACAAAGAAGAAAACTCTTTCTTATCTAAAGAAGCCAAAAATAAAATTAATGAGTCTACTGAAAAAACTAAAAAATCAGTGGAGAAAACAGCGTCAATGTTAAAAGGTCTTTTTAGATGACTCAAAAATTCTTGGACGTAACTCAGCAAGCAAATGTCATGCTGGTTCAAAAGCATCTTACCGAAAAATCAGAGACTAAAATTGGTGAAATATCAAATGAGCTAGCCAAACTGAAGTCTAGTCAAGATGAAGTAGCCGTCCTAATAAGTGAAGCATACTCTCTCTTTGGTAGTATTGAAGATACAGATAGCGAAGAATTTATTATTCTCTCACGAGAGTTCTTTGCTGATTATGATGAAGAATTTTATTTCATTGATAATGAAGGTTATATATTAGAAGATAAGCCAAAAAAATATCATCAGATAGAACTACTTGAAGTAATCGACTATAACGCTGAAGAAAACTGGGATGATATTTATTCAGTATATGAGCAATATGCGTTAAGAAATGATATTGACTTGTCCAATGATCCGTTCAAGAAATTAATGTCTGAATCTCAAAGAATTGAGTTTGAGCAAATGGTGAAGCAAGATTTTACTTATCAAAAAGCTCAGTGCGATAAGTATGATTACATGTTAGCAGTAACTTGTGGAGCACTGTCAGGTATTATTGATATTTGCTTTGTATCTTTCAAGCTTGGTAGCGGCAACAAAGGTAATGTCGATGTCATTGATAACGGTCCTCTTACTAAGTCAGCAGATAAACTTGTAGATCAAGCAGTTATAAAGTTTGCAAAGTTAGTAGGCTGGGAAGGCTCAAGAGATGGTAAAGATACGATACAGAGTGCTATTGGATTTCTAGAAAAAAAGTATAGGATAAACTACGACCATAGACATACTGCAGATGTTGGTTCATTGTTTAGTATGAATACTAAAAATCATCATATTATGAGTTTAGGTCATTCACCTGATATAGTAGGTTTGTTTTTTTCAATACTAGATCAGTTTACTAGTCAAGCTCATTTTATTGCTGATGGTAAGTTAGTTTCAGTTGACTCTGAATTCAAACTTAAAGGTGGTAATTTCATTGCTAAAATATTTTGTGGTTTTGCAAACTGGTTGGGTCATTTATTTTCTGATATAGCAGGTTCTTCAGGTACTAGGGGACAATTTCCTAATAGAAGAGGTAGCGGCATTCCTATACCTTTTTACTCATTACTTCAGTTGTTAGATTTTGGAAAGTTCAATGTTAATGATAAAGATAAAGGTAGTTTCGCCCAAGCTTGTGTGATGGCATTTCAAAAAGGGTATGATGCCAGGCACGGTCTTGCAATGGCAGTCCCTGTTTTAATATGCGAACTGTTGACAAGACTCATGTACCTTGTTAAGCAGAAGTTTTATCACAAAAAAAGTTGGGCGGATTCAACCCCATCAATGGATAAACCAGAAGTAGTTAGAATGCTACTTGTCTCTCATGGCACACTATCTTTAATAGATGCAGGACATGCTGGATTTAAATCAGGGGGTAACTTAGTCGCATTTATTATGCAATCTAACGTAATTGCCTATGCAAGATTCGCTACAGTAGCCTTAAAAGAAGTTAAAAATTGGTATTACGTAGGTAAAGTGGACCCAGAAAAAATAGAAAGTTATCTTGATGATGAATACGCGCGAATGTTGTCAAGTTAGATTAAAAAGCTGAAAACAATCTTTTATTAATAGTATATTTTTCAAAGAACTTTATTTTAATTTTTAAGCATTTCCAATACTTCATTTTTACCAAGCTGATCAATCAATGCTTTCAATTGAGTAGTAGGGTCAGCTTTGGTTTGCGCATCTGCTCTAAACTCAGCTATCTCTTTGCCTTCTCTCAATGCATCTAAGTAATCAGCCCATTTCTGCATCATATCCGCTCTGTCATCAATGTACTCAAATCGACCGTAAGCCGTTCCATTAGGGTCTTTAGTCGTATGTCCCAATGCCATCTCAACAAGCACTAGAGAGTACTTTAACCGCTCTTGCAAGATAGTTTTTGCTGTTGCTCTAAAGCCATGGGCACAATGTATGTTTTGATAGCCCAAATTGTGCAGTTGACTATTAGCGGTAGCGTCTGAAATGATATGATGTTTTTTTGCTGTTTCGCTAAAAAAGACATATTCAGTATGGCCATTAATCTTTTGCTGTTCACGCAATATAGCCACGGCTTGATTAGGTAGGGGAACTACCATGTCTTTGACCATGTTCACCTTACCTTGGCCTTTTAAAGGCTTCAGCTGCCATCTGCCAGCCTCTAGATTAAGCTCGTCCCATCTCATACGTCGCAAGTCACCATTACGCACGAAGAGCATTGCTAATAGCCTAAGGGAGTTTATGATATTCAAATCACATTCTAAGGTTTCAATAGCTCGCAGTAGCTTAGCCAAATCTTTAGGCTTAGTGATGGCAGGACGATGACCATAGCTAGACTTAGCTAATTGACTCTTAATAAGCGCCGCAGGATTGCTGCTACAGAATCCACGAGCTCCAGCATAGACAAATACGTCACTAGCGATACCTGCACAGCGTTCAGCCTTATCTGTGGGCTTACCAGCTTTATTTAATGAGTTAGCTTGGATGTCTAGTAGTACCTCAAGCATTCTAGGTGAGCCAATGTCACTAATAGGTTCATTACCAATATAGGAGCATATAAGCTCTAAACGTCCTTTCTTACGAATGAGCGTATTACCTTTTTGAGTCTGCTCTAGTCCCTCAAAATACTCCCAAGCAAAATGATTAAAAAAGTTTTTATTTTTACTAATAAGACTATTCTTAAATTCTTCACGATGGTTTTTGGGGTCAATGCTACGGCTTAGCAGCTCTTCGTAGTCACGCCAGATTTCACAGGCACGCGAAAATGATACGTTTGGATATACACCAAGCGATATACGTTTATTCTTTGAATGAGTAGGGGACAGATAGCGATAAACCCAAGACTTAGTGCCATTAGGTCTGACCATGAGATAAAGCATAGGGTGATTTTTGACAGAAACTAGGTATTCTTTGTCATCGGCTTTATGACTGCTGATACTGCGATCAGAGCTGATAGGCTTGCGTGCTTCCATGACTGACACCCCAATGTACATTTAAAAACCAGTGTACATAGTAGTGTACATCAGATGCATAGATTGGGATAGATAGAGCAGGACAGTATAGAACACTAGATACAACAAATCCCCTGATATCAGGGGCTTTAGCTGTTCTATAAGATAGTATAGGACTATGTAATGGTACCCGGAGCCGGACTTGAACCGGCACGCTATTACTAGCGAGGGATTTTAAATCCCTTGTGTCTACCAATTTCACCACCCGGGCAAAACTTGTATTATCTATTTAGTAAGCTTTCTACTTGTTAGATAGTGGTCGTTATTATAAGCGTTTATATTAATAAAGCAAGCTAAAATTAATATGATACTAATAAAATTTTGACCTAAATAATTGGAGGCTGAGGTCGGAATCGAACCGGCGTTAACGGAGTTGCAGTCCGCTGCATGACCACTCTGCCACCCAGCCAATCAAGGACGCCTATATTAGCAAATATAATTTAAATTACAAGTCATTTTTTAGTTAAACACTGCTTATTTTCTAAATGTCTATAATTTGACCATATATTAACGATATTTGAGCTATTTATGAGTCAGTTTTAATAATGATTAATCTTTTCATCAATCTGCATAGCTCAAAATAACGCTATAAATTATCCACTATAATCTGCTACAGAGTATCTGACGTGTGTTAAATAATACATAGTCGTAAAATAATATTAAAGGATTAGCTGTTAAGGACGGGTTGTTATGAATACGAAGTAAACTAAATTAAAGGCGACAGGAAGTGTGGTGTATCAACAGGGTTAAAAACCTGAGTAATAAGTAACACGGTCATCACGTAAAAACCCTGCAAGCCCCAATCCATAGCGCTCAGCGACGCGTATTGCGGTACTAGTAGGGGCGGACATACCCACCAGCCAAGGTATCCCAGTACGGATAGATTTTTGTATGAGTTCAATCGATAGTCGCGAGGTCATCACCACGCAGTCCACTTCTATCTTGTGTCGTAACTTCCAGCCAATAAGCTTATCGAGTGCATTATGGCGTCCTACATCCTCGAATAGATGTAAATGCTGATCGTAGAGGGTGGCGGCAGCATGCACTGCACCTGTCAATTGGTGCGTATGTTGGGCGTTATTTACTCGTGTTCGTATATCTAGCAAACTATCAAGACATGGCATCTTTACTATAACCTGCTGCTTTCTTTGCGGCTTATTCTTTAAATAGCTACTTAAATCAGGCAATGCTTGTGTTAATCCTGTAATACCGCACATGCCGCAGCCTGTTCGTCCAGCAAGTTGACGTTTTTGGGCTTGGATACGTTGATGGCAACGTTGGTTCAAGACCAATTCCACCACATACACATCGTAATCGAGTAAATGTTCAAGGGCTATTGAACGGTTAACCTCGTTATTTGGATGCTCAATAAATTTTTCAAAGTGTGCGTTATCATTAGTATGAGTAACTTCCCAATCTAGCAGCTCATGGCTGTGCTGAATCAACCCTTCACTGTATAAAAACCCGATTGCTAGGTAATCAAGCTGACTGGGGCTTGCCATCAGTACCGCATAATGGATACCATTGATAACGATTGCCACTGCCGCTTCTACCGCCAAACTTGCATGGGCGTTATTAATATGAATTTGGCGCTTATCATTGCCATTAGTATCCATAAAGCCACTGCGGTCATCTTTACTTGACAGATAATCATGCTGTTGCGTTAAATGCTCTCGCGCCAGTGGCGTTACAGGTAACTCTATAATTTCAGCGCCCTTATTTACTAACGATTGAGCGCTGTGGTGAGTATTGTTTTTAACCGTCATAAGCACTCGTTATTTAGTATTATCGTTATCTTATAAATAGTATTTTTTATTAGGCCGATTCAGCCATGCCTATATTTATATTAACTCGCTGTAAAAGGACAGTTACCGACTTGTACGCTGGTATGTGGGAATCTGGGGCATGAGTGTCTAAGTCGAATAAATCATTACATTCTGGATAGTAGGTCGCGACAGCGTTTGCCGCAATATCCATTTCAGTCAATATTAATGGCCCTAAAGTACGTTCATTATCTGTACTGTCTTGACGTGAAATCATGACTTTATCGCCTTTTTGCCAACCTAAACGGCTTATCTCATCTGGATGCATAAATAACACATCACGGCGGTCGGTCTGCCGGTAGCGATCTTGGAAGCCAAAAATCATGGTATTGAACTGATCGTGACTACGCACACTGGTTAATTGCCAAACTGTATTACTATTATCTTGGTCATTATTTTGCTGATTTAAATGTGTATTAAGCGTCGCTGTTTTCTCTGCCATCTGCGTTGCAACGTGAGTAATAGGATATTTTGGCAATTCAAATTGAGCCTTACCACTGTCTGTATGCCACTCACGATGACGCGCAGGATGATATAAATTAAAGCCACGCTCAGCGGTACGAATACGCTGGTTAAAGTCTTCAAAGCCATCAATGGCTTGTGCAATATAATCACGAGTGATATCAAAATCTTCACTCATGGCTTGCCAAGGAATGGTAGACTCAGCGCCAAATAATTGGGTAGCAATATCAGCTACAATTTGTGCTTCCGACTTTAGCGTGTTACTGATAGGTTTTAGATGACCTTGGGTGGCTACAATTCGGCACATAGAATCCTCAATCGTCGCAAACTGCTCACCTTTAGCGGTCACTAGCCGTTCAGTACGACCGACGCAGGGCAAAATTAGATTGTCTACGCCCGGATATAACATGGTTTCATTAAGCTTGGTGCCGACAAAGACATTTAACTGGTTGGTGGTTAACGCTTGTTGGATGGCGCTGGTGTCAGGAGCGGCAACGGCATAATTTCCACCCATGCTGACAAAAGCTTTAATTTTGCCGTTTATTAAGGCTTTCGCGCCAGCAACGACATCAAGACCGTCTTCTTGTGGCATTGGGCGCTCAAAAACGCGCTCAAGACTATCCAGCAGTTTTTGGTTGGGGCGTTCATGAACGCCCATTGTGCGGTCGCCTTGCACGTTGGAATGTCCGCGCACTGGCGACGCGCCCGCACCGTCAATACCAATCATGCCCATCAGTAGCAATAAGTTCGTAATCATTGCGACATTATCATCGCCTTGCACGTGTTGGGTGATACCCATTCCCCACGTACAAATCGTCGCTGGACTATCTGCAACAAGGCGCGCAACATCAATAATTTCTTGCTGCGAGATACCGCAACCAAGCTCGATGTCTGCCCACGACTGCTGTTGAATCCATTGTTTTAGCGGCTCAAAACCTGACGTATGGGTATGGATGAAATCAGTATTTATTTTATTATTTTCAATAAGCCATTTTGCGATACCCGTTAATAGCGCAGTATCACCACCGATTTGGATTTGAATCACGTCATCGACCATGTCATCGCTGTTGCCCATCGCCATATGGGTTGGCTTTTGCGGATTTCTAAATCTTTTTAGACCTTGCTCGCGCATGGGATTGATAGATAAAATTCGGCAACCTTGCTTGTGTGCATGAGCGAGCATCTCGAGCATACGTGGGTGATTGGTCGCGGGGTTCTGTCCGAACATCATAATCAGCTTGGCTTGCTCAAAATCGTCTAATACCACTGTCGCCTTACCAATGCCCAATTGCCTAGTTAGCATGACCGACGTTGGCTCATGACACATATTTGAGCAATCTGGTAAATTATTGGTGCCAAAGCAGCGCACAAATAATTGATACATAAAGGCCGGCTCATTGGTGACGCGCCCTGATGTATAAAATAGTGCCTCATCTGGTGAATCTAGTTGCTTTAATTGCTGGGCGATACGTGTGTAAGCGTCCTGCCAAGAGATAGGGACATAATGGTCTTGTACCGCATCATAATATAGCGGCTCTGATAAGCGCCCGATATGCTCAAGCTCATAGCCTGACCACCCTTGCAGCTCAGTCACTGTATGTTTAGCAAAAAACTGTGCATCGGCGCGCGTAGACATCGCTTCGCTTGCAATCACTTTAATACCCGTCTCACAGACGTCGAGTGATTTATGACTATTATGGTCGGGCCATGCACAGCCCGGACAGTCAAAGCCGCCTTTGGGTTGGTTGCTGCCTAACACACTGATACTACCGCGCAAAAACGCCTTGTAATCCATCAGTTTACGAGTAGAAGCAATCAGCGCAGGCCAACCGGCTGCAGGGTGCGTATAAACAGGAATTTTGCGCATGATAGACCTCATAAATAAAAGATGATAAATAAATAATACTAAATGATCTCTACAGAATAACCAGTAAAAAATTGCAACTTTATCGTAAGCTTACTTCCATACCGATAAATATTCGGGCAATAAAAAACCTCAAAGTCATTAAACAATTGAGGTTTTTTTATCACTAACAGTATTATTGGTTCTTTAATTTTAGTTAATAACGCGCATCTTTTGGTTTTTTCTGGGTTGGCCAGTCATTCACTTTACCCGCAAAATCAGGGCGTGGTTGATGGGTGAAGAACTCGGCGACATCGATAGCATCTTGGTCACTTAAGACGTTGCCATGACCCCACAGTCCTTGGGTTTGGATACCCATTGGCATGTTATATTTAATAAAGGCGGCCGCTTTATAAGTACGCGCCATACCTGCGCCAATATTAAAAGACTTATCACCCCACAGTGGTGGAAAAACGATATCGCCACGACTGTCTTTGATGCCTTCACCGTTGTCACCATGACAAGTGGCACATTGAGCATGATAAATCTTTTCACCATGAACAGGGTCGGGTATTAAGGATTCATCAACTTTACCAGCATTATCGATATTGACTCTTTGGGCTTTCGGTGTCTTTTGTGACAACCATTCCATATACGCTAAGATGGCGAGCATCTCGTCTGATTCAGGCTTTAACGGCTTGCCATTCATAGAACGTTGGAAGCAGCCGTTAATACGTTTGGTCAAATCAATTTCTTTTCCGGCTCGTGGCATAACGCGCGGATAGAAGTTGTAACTGTTGATATATGGGTCGCCAAGTGGGATTTTACCTTGCGCGATATGACAGCTATTACAGTTCATCTCAGCGCCAACATGCTCGGGTAACAGGCGCTTGGTTTCGTTCAATAAGCGCTTGCCATAGATGATTTGATCGGCATTTGGCTCATCGGCAATAGAAGTATCTTGTGGCAGTACATAAGAGCCGATATCTTCGTTGGCATCGTCAGTGGTGACCAGCTTATATTCGACTGGATTACGCTCGGTAGGTTCTGGCTGTGAGCAGCCACTGATACTGATAGCAAGCACAGCGGTAGTAAGCACCGCTATAGAAAATCTGCGAGGGGCAACGCCAGCAATATTGGATGATTTGTTCGATGAGTTATTCATTATTTTGCTCCTTTTATTGCAGCAGCGTCAAGGCCATCGAGACTCAGGTCTGGGGCAATATCAGTGCCTGTTTTTGGCTTTTTGGCGAGGAATGCTCGCATTTTTACCACCTCATTGACCGTAATTTCAGGCGCTTGGTTGGTCCAGCTATTACGGACATAGTTGACCACTTCTGCGATGTCAGAATCAGCGAGATTGGTAAACTCAGGCATAGTAAATGCCATACGGTCATGCGGTGTTTCCGGCATACGGCCACCACCTAAGGTGATCTGTAACACAGAGTCTGCCTCTTTAGCATAAACAGCACTGTTACCATCTAATGCTGGGAAGATACGCGGAACACCTTTACCATCAGCACGGTGACAAACGGTGCAATACTCTACATATAACAACGCGCCACGTGAGTCATAGTTACCATCTAATAGTTTTTGAGTAGTGACGTCTTTTTTCACTGGCAGCGTCACTTCTTTGTTAGGGGCAGGGGTCAGTGTTTTTAGATACGATGACATGGCATTCAAGTCCGCGTCTGTCATATATTGGGTGCTGTGCTCAACGACTTCAGCCATTGCACCAAAGGCAGCAGTGGTATCGGTACGACCAGTTTTAAAGAAGTCATTTAACTCAGATACTGTCCAAGTTCCTAAGCCACGATGCTCGCCGCGGATACTTTTTGCGCGCCAGCCATCAATGACTGCACCGCTTAAGTATTCTTCAGAATCAGCATTGGTTAAGGCGATTTCTTGGAAGCCAATACCACGTTCGGTATGACAAGAACCACAGTGACCAGGACCTTCGACTAGATACTGACCGCGAGCGATAACTACATCATCAGTTTCAGGCACAAAGTCGCGCTTACGATCAAATAATACTTGCCAATAAGCCAGTGGCCAGCGCCAGTTTGCAATCGGTGGTAGCTCACTTTTTATATTAGGCTCATTTACCGCTTTGACATCTGACATAAAGAAGGCATACATCGCTGCCATGTCGTCGTCAGGCATGATCTGATAAGACGGATAGGGCATAGCGGGGTATAATGCGCTATTGTCACTACGGACGCCGTGCTTAACGGCATTTTTAAATTGATTAAAGGTATAGTTGCCAATACCTGTGGTTTTGTCAGGAGTAATATTGGTAGAGTAAATTGCCCCAAGTGGGGTCAGCATAGGCAGGCCACCGGCATAATCTTCACCACCAAGGGTAGTATGACAAGCGACACAGTCAGCGGTACGTGCAACATAGGCGCCCTGCTTAATTAAGGCAGGGTCAGTAATATTAACCTCAAGGTCACTGTTGGTCGTTCGCATATTCGGCAGTAGTTGCCCAATAATAAAGGCGACGGCCAGTCCGATAACTGCGGCAATAAGTATAATTAATGGCCACTTTTTCATAAGTACGCCCTCCATAGTGAGATAGCTAGCAAGCTTATTATTAAAAATTTATTTATTAAGCTTGGCTAATTTAAAGATACAATCTTGCTATACAGTATAGGATGATGCGTAATATCATGATATTGTGGAAAACCACATTGATTTTAGGGTTTTATTGATGATGCAAATGTGGGGTATTAGGCAGCAAGTTATATTGTCTTTCAAAGTGCAAACTCTGTTTGGCATTATGATTGTTATGGCATTAGTCATTTTTCTAGTTAACCATCGGGCAAACGCACAAACCTATTATCTGGGTGTGCTTGCGCCGCAAGGAGAGTCTGTCGCTCAGCAGCGATGGCAGCCGTGGCTTGATACCCTTAATACTCAGCTATCAGATGACATTGTCGTGCTAGTGCCACTAGCGCTTGAGAATTGGCAGGAACAAATAGAGGCACAACAGTTTGCCTTTGTGCTAGGGCCGCAAGTACAATTTATCAAAATGGATACGATGGGCTGGCGCTGGCTTGCGACCTTGCAAGCGAATACGCAAACGGTAAATTCAAATGAATTTAAAATGTCTGATGTTAAACAAGCTGACTTTAAAACTGATGAGCAATACAAGCTATATAGACAACTGCAAAACGAGCTTGCGCTAGCTAAGGAAGCTATCGCTGATAAGGTAATAAATCAGCCTAGTGCGATGGAGCAGATTGCCAGTGTCTTGTGGGTAAAAGCTGATAGTGATATTGAACAATTGCGAGATTTAAAACAGCGCAAAGTAGTGGCGGTTGATCCCGATGCCTTTGCCGGTTATTTACTGGTAGCCCATTTATTACAACAGAATGGCGTGTTACCAAGCGACTACGAAACCCAGTTTGTCGGTTATCCCATTGAGCTGACTTTGAGTACGCTGGCAAGTGGTGCAGTAGATGCGGCGATAGCGCCGCTATGCTTAATGGAAGAGATGGCAGGGCAAGGTAAGATTGAGCAAACACAATATCGACTGCTTAATCCCGTCACGACAGCGTCTAATTGCCAATCTTCGACCAAGATTTATCCCAATTGGACACTAGCCGCAACCAGTCAAGCGCCAATAGCGTTAACCGAGCAGATTAATCAGTATTTATTCGCTGCAGGAGCGCAAAGCAGCAATGGCAGCAATGGCAGCGCTAATACTGACATTAATAATATTGATGTTACTACTATGCATAATAACGCAGAGTTGCGCTGGCTAGCACCTGAATCAAACAGTGATGCTGAACGTATATTGTATGAGATGCAGCAACATCCTGCCCAAAAACAGTTAGCGGTACATATTGTAGACTGGATAAAATCACATCGATGGTGGATGAGTATTATCGTTTTTATTATAGTAATATCAACGATTAACTATGGCTGGATGAGTTGGCTGGCATGGCGTCGTCGGCAACAAATACTCGCTCAAAACCGTCTCATTCGCGATTATGACCAGCAATTACGGCAGTCTGAACGTTTTGCGGTCATTGGTGAGATGAGTGGCGCGATTGCCCATGAAATTAATCAGCCGCTTGCCACCATTCAAAATTATGCTCAAGGGCTATTGATTCGCAGTCAAAATAATAACGTAAATGAAGATGTGATAGAGCAAAAAAGGGTTGAGACAGCCTTACAGCAAATCGTCAATGAAACAGAGCGTGCGGCGGCTGTCATAAAAAATATCAGACATTGGGCAGGACGGACGAAACCTACTGAGGTGAGCGTTGACATTGCAGCGACTTATGAGCAGTGCGTATGGTTACTCGGAGACAAAGGCACAGACATTAATTTTTGGTTTGCCAGCGACTGCCAGCACTTAAAATTGCCAAGCTTATTATTGGATCAATTATTGATTAATAGTGTGCTTAATGCGCAACAGCAAGGAGCAACGAATATTATGCTACGCTGTGAGATAGAAGAGTATCAAGGTGGTGATTGGCTCGTCCTGCGTGTTACAGACGATGCTGGTGGCTTTAATGAGGCGCAGCTTAACAAAAACAACATAAAGAATGAGTCACAGACTTACTCAAATCATCAGCATTCTATTTACTCTACCAAGCCAGAGGGTTTAGGATTGGGTTTGATGATATGTCAGCGCCTCTGTAAATCGCTCAACGGTAAAATGACGATTGCTAATGTCAACGCAGAGGATGAGCTTGCTAATGTACAAATGATTCATCGTCGTTATCAGCAGTATTTAAAACCGTCGATTGCTAATAAAAGTCATATAAGTCAGGCTATTAAAAGCTATCCATTGGCGCATAAAACAGGGGCGCAAGTGTCCTTTTATTTACCAACCTCTTTTATCTTAAGGTAGAGCATGTCTTCTTCTGAGCACTTAAATGAGCTACTTGTCATTCATATTATTGATGATGAAGAAAGCGTGCGCTATTCGTGTGAGTTTTTAATAAATAGCCTAGGTTTATCAACCCAAACTTGGGACAGTGCGTTGACGTTTTTACAGCAAGTGGATATTTATGCGCCAGCGGTTGCGGTGAGTGATTTGATGCTGCCTGATATGAGTGGTCAGGAGTTGCAAACTCATCTTAATAAACAGCAGAGTCCCATCGCCTTGATAGCTTTAACCGGTAATGGCGAGATTGACGACGCGGTAGCAATGCTAAAGAATGGCGCTGCTGATTATTTAGAAAAACCTATCGGTATTCAGCGTTTACAAGAGGCTATTCACCATGCGCAAGCCATAACGCTCAAACGCGCCAAGCTTTACTATATTCGCACTCTTTATGCCCAACTGACCGATAAAGAAAAACAAGTCGCTAATGAGATCATGCAGGGTAATCTTAATAAAATTATCGCTGACCATTTGGATGTATCTGTACGCACAGTTGAAGTACATCGCTCACAGGTAATGAAAAAGATGCAAGCACAGCATGTCAGTGAGCTGATTCAAAAACTTGTGATATTAGATTCTGAATTGAGATAACCATCGACGATAGTTTTTATATCAAATCAAAAGCAAAAAACGCCTACGGTGAAGTAGGCGTTTTTTATTGATATTAAAAGAAATGAGTTTTATCAGTTAGCTCAATATCAAGCTATCATCGTCAACTTTTTCGCCACGCGTTTGCTCAAACATATCGAGCAAGTCATGGACAGTCATACCTTGACGTTTATCGCCAGAGACGTCTAATACCACTTCGCCCTGATGTAGCATTACGGTTCTGGTGCCATGAGCTAATGCTTGTTGCATCGAGTGGGTGACCATCATGGTAGTCAGCTGATTATCAGTGACGATTTTATCAGTCAATTCTAAAACAAAAGCAGCAGTCTTAGGGTCAAGCGCCGCAGTGTGCTCATCAAGCAGTAGAATCTTAGACGGCTGCAATGATGCCATCAATAGACTAACGGCTTGGCGCTGACCGCCGGACAACAAGCCCATACGGTCAGTCAGACGATTTTCTAAGCCAAGCTTTAGCACTGAGAGCTTTTCTTTAAATAAATCACGATTGTTTGGATTCAATGCAAAGTTAAGTCCACGTTTGCCGCCGCGCTTATAGGCAAGTGCCATGTTCTCTTCAATCGTTAACGCTTCACAAGTTCCTGCCATTGGGTCTTGGAATACACGAGCCACCCAATGGGCACGCTGATGTGCAGTCTTTTTGGTAACATCAATGCCATTTAACAAGATTGAGCCACTATCGACGCGTGTGGTGCCACTGACCGCGTTTAAAAAGGTCGATTTACCCGCGCCATTGGTACCGATGACAGTGACAAATTCACCATCAGCGATATTTAGATTGATACCACGTAGGGCAGGGTTTTCAATAGGCGTTCCAGGATTAAAGGTCAACCGCAAATCTGTAGCTTGCATCATAATTATTATTCCTTATGGGTGCACATTGACATTAAGCCCGAACTTTACGACTTAAAAATTTATTTTTAGCTTTTGGCAATACTAGTGCCAATACCACGAGTAGCGCCGTAATCAAGTTCAAATCTTGTGGACCAAAGCCAATACTACGTAGCGTATCGCTTGATAGAGCAACCTGAATAAATAGCTTATATAGCACTGCGCCAATGATGACAGCCATGGTAATGAGCCAAATGCGCTTAGCGGGAATGATGGTCTCACCGATGATGACTGCCGCTAAACCAATAACGATAGTACCGATACCAATTGAGATATCAGCGCCACCTTGGGTTTGCACAAACAGCGCACCCGCCAGTGCAATCAAACCGTTAGAAATCGCCATACCAATGATGGTCATCCATGAGGTATTGATACCTTGCGCTTGTGCCATACGTAAATTCGAGCCAGTCGCCCGCATAGACAGACCGGTTTCGGTACTATAAAACCAGTCTAAGAATAACTTTGCAAATATGATTACCACACCAATAATCAGGCAGCGCATCCAATAACCGTTGCCGTCATTGACCAAGGTGCTAAATACCGTAGTTTCACCCAATAAGGGTAAGTTTGGCGCACCCATAATCCGAAGGTTGACAGAATACAGCGCAACCATAACCAAGATACTGGCAAGTAATTGCAAAATGCCCAGTTTGACGTGTAGCCATGCGGTCACGATACCGGCAACTGACCCTGCTAGCATACCAAAAACACACGCAAGCCAAGGATTGAAACCAGCAATGATAGAGATGCCAGCGACAGCGCCACCTAACGGAAAGCTACCGTCAGCGGTTAAGTCAGGGAAATCGAGGGTACGAAATGAGATCAGGACGCCAAGCGCCACTAGGCCATAAATCAGACCACTTTCAAGTGCACCAAAAAAAGCAATTAAAGACATAAGAGATCAGTAAGTCATAACCAAGTGTTTAGCGAACTATATACTACAAGCTGGAGACGAGTGGTATATAGCATCATCATAAAGCCAAACACTTAGGCGGTGAATTTAACAGATTGTATAATCTGCAGCTAGGGTGAAGCACAACCGATCATAGTCATAAATGATCATAATCTTTGCTTATTGAAAGCCTTTAAAAAACAAGCCCAGCCTACTGACAAATAGCTGGGTTTTGTTTGTAGCAATAGTTTTTAGCAACAAATAGCTAATGTAGACGATAACGACGGCTTGCGCAATCAACATTATCGTCTACTTTCTACTCGATATTCAGTATAGACGCTAAATGTAGAGGCTAAAAATTTATTTTACTACTTCTTTTGCTTTATCAATAACGGCTTGCGGTAAAGTGATACCTTGCTCTTTAGCATGTTTTGGGCTGACATATAAGTCAAGAACCTTTGGCGTATAAACAGGGATAGCGCCTGCTTTTTCACCATTTAAAATACGTACGACAATTTTACCCGTTTCACGACCAAGATCATAGTAGTTGACGCCCAATGCGGCAATGGCACCGCGCTCAACTGAGCTGGTATCAGAGGCGATTAGTGGAATCTTACTTTCTTTAGCAGCTTGGTATAGTGACTCATAAGCTGAAACCACGTTATTATCGGTTGAGGTATAGATCATATCGACCTTACCTTCTAGACTACGTGCAGCCATCGCAATATCAGTACTACGCTGAGCAGGGGCTTCATGTACTTTGATACCTAGTGGCGTCAGTTTCTCTTTTAGGTTTTTTAGGATAATTGTTGAGTTGACTTCACCTGGGCTATAGACGTAGCCGACGTTTTTTAGGCTAGGAATAATTTGGCGCATCAATTCGATTTGTGGCTCATAAGGAAGCGCATCAGAACCACCAGTAACGTTGGTACCAGAACCATCAAGTTTTGATACCAGCTTTGCTTCAACCGGATCGGTGACGGCTGAAAACACCAATGGAATACTGCTGGTTGCGGCCGCTACTGACTGCGCTGATGGGGTACCAATAGCGATGATAACGTCTGCATTGTCTGCGACGAATTGCTTGGCAATCTGACCAGCAGTAGCGGTATTGCCTTGCGCACTTTGGAAGTTGACTTTTAAGTTTTCGCCATCTTTAAAGCCGGCCTCGTTTAACTCATCAATCACCCCTTTACGCACATCATCAAGCGCTGGATGCTCAACGATGGCGGTAATGGCAACCGTTTTCATAGCAGTGCTGGTGTCACTACCAGTGGCAGCAGTGCCATCCGTGCTGGCATCCTTTGCTGGTTGATTACAACCGGTCAAGATTGCGGTACAAACACCGCCCCATAAAAGAGCTTTGGCAAAACGATTCTGATACAACATGGGTCTTACTCCTGAGAATTATAATGTGTCCGTACATTATATAAAAGATAAAGAAAAGGTCTTGCATACTGCGGTTATAAACAGTGCTTGTTATAATTTATAATTTATCTATTCATTGCTACTTATCTAAAAACAATACTACTAGCGATTATTTGCTGGCAGCTTTTACTTTTTCATCAACATTGATGGCATTTTTTAGTAGCGCATCTGACAACACGACACCTTGGGTTTTGGCATTTTTTGGACTGACATAAAGCGTTAACTCATTCATCACTTCAGGCTTAACGCTACTGACTGCTTCACCATTTAGAATGCGATAAACCATCTTGCCAGTGACACGTCCAAAGTCATAATCATTCACGCCAAGTGCGGCTGTAGCGCCGCGTTGGACACTGAACTCGTCAGAGGCAACGATAGGCAGCTTTAGCTCATTGGCAGCTTGTGCCATGGCTTCAAAAGCTGAAGCAACGTTATTGTCAAATGAGGTGTAAATAATATCGGCGCGACCCTGTAGGCTACGTGTCGCCATACCAATATCGGTTGGACGGTTGGCTGGAATGTCCAACAATGATAAACCACGTGCCGGCAGCGCTTTTTTGAGCTCATCACGCAAGGATACGGAGTTGGCTTCTCCAGGACTATAGACATAACCAATCGTTTTGAGGTTGGGTTTAATCTGTTGTAGTAAATCCAACTGCGGCTCTAATGGTAATTGACTAGAAAGCCCAGTCAAATTACTTTGAAAAGGTTTGCCATCAGCGGTGATAAGTTTGGCACCCAGTGGATCTGAGACAGCGGTATATATAATTGGTATGGTTGTAGTTGCTGAAACGACAGATTGTGCAGAAGGTGTTGATATTGCAACGATGGCATCAGGATTGTCGCCGACGAACTGCTTAGCAATTTGTCCTGCGGTTGCCGTATTACCTTGCGCACTTTGAAAGTTGACCTTTAGATTCTGACCTTCGATATAACCATTATCCGCCAGTTCATCAATAATACCGCGGCGCATATCATCTAATGAGGGATGCTCAACGATTTGAGTGATGGCCAAAGTTTTGGCAGGTTTTTGAGCAGTAGTGACACTGTCATCGGCGGTCGTTGTAGTATCTGCAGGTTTAGAGCAGGCTGATAATCCAAGCGCGGCGCTCATCGCAGCACCGAATAGGCTAAAGCGTAAAGTAGTAGCAAAGGTCATTTTATAGTGGCTCGTAGGTTAGAAAGTGCAGGTTACCCGAGTCAATGTTATGTGCATGCTGAGATAACGGGCTAACATCAAAGTAATCAATCCATTGATCATTACGTCCATATTATGACAGTAATGTAACTTATGGCAACAAGAAATTAAAACCCATTTGTCATTGATTTTACCTATAAAATATTAACCGAATTTTGTTTGCTTAAGATTTTATATAATTAGATTTTATGACCAAATTCGATGAATTTAGGGTAATAAAAAAGATGCCACTCAGGACATCTTTTTTGTTGTTTGGTATATTGTTTTTTTTAATCAAAAATACGCCATATATTACTAAATAACCACCAAAGCAAACGCAGTGGAATTTCGATGATATCAATAAAATTAAACCAATCCCATATACCAGAAGGCTCTGAATGACGGTGACGTCGAGAGCGATTTATATCTGCTGTATACATGAATAATAGAGCGCTAATAATACCGCTGCCAATAGCAATCCATAGGGCCGTTATATCGTTGATAAAAAACCAATAAACAAGTAAGGCAAAGGTTAAATAAAGGAGAATATCTGCCAATAACCTTAGCAATACCATTGTTATTCTCCAATATTTAATACATCAGTGATAACAAGACTGTTTAGGCGAGTACATCGCCAATCACACAGTTATCAGGCAAGGTAACGACAGTTAAGCCTGTCTTTGGGTCGCCTGATGACAGGATCATACCTTCTGATACGCCAAATTTCATTTTACGCGGGGCAAGATTGGTCACACAAATGACTTTTTTATCTAATAATTGCTCTGGCTCATAAAACTTACGAATACCGCTAAAGACATTGCGTGTTTGAGCTTCACCGACGTCTAAAGTGAACTGGAGTAGTTTGTCTGCGCCTTCAACGTGATTACAAGCGACAACATGAGCAACTTTCATCTCAACCTTAGCAAAGTCTTCAATACCGATATAATCGTTTTGCTCAGTATGATTCGTCATGACTGCGGGTGTGGCTTTATCGTCTTTGCTAGCAGTAGGAGCGTCTGTTTGCGTTAATGATGCTTTAGAGTCCTCAACCATCGCTGCAATGTCTTTTTCCTCAATACGCTGCATCAAAGGTTTAAACTTATTGATTTGATGTCCAAGTAGCCACTCATTACGGCTAGCAAAGCTTAAGCTCTCAATATTCAGAAACTCTCTAGCATTTTCAGTCAGCTCAGGCAAAATAGGAGCCAGATATACCATCAATTGACGGAAGATATTGATTGCAACCGAGCAGACGTCTTGGACTTCTTGTTCTGCACCTTCAACCTTGGCAAGCGCCCATGGTTTTTTCTCGTCAATATATTCGTTAGCTTTATCCGCACACTGCATAATCAAACGCATGGCACGCGAGAATTCACGGTTCTCGTAAGCGGCAGCAATCTCATCGCCAGTCTTAGTTATATCTTCTAGCAAGCGCGGCTCAGCACAAACATCTGTGAGCATACCGTCGTATTTCTTCACTAAGAATCCCGCACTACGGCTGGCAATATTGACCACTTTTCCGACCAAGTCTGAGTTGACCTTTTGCATAAAGTCTTCTAAATCTAGGTTAATATCTTCGACTTTGTCAGACAGTTTGCTGGCGAAATAATAGCGCAGATATTCAGGATGCAAATATTGGGCATAAGTGTCCGCTTTAATAAAAGTGCCGCGTGACTTACTCATTTTTTCGCCATTGACCATCAAGAAGCCATGAGCAAAGACGCCGGTTGGGGTGCGGAACTCACTACCAGCAAGCATCGCTGGCCAAAATAGCGCATGGAAGTAAACGATATCTTTACCGATGAAGTGATAAACCTCAGTTTTATGCTCGTTTTCTTGCATCCAGTAATGATCAAAATCAAGCGCCTCATTGGTACCAGCACGTTTCTCACACAAGTTTTTAAAGCTTGCCATGTAGCCGACAGGTGCATCTAGCCAGACATAAAAGTATTTTTCTGGCTCATCACTTGGCGTATCAGGGATTTGAAAACCAAAGTAGGGCGCATCGCGTGAAATGTCCCAACTGGTCAAACCGGCATCAAACCATTCTTGCAGCTTATTAGCAACCGATACCTGCAAGCGATTGTCACTGCGCGTCCAATCTTTTAAGAATTGCTCAAACTCTGGCAAGTCAAAGAAATAATGCTTGGAGGTTTTAAGCACAGGTGTAGCATTAGATAAGGTAGAATGCGGGTCTTTTAGGTCAGTTGCATCATAGGTAGTACCGCACACTTCACAGTTATCACCATATTGGTCGGCTGCGTCGCATTCAGGGCAAGTACCTTTGACAAAACGATCCGCTAAAAAAAGCTGTTTTTCAGGGTCAAATAACTGTTCAACATCACGGGTAGAGATATGACCGGCGTCTCTTAGACGACGATAGATTAGCTCAGAGCATTCTTTATTTTCGGCAGAGTGCGTTGAATGATAATTATCAAAATCAATCAAGAACTTAGCAAAATCCGCTTCATGAGCAGCTTGTACATTGGCGATTTGCTGTTCTGGCGTGATGCCATTGTCTTCGGCTTTGAGCATGATGGCAGTACCATGAGCATCATCCGCGCAGACATAAGTCACCTTATGACCTTGCGCTTTCATTGAACGCACCCAAATATCAGTTTGGATGTATTCTACAAGATGCCCCAAATGGATGTCGCCATTGGCGTAGGGCAGGGCACTGGTTACTAGAATCTCACGCACTTGCATCACCTATATTTTATATAAACGGATTGATTATCAATAGAAATTAAAAAAGTGTGCCTATGATACCGTAATTCGGCTAAATTTGTGATATTCCTTCTGAATTAATATGCTAATAAGCGCCATATAGCCTATAAAATACCATCTATTCATTACTATTTATGATACAGATTAAACATAGTAAATCCTTATAAAGCACTCATAAAAAGACCCACCAAGCGTTTGCTTAGTGGGTCTTTTTATGGTTAATGTAAAACAGTAGTATTTTACCGTTGTTAAGCTGACTCTATTACATATTTCATTGACTCAATCCAATTAGAAAGAACCAAATAGCGTGCCCAAAGTAATAACTACGACGACCGCAATCAATGGAATGACCATGGTAACCATAGCAATGTTGAGATAAGACTGCTTATGTGTCAAACCACAAATCGCCAGTAAAGTAATAACCGCGCCACTATGCGGCAAAGTATCCAAGCCGCCTGCTGCCATCACTGCTACTCGGTGCATCAGCTCTGGATCAATACCCGCAGCGACTGCCATTCTTAGATAATCTTCACCCAAGGTCGATAGCGCAATACTCAAACCACCCGATGATGAACCGGTAATACCAGCCAGCGTAGTCATAGCGACCGCTTCTGAGATAAGTGGGTTACCTGGCGTTAGATTTAAAATGCTGTCGCGAATGATAAGAAAACCTGCTAATGAAGCGATAACGGCACCATAGCCTACTTCCGATGCCGTATTAAAAATTGGCAACATAGAATCATAAGTACCACGGTTGATGGTTTTTTGCAGGTTCGTCCAATGACCGATACGCATGAGGATTAGGGCAACGCAGGCCACCACCAATGAGATGATAATTGACCATAGTCCCAACGAGCCTGCAATATTCAAGTCTGGAAACTTAGTTTGTAAACCACTAAAATCCATTGATGGGAAGACAACGTAAGTCAATAAAGCGTTCAAACCGATGACCAAAAATAATGGAATCATCGCAACAGTAAATGAAGTGTGATGAGTACTAAGCAAATTGGTCTCTGCCACTCCTCCACCAACGCCGCCTACATCGCTTTCATCATGCAGACCATAACCTTCGCCCGCAGCGCTGGCTTTTCTGGCACGCGACTGTAGCCATAACCAACCACAGACAAACATCACCGTACCGCCAATAAGACCTAAAATAGGCGCGGCAAAGACGTTGGTATTGTAATAAGGAATAGGAATGGCATTCTGAATGGCAGGGGTACCCGGTAACGCTGTCATCGTAAAGGTGAATGAACCTAACGCAATCGCTGCTGGAATCAAACGCTTAGGAATATCAGCGGCTCTAAATAAATCTTTGGCGATTGGATAAATGGCAAATGCCACGACAAACAGCGATACACCACCGTAAGTCAAAATACCACAAACTAAGATAACCGCCAAAATCGCTTTACTAGCACCAAGCTTTTCGACCACCGTTTTGGCAATCGCTGTTGCTGCCCCAGAGTCTGCCATCAAACGCCCAAATAAGGCGCCCAATAAAAAGATAGGAAAGAATTTGAGTAGGAAGCCACTCAATGCGCTCATAAATACATCAGTATAGGCAGGAATACTGCTTAAAAAATCACCTGAAAGTAAGACAGCTAAAGCAGCCATAATCGGCGCTAAAATCAATACGGAATAACCGCGATAAGCAAAGAACATCAATAATAATAAAGTAATGACAATAGCAAATGTGCTAAACATAATTGCCTCTCCTTGGCACGTGAAGACCATTAGCATGCCGCTCATAGCAACATTGGTCAATAAAAAATTTCAATAAAATTAATAGTAATAGAGCAAACCAAAAATTTTGTAAAACATAGTCTTATATTATAAATTAAACCGTATCTATTTGGCATCGTCCGCAATTGCTATTCATACGTTTATAGAAAAGACACGGCTTTATACTTGCTGCATATTATTGTCTAGTCGCTGCTAGAATTATATGTTAAGTTATTACAGCTGTACTCTGTATATTATACTGATATAAAGTGTATTACTATAAGTTTAATAACGGTCGATAATCTAATACTTATTCGAATGAAAAAATTAATTTAGATAATAAAAATGAGACTTGCAAGGAGATAAGCATGAGTCAATCAAAGGTATATGACAGCGCTGAAGCGGCGCTGAATGGTATTGTGTCTGATGGACAAACACTAGCAATTGGTGGTTTCGGTTTGTGTGGTATTCCAGAAGCGTTAATCGAAGCATTACGGGATAGTGGTGTCAAAGATTTGACCTGTATTAGTAATAACGCTGGTGTTGATGGATTTGGCTTAGGGTTGCTATTACAAACTCGCCAAATCAAGAAAATGATCTCCTCTTATGTTGGTGAAAATAAAGAATTTGAGCGTCAATACTTGGCAGGCGAGTTAGAGGTTGAGCTGACCCCACAAGGCACATTGGCTGAAAAGCTACGTTCAGGTGGTGCTGGTATTCCGGCGTTTTACACGGCAACTGGGGTCGGCACACAAGTCGCTGAAGGTAAAGAAACCCGCGAATTTGACGGTCGTACTTATGTACTTGAGCACTCATTACGCGCTGATGTGTCACTTATCAAAGCACAAAAAGCGGACAAAGCAGGTAACCTAATCTTTAATAAGACGGCTCGTAACTTCAATCCTGACTGTGCCATGGCTGGCAAAATTACCATTGTTGAGGTAGAGGAAATCGTCGAGACGGGCACACTTAATCCTGATGAAATTCACCTACCAGGTATTTTTGTGCAGCGTATTGTATTAAATAGCAACCCTGAAAAGCGTATCGAAAAAACTACGACCAAAGCAGTCGAAGGCGCTTAAACGCTTGAGCTTAAAAACTTAGTCAAAGCATTTATAACAATATTTACTAAGCTTTTAGATTAATAATAATAGAATATTGCAAAAAATAAGGAAGTTATCATGGCATGGACAAGAGAGCAGATGGCACAGCGGGCCGCAAAAGAGCTGCAAGACGGCTATTATGTCAACTTAGGCATCGGTCTACCAACTCTAGTAGCCAATTATATCCCTGAAGACGTGGATGTTTGGTTACAGTCAGAGAATGGTTTATTAGGTATTGGCGAGTTTCCGACAGCGGAAAACGTCGATGCTGACTTAATTAATGCGGGTAAACAAACGGTGACCGCAGAGCCAGGCGCGAGTTATTTTAGTAGCTCAGAGTCATTTGCAATGATTCGCGGCGGTCACGTTAATCTTGCGATATTGGGCGCGATGGAAGTTTCAGAACAGGGCGATTTGGCGAACTGGATGATTCCCAAAAAGATGGTCAAAGGCATGGGCGGCGCGATGGATTTGGTCGCTGGTGTACAACGCGTGATTGTATTGATGGAGCAAGTTAATAAACACGGCGAGCCAAAAATCCTAGCCAATTGTGAGCTGCCATTGACGGGTAAAGGGGTTGTGGATCGTATTATCACTGAACTTGCGGTACTCGATGTGACTGACAATGGACTGAAATTGGTCGAGCTAGCAGAAGGTGTTAGCTTCGAAGAGCTACAAGAAAAAACACCAGTGAGTATTGCTCAATAGCTTTAATGCACCATAATGACAGTGTAAAGGCTGATTAATACGTTGTTTAATAGCCACTATATTCTAGTGGCTTATTTACTGGTTGATTTTATCACTACGTATCACTACCTATTATTAAGGACAATATATGGCGACCCAATTACAACAGGATTTAACCGGCAAAGTGGCATTGGTCACAGGCGCTGCCAGCGGTATCGGACGTGATATTGCTGAAACTTACGCCAAAGCAGGCGCTGCGGTTGGTATTGCAGATATCAACCTTGAGGCGGCTCAGAAAACCGTTGATGCTATTAAAGCAGCAGGCGGGCGGGCTCTTGCAATTGCCATGGATGTGACATCTGAAGCTGCGGTTAATGATGGCGTACAAAAGTTAGTCAATACCTTTGGCGGTATTGATATTCTCGTCTCTAATGCTGGTATTCAGATCATTGATCCCATTAATAAAATGGCGTTTGAAGACTGGAAAAAAATGCTTGCTATTCATTTGGACGGTGCGTTTTTAACCACCAAAGCTGCCGTACAGCATATGTATCAAGGTGATAAAGGCGGTACTGTCATCTATATGGGTTCTGTGCACTCGCATGAAGCATCAATGTTTAAGGCGCCTTACGTTACCGCCAAGCATGGTCTACTTGGCCTGTGTCGTGTGTTAGCAAAAGAAGGCGCTGAGCATAATGTACGCGCGCATGTGATTTGTCCAGGTTTTGTCAAAACACCTTTGGTCGAAAAACAAATCCCGCAGCAAGCGGCTGAAAAAGGCATCAGCGAAGAGTCAGTAGTGAACGACATAATGCTGGTCAATACAGTTGATAAAGAATTTACCACGGTTGATGACATCGCCCAACTGGCTTTGTTTTTAGCCGCATTCCCAAGCAATGTTTTTACCGGACAATCCATTGTCGCGAGCCACGGTTGGTTTATGAATTAATAGATGGTTTGGTCTCTTAGCTTAATAGCCATGAGCTTGCTAAAAAAAGACCAATAGATTAGGGTTTAACTTTATATTAACCAGAGCCAATCATATTGGCTCTTTTTTATGAGCGCCTGCTGCATGATTTTGGGCGTAGAGGTAAGGTGATGAATAATAAAAATATGGCAATGAAGCTAAGCGCTGCCATTGAGCAACAGCAGTTTGAGCAAGCGACTGATGCAGTGCAGGCATTACGTCCCATTGATATAGCCGATATAATGGCACTTATTGAGCCCAAACTCGCCTGGCAACTATTAGAGCAGCTGCCCAATCGTTCTACAATATTTGCCTATTTAGAGGCGGATATTCAAGTTGCGCTAGCCTATGTGTTTCCTCGAGCGGTGTTAGCAGAGATAGTAGGAGAGATGCCGTCTGATGAACGTGTTGATTTATATAAGTGCCTTAGTCAAGACCAACGTGATGTCTTATTACCAGCTTTAGCTCAAGCAAAGCGTGAAGATATTCGCAGATTGGCTTCCTATGCAGAGCGTACTGCAGGGGCTTTAATGAGCTCTGGCTATGCGACGTTAGGTGCTCAGATGAACGTCACTGAGGCATTGGCAGCACTGCGATTAGAAGCGCCAGATGCAGAAACCATTTATCACGCTTATGTGATTGATGCTAAGCGCAAATTGCTAGGTGTGGTGTCGTTAAGAGTACTCATTTTAGCAGCGCCAGAGCAGTTAATTCATGACATTATGGTCAGCTCCGTCATATCTTGTGATGTCAACGACGATCAAGAAGATGTTGCGAAGACTGTGGCTCGTTATGACTTAATCTCTTTACCAATTACTGATGCCAGCGGTGCTTTGGTCGGTATCGTCACCCACGATGATGCAATGGATGTTGCCAGTGATGAAGCTACCGATGACTTTCATAAGTCAGGTGGTGTCTCTACGATGGTAGGTCGTTTAAAAGATGTTAGTATTCGTGTTTTATATCGTAAACGGGTTTTTTGGCTGGTATTTTTAGTATTTGGGAACTTACTCTCAGGGCTGAGCATTGCAAACTTTGAAGATGTAATAGCGGCGAACTTAGTGTTGGTGTTTTTCTTACCCTTACTGGTAGATAGTGGTGGTAACGCCGGCTCGCAGTCAGCTACTTTGATGGTACGTGCGCTAGCGACTGGCGATGTGGTGATGCGTGACTGGTTTTCGCTAGTAGGTCGAGAAGCAATGGTTGCATTACTGCTAGGCGCTACCATGGCGGTCGCTATCTCAATCATCGGTTATATTCGCGGCGGCGCTGTAGTGTCGATGGTCTTAGCACTGAGCATGGTGTCGGTGGTCATGATTGGTTGTGTGATTGGTATGAGTCTGCCTTTTATATTAAACAAATTAGGTTTTGACCCTGCCACTGCCAGTGCCCCTTTAATTACCTCTGTTTGTGATGCGTCAGGCGTCCTGATTTATTTATTTATTGCCTCACAATTTCTACCCTTAGGTTAGTTTTTATTTTTACTAGACTTAATTAAATGCCACTGAAATAAAAGTTCAGTGACGTCTTGCCATCTCAGACCTACTGACAGTGTGGTTTTTTTATACCTCTCATTGAGCTACACTGTGTACATAAAATCGTCTGGCTAAACCGTTTCGGAATATATTTTTTTGTTAAAACATTTTTTGGAAAAGCGTTATTGAAACTTACCAGACTTAACCATCTATAGAGGTAGCTATGTTTAACTTCATAAAAAAAATAGGATCTTCAAAATCCGAGACACCGCAGCAGAAAGTAGCTCTTGATAGCGCCATTGATAAGGTACTGTTAGGCTATCAGGTTGGTGCTACCAGTATTGCTACCATGGTCACAGGACTTGAGCGCGATGGTGATCAGCTCACCTTAGACTTACGCCTGCCGCATGAAAGCGATCCTGAGGCGATTCAGCAAGCACTTGGGCAACTATTACAACCGCATGGTATTCATACCATTCATATGAACGTAAGGATACCAGCGCCGATGAAAGGTGAAGGCTCAAGTTTGCCAAAAGCAATACCAAAAACCATCAATGCGATGGACACTCATGGTAAGTCAGCAGTAAGTGCTGGTAATAGTACGGCTAATATTGAACCACCTATTACTAAGGCTGCGCCAACTCAAGCATCTTTGTCCGCGCATCCGCGCATTCGTCATATCATTGTCGTTGCATCTGGTAAGGGCGGTGTGGGAAAATCAACCACCACTGTCAATATCGCTTTGGCACTACAAAAGCTTGGCAACCGTGTTGGGATATTAGATGCTGATATTTATGGACCCAGTATGCCAGCGATGCTAGGTGTGGATGGTGTTAAACCTGAGTTAGAGAACGAGCAGTTTGTGCCTATCAATGCCCATGGACTGGCGATGTTATCGATTGGCAGCTTACTAGATGGTGATAATACGCCCGTTGCATGGCGCGGTCCTAAAGCCACTGGTGCCTTGATGCAGTTATACAATCAAACCAATTGGCCACAGTTAGATTACTTAGTCATTGACATGCCACCAGGTACGGGGGATATTCAGCTTACCCTTGCCCAGCGTATTCCGGTGACGGGTGCTGTCATTGTGACGACGCCGCAGCATATTGCGTTACTTGATGCGCAAAAAGGCATTGAGATGTTCAACAAAACCAATATTCCTGTGCTTGGCGTGGTTGAAAACATGGCGCTGCATACTTGTAGTAACTGTAATCATACCGAAGCCATCTTTGGTGAGGGCGGTGGCGAAAAAATCGCTGAGCAATATCGTGTACCACTATTGGGGCAGTTGCCACTTGCCAGTGGCATTCGTGCACAGGTGGATAAAGGTCAACCAAGCGTCTTGGTCGATGATGAGTTTGCGTTCTACTATCTAAGTATTGCTAAAAATATTGAAACCAACATCAATAAATTCGCCAAACCAGTCGATGATAAGCGTATTTTTTAATAACAAAGTCTTACTGCTGAAAGTTGGAGCGTTTGAATAACCAATGAATTGTCGTTTGCTATGATAAGGAAGTAGTAGCAAACGACATCTACCGTATAAAAAGCCGCTAATATCTTGGTATAAATTTGGCTAGGATGCCGCCATTATGACTCAATATAATACTCAGCAATCTTTCTCTGACCTCTCTAATAAATTGGAACCAGAGGTGCTTGAGCAACTTATTCAAAATGGTCAACCCACTTTTGGCGTTTTCTTTCAAGTCAAAAGTATTAATTATCTGGATTATCATAGTCACCTTATTTCGCAAAAACCCTTACCCAATTGGCGTAAACACTTAAAAGCCAACCAATTCTGCTTTATCCAAATTGTGCACTCGCCTTATCGAGTCTGTTTGGCACTGGCGACGATTAAACTTGCGACTAGTGCATTCGTATATCTTTACAATAATGAGACTGAGCAGCTAGAAGTTTGCGAAGCCTTGCAACCTTTGACGCATCAAACGCAATTAGAAGGTGACTGCTATCAAGGGCAAATGGCGTTTACCCATAAGCATCTGACATTGACGTTAGATTTTACCCCGTCACAAGTCAATGTGGTACTAGACAGCCAATTCATCGCTCTTGATGCTGCGCTACAGCGACAAGCACAACCATTGGCAGTTTGTACTCCAACAGGTAGGCGCGGCTGGACTTTTACGCAAAAAGAGCCGCTTACTAAAGTCGTAGGTCACTTAGCTATTAAAGCCAATTTAACGTTTAATGACGAACAACAAGCTCGGAAAATAGTATTTTGCGATAGCAGCATTGCCAATCTCGATTGGACGCTCGGTTATATGCGTCATGAAACCAATTGGTTTTGGAGCTGTATCAATAGCTACTTACCAGACGGTCGCCATTTTGCTTTAAATTTAGCGATGGGCGTTAATGAGACGGGTGCTAGTGAAAATGCGTGCTGGCTTGATGGACAGATAGTTTATCTGCCGCCAGTAATGTTCGTTCGTGATGGTTTAAATCTGCGGACCAATGAGCAAGATAAGGGTGCTAAAATCGTAGCAAGCTTAGATAGTATGCCGCAGCCTTGGCGCATCTATCATCAAAATCTTGGCTGGAGCAATGTCGATATTGATTTGACCTTTACGCCGGCAACGGTTTATAAGAAGACAGATAACTTTGGTATCGTTGCCAGTATTTTTGAGCAATGGCTTGGTTTTTATAGTGGTGAAATTCGTATTAAAGATGAGGTGATTAAGTTTGATAAGGTGATAGGACTGGCAGAAGATCATTTTGCAAAATGGTAGGTGAGTGTAAGGTTGACCAGAAATTTATTTTAAACGCAGGCAAGCCTATAAATCACGCCATCAATTCCGTATAATCGTCGCTATCAAAATACCATTCATATCATCACTCTTATTTTATATCTGCTAAGGAACAACAATGTCTATTAAGTCTGACCGCTGGATTCGTAAAATGGCCGAAGAACATGGCATGATTGAGCCGTTTGAAGCGGGTCAAGTACGCTTTAATGATGCCGGCGAGCGTTTAGTCAGCTATGGCACTTCAAGCTATGGTTATGATGTACGCTGTGCGCCTGAGTTTAAAGTTTTTACCAATGTCCATTCGGTAGTCGTTGATCCTAAAAATTTCGATGAAAAAAGCTTTATTGATATCGTAGGCGACGAATGTATTATTCCACCGAATTCATTCGCATTAGCACGCACGATGGAGTATTTCCGTATTCCACGTGACGTATTGACTATTTGCCTAGGTAAATCAACTTACGCTCGCTGTGGTATCATCGTCAATGTTACGCCACTTGAGCCTGAGTGGGAAGGGCATGTTACTTTAGAATTTAGTAATACTACCAATCTACCGGCACGTATTTATGCGGGCGAAGGGGTTGCACAAATGCTATTTTTCCAAAGCGATGCGGATGATGTCT
This sequence comes from Psychrobacter glacincola, assembly GCF_965118485.1. Taxonomy (GTDB): domain Bacteria; phylum Pseudomonadota; class Gammaproteobacteria; order Pseudomonadales; family Moraxellaceae; genus Psychrobacter; species Psychrobacter glacincola_D. The sequence goes on along the minus strand of NZ_CBCPJH010000017.1, from coordinate 46,741 downwards.
GCGAGACCAGTTATAAAGATCGCGGTGGTAAATACCAAGGTCAACGCGGTGTGACATTACCAAGAACTTAATCGTTGTTGAGGTTGCAACCCTTTCATGTCGATAATAAAAGAGCCAGTCATACTTGATATGACTGGCTCTTTTTTGTGTAGCAGATTTTATTATTTTAAGACTTTTAAGCCGGCTTTATTATCGCGTTTAGGCTTAGGAGCGGCAACATTCGTTTTAGAGCTGCTACTCGCAACAGCGTCTTCGTCAGGCACATAATTATCATATTCATCAGGATCAAAAAACATCCCTTGAGAGTTCTCTTTTGCGTAGATACCGAGTACTGCCGTCAGCGGTACCCAAATCTCTTGTGACACTCCACCAAAGCGCGCGCTAAAATTAATATAATCATTTCCCATACTCATATTACCCGTAGCACGGCTAGCAATATTAAGGACGATACGACCATCTTGTACATGTTCTTTTGGAATCTGCACATTGTCAGCAGTGGCGTCGACCATCAGATAAGGTGTAAGTGCATTATCTTCTATCCATTGATATAGGGCACGTACCATATAAGGACGTGTTGGGGTAATAGAGGTGGTTTCTTCGCTCATTTTTGGCTTCCTACATTGACGGTATTAAATAAGGGTTAAAAGGTATTAATAGCAGAATGTTATTGATAGACATTCATTTACGCTCAATCATTTATTATTTTAAGGCAGCGATTGGCTATTGTCTAATTAACGCACACTTTTTTGAAAGCTTTCACGTTCAAAGACACGTTTTTGATAGTCAAATAAAGGACGACTAATAGCACGCGGCAACTCAATCTGCATCTCTTCTAATCGCCATAATAGAGGCGCTAGCAGCACGTCACACCAGCCAAAGTCATCTGCCATAAAGTAAGATTTATGCGCAAATAACGGCGATATAGTGATGAGCGAATCGCTCAGCTGCTTTCTAGCCATGGCAGCTTGAGCTTTATTGAAGCTATCTGGGTGCATAAGCAATCGCTTACCGAGTGCTAGCCAGTCACGCTGAATACGCCATGCTAACTGGCGAAATTTTGCCCGCTCTTGCGGCGTCTCAGGCAGGAGTTTATTGGCATGGTAACGCTCTTCAAGATACTCAAAGATGACGTTTATCTCATATAGCGCAATCTCACGCTGCTGCAAGACAGGTAAAGTATGATAAGGATTTAGCTCAGTCAAATCTTCAGGGCGTTCAGAATGCAGACGTGATAAATAATAGGCGAGCTTTTTTTCTTCAAGCAATAGGCGCACTACATGACTGTCGTAGCCGTCATCAGCGTATAAGATTAGCTGACTACTTGGAATGTCATTCGCATCAATCATGAAAGCCTAATGTTAATAGTAAAGCCTGTCATCGTAAACAATGTCGTTCTATTTATCAAGATAGCGTACGTAAACACTGTTTATTAAAAATCTGGTGCTGAAAACATAGCGCTTAAAATTTTGCCGTTTAGCGTATTTTTAGTGGCTTATTTATAGAGTTTGAATGCAAAAAAAAGCACTACCGAAGTAGTGCTTTTTATTTCGCTTATACAATGCTTATTCGTATTATTTTACGTCTTTCCAGAATTCTTTATTCAATAAGTAAACTGGAATCAATAACACTAACAAGAATAAGATTACAAAGAAGCCAATTACTTGACGGTCATGACGGACAGGTTCTGCCATCCATGCCATAAAGTTAACTAAATCACCGACTTCAGATTCAAACTCTTCTTGACTGAGCTCTTCTTGCATATTATGCAATACATGAGGCATAGCAGCATTGGCAAGTACTAAGTTATTAGCACCCCAAGGACGGCTTGGATCTTCATAGAACGATAGTAGATAGGTATAAACCCAGTCATCACCGCGCAATCTGGTCTCAAGCGATAAGTCCGGTGGTGCAGCGCCAAACCATGATGCTTGTACTTCAGGGTCAATCTCAGCATTGATGTGGTCACCGATTTGATCGGTGGTCACCATCAAGTACTTTTCAACCAACTCAGGTGGTATCTCTAAATCTTTAGCAATGCGCGAGTGACGGACATACTGTGCTGAGTGACACCCAGCGCAGTAGTTCATAAAGTTTTTCGCACCGTTTTGTAACGAGCCTTTATTGGTAAAATCAATAGGGGCTGTACTACAAGCTAAATGTTCTTCAACACCGTCAGCATTGGTGAACGTACCGCAGCCACTACCTGATGCTAGTGCCGTACCAGCAGTCAAGGTTAATGCCGCGCCTAAGCCTAAACCTGCTAGGGATTTAATTAGCGTGCTCATTAGTGACCTCCGGTAACGCGTTCTGGTGGCTGTTTACACTTTTCAATAGAGGTGTAAATTGGCATCAGTAAGAAAAACAAGAAATACAACACAGTAAAGATACGAGCCATCACTGTTGCTGTTGGCGTTGTTGGCGTCGCACCTAAATAACCCAATACTAAGAAGCTAATCGCAAACACCGTTAAGGCAATTTTAGATAAAATACCTTTATAACGCATCGAGCGTACCGGCGATCTGTCGAGCCAGGGGATCAAGAATAGTACGGCAATCGCGCCACCCATTGCAATCACACCACCAAGCTTATCAGGAACCGCACGTAAGATGGCATAGAAAGGCGTGTAATACCAGACAGGGGCAATATGTGCTGGCGTTTTCAGCGAGTTCGCTGTCTCAAAGTTTGGTGGCTCAAGGAAGAAACCGCCGCCTTCTGGGAAGAAGAATACCACTGCAAAGAACAAGATAAAGAAGACAACAATACCAACCATATCATGCACAGTGTAGTACGGATGGAATTCGATACCATCTAATGGCACACCGTTTTTATCTTTTAGCTTTTTAATGTCAATACCATCAGGGTTATTTGAACCCACATGATGCAGTGCCACTAAATGCATAAAGACTAAGCCGACAAGTACTAAAGGAATTGCCACAACGTGTAGAGCAAAGAAGCGGTTTAGTGTGATACCTGAAATAATGTAATCACCACGAACCCATTCAGCAAGACCATCGCCAATCACAGGCAATGCAGCAGGTAAGTTTAAGATAACCTGAGCACCCCAGAATGACATGTTGCCCCAAGGTAGTAGATAACCGAAGAAACCTTCCGCCATCAATGCTAGGTAAATACCCATACCGATGAGCCAAATCAGCTCACGTGGTTTTTGGTATGAACCATATAGTAAGGCTCTAAACATATGCAAGTAGACAACGACGAAAAACGCGGATGCGCCAGTTGAGTGCATATAACGAATGAGCCAGCCGCCTTTGACATCACGCATGATGTATTCAACAGAGGCAAACGCCCCTTCGGCACTTGGGTTGTACATCATCGTCAGCCAAATACCAGTAACTAACTGATTGACCAGTACGACCATTGATAACACGCCAAAGAAGTACCAAAAGTTAAAGTTCTTTGGAGCATAGTACTTTGACATATGGTATTCATAGGTTTCGGTCGCTGGAAAACGCGCGTCCACCCAATGCATTAATTTTTTACCCATGCTCATATTAAGCCTCCCCAATCGTCAAGATGGTACCATCCATGTTGTAATCTGGGATGGGTAAGTTAAGCGGCGCAGGGACACCACTATAAACACGACCGGCTAAATCGTATTTAGAGCCGTGACAGGGGCAGAAAAATCCACCGAACCAGTCATTACCACCTAAGTCGGCCGCACCAACATCAGGACGGTAGTTAGGCGCACAGCCTAAATGCGTACAGACGCCTTCTACCACTAATATTTCTGGTGAGATAGAACGTCCAGTATTTTTACAGTACTCAGGTTGTAAAGAGGCATCAGAATCAGGGTCAGACAACAATGGCTTTACTGAGTCAAGCAACTTCAGCATCTCTTCAGTACGCTTAACTACAAAGATAGGTTTGCCACGATATTTGATGACAACCATTTGTCCTGCTTCGATAGAACCAATATCTTGGGTCACTGCCGCACCGGCAGCCTCAGCTTTAGCGCTTGGGGTCCAAGAGCGGACAAAAGGTGTTGCCACAGCAGCTACCCCAGCTGCACCAATTACGGCAGTCGAGGCAATAAGAACTCTACGGCGTTGTACGTTAACGCCTTCGGCATGGCTCATTAATACTTCCTCCAGGTGAATGAAATGGGATTATCCCACACTGGGTTTGTGGCTTAGAAAATGACAATTATCAAGCCACGTTAGCTGTGCCTAATTTTGCTAATTGTTACTATTCTAAGCTATTTTGGTCATAAAATAAATTATTGTGTTAAAAATAAAGCAACCGCAATAGGGCACGCTACAGTGTTAAACAAGGCAATCTGAACATAACGTCTTGATTATCAATGTTTAACGCCTGCTTTATTTTAACAAAAATGTTATGGTTAATGACCTTATAAATGATAAGGGTATTCAGCAATAGGGAATGATACTTGAAATTAAGACAATGTTCACTAACTTTCAGTACATCACTACTTTGTAAGTCGCTGTGACATGATAATTGCTACTTTATCTTATAAAATGGCAATTATCGTGTGCGTAAAGACTTAATTAGCTCTCCAATGTGTTCCAGCGTTCAAGCTTATTCATCATCTCATCTTCAATGGCATGTAAACGCTCACTAGCAGCGGTTGCCGCATCAAAGTCTTGATTGAACCATGAGCCATCAGCCAGCTTTTCTTCCAGCTGAGTTTGTTCCGCCTCTAAAGCAGCAATCTCTTGTGGCAATGCATCAAGCTCACGCTGGTCGTTAAAGTTGAGCTTTTTAGCGCCGTTATTTGGTTTTGCTACTGTGGCTGATTTATTACCTGCTTTGCTAGTAGTGGTATTATTACTAGCAGATTTAGCTGCCTTAGAAGCTTCTACGCGATTTTTTTGTACTAGGTACTCTTGATAGCCGCCAACATATTCGCTGACTGTTCCTTTACCGTCTTCATCGGTATCAAATACCCAAGTCGAGGTGACGACGTTGTCCATAAATGAGCGGTCATGGCTAATAAGCAAAATCGTGCCGCCAAAGCTTGCGACTGATTCTTCTAGTAGCTCAAGGGTTGCCATATCCAAATCGTTGGTAGGCTCATCGAGTACAAGGATGTTGGCAGGTTTTAATAGTTGCTTGGCAAGCAGCACGCGATTACGCTCACCACCTGATAAGGCTTTCACTGGCGTACGTGCACGCTCTGGGGCAAATAAGAAGTCTTGCAAATAGCTCATAATGTGTGTCTTACGACCACCGACTTCAACGAAGTCTGAACCTTCTGAAACGTTTTGTGCCACACTGGCTTCAAGATCTAATTGGTCACGCAGCTGATCAAAGAAAGCTATTTTTAGGTTAGTCCCTAATTCAACGCTGCCGGTTTTGATGACATCATCATCAGACATGTCGAGTAGAGCTTTAATAAGCGTGGTTTTCCCCGCACCATTAGGACCGACAATACCGATTTTGTCACCGCGCATGATAGTGGTGCTAAAGTTATCAACCAGTACATGGTCATCATATTGCAGATGTAAATTTTTAACTTTACAGACCAGCTTGCCGCTTTTCTCGCCTTGACCCATGGTAATGTTGACATTACCTACTTGCTCACGGCGCTCGCCACGTTCTTCACGCAATGCTTTTAAGTCACGGACACGGCCTTCATTACGGGTACGGCGCGCTTTGATACCTTGGCGAATCCAAACTTCTTCTTGTGCTAACTTTTTATCAAAGTTGGCATTGTTCTTTTCTTCTGCCAATAACTGTAGCTCTTTTAGCTCTTGATAGCGGGCATAGCCACCTTCACCTTGAGTCACGTCATAACTGGTCAATTGACCACGGTCAAGCTCAATGATACGAGTCGATAATTTATTCACGAATGCTCTATCATGGGTGACGAACAGCAATGTCAGACCTTGCCAGTCTAATAAGAAACGCTCTAACCACTCAATACTATCAACGTCTAAATGGTTGGTTGGCTCATCTAGTAGTAATACATCAGGCTTGGTCACTAAAGAGCGCGCTAATAAAACACGACGCTTACGACCACCTGATAAAGAAGATAAGTCGTCTTCAGGATCAAGACCCATCGTCGTAATCAGGCGCGTCGCTTCACGCTCTAAATCCCAACCATGCACCGCATCAATATCATGCTGCAAGTCTGCCATACGCTCGCAGGCATCCATGTCACCATTGGCACATAAATCAGTTTGCGCATTATAGTTGATCAGTAGCTCAGCAGTGCGTTTGCTGCCGCCCATGACGATATCTAAAATTTTACCGCTAGTCTCGGGCACATCCTGCTCAAGCATCGCGACGCGTACGCTATTATTAATGATCACTTCGCCGCTATCAGGCAACAAGGTGCCATTGATTAGCTTAAATAAGGTGGATTTGCCTTCGCCATTGCGACCAATTAAACACACGCGCTCGCCTGCATCGATAGCAAAGTCAATGCCATCAAGGACAGGAGCGACGCCAAAGGCAAGGTGAATATCTTTTAAATGTATCAGTGCCATAGAATATCTTAAGCTTATATAATAGTGAGGTAGGGGTTGTTGCAAAATTTGCAGCAGTATAACATGCTGCCAGCTAACTGTAGTGCGCGTAAAGCGAATTATCAGCACAATTTAATCGTTAAAACGTCATGTAACCGCGTAAGTATTTTACCGACCCTTTAGACATCGCTTTATTATTTTAATATCGAATCGAGAAAAATATGAATGAGACAAATCCAGAAAGTAAAAATGTATCCAATATTCAAACTCATCATCTATCTACACAAGCTAATGTAGAATCACAGTTAGTTGAATTGCAGATGAATATGTCTCATCTTGAGCTTACCGTAGAGAGATTGGATGAGGTGATTACTCGCCAAGATAAACATATCCAAACCCTACAACGGCAATTGCAATTTATATATAAGCAAGTTGAGAGCCAAGATAGTGATAGTGGAATAGCGCCATTTGATGTAATAGCTGATAGACCGCCTCATTATTAGTCTTATTAATTACTATTTCTAATCAGCAAACAAATAAAATTATTATTTGATGAATTACATGTTTGTTTTTGAATAAATATACTCTCCAGTGACTATCCAGTCATATTAGGGAAATATTATTGTTTTAGTGTAAAAAAAACATTAGTATCCTTTCCCTTATGTACCGTCTACCTGACCAAGGTCGGTATCGTGGTAAAACAATGTGGATGTTTGGAGACACACAATGGGCGCAAACTTTAACCTTAAAACTCTTACAGTGGCTATCGCTGCTTTTTCTGTTGCTAGCGTTGCAAGCGCAGCGGGTCTTGATCGTTCAGGTCAAGATATCACCGCATTTTTGCAAGACGGTGTATATGCTGAAGCGGTTTATACTTATCTAGATGCTGATGTTAGTGGTTATGACAACGCTTATGTTGGTGATGATAAAAATGCTTACCAGCAAGGTAACAAAATTGGTGACATCGCGGAGTCTTATGATTTTTTCCGTTATGGGGTAAAAGCAGATATCAATGACACATTCAGTGTTGGTATTTTATATGATGAGCCTTTTGGCGCAGCGGCTGACTATAGTGGTGACAACAACTTTGTCGCTCAAGGTGATCGTAATGCTACTATCAATGCTATATCGGGTGGTAAAATTAAAGATTTTGCATCTGCGGCTAAAACAGTAGGTGAAATTAAGTATAAAATTGATAATAAAATCGAATTAACGCCTACAGAGCAAGCACAGTACAAAGCATTTGGACCAGCTGTGGCTGCTGCACAAGCAGAGTTTAATACTAAAGGCGAAGGAACTAACGTTGAAGTTCGTACTGAAAATATCACAGCAATTCTTGGTATGAAATTTGGCGAAAATAAAAACTTCCAAGTTTATGGCGGTCCGGTTGCTCAACAAGTGCAAGCAGACGTAAAACTACGCGGACTAGCATATAGCGCTGCGACTGGTTATACAGCTCATATCAGCTCAGATCAGGATTATGGATGGCTAGCAGGTGTATCTTATAGTAAGCCTGAAATTGCTCTGCAGGCTGCACTGACTTATCGCTCAGAAATCGATCATACCCTACCAATATTTGAAAGCTATCCTGTCGCTAGTATTGAAAAAGCTGGTGAAATAGATATCACTACTCCAAAATCTGTAAACTTTGATTTTCAAACAGGTATCAATCCAACGACTTTAGCCACAGCAAAAGTACGCTGGGTACCATGGAGTGATTTTGCGATTGTACCTCCTGTTTATACAGAGGTAAGTAAAGCACAGTACCCTGAAGGTTTATCTTTAGTGAGCTATGACGAGGATCAATGGCAGGTAGAGCTAGGCTTGGCAAAACGTTTAACGCCTGCCTTAGCTGTTACTGGTAATATCGGCTGGGATAGTGGTGCTGGTAATCCAGTCACTTCTTTAGGTCCTATCGAAGGTTATTACAGTGCAGGTCTTGGTGCAAAGTATAATTTGACTGACAACTGGGCTATTTCTGCTGGTGGTAAATACCTATGGTTTGGTGATGCAAAAGGTCAAATACCAACAAAGAATGTTGTTAGTAACTTTGAAGACAACGATGGTTTTGCTCTTGGTGTGAAACTGTCTTACCAAGCGAAGCAAAATTTTAACTAAGCGCTTGTGGCTTAAATCTAGATCAGACACTCTCAATAACTTCAAAAACGATCCTTAATGGGTCGTTTTTTTATATATTAAAATTCTAGAATTAATAGTTATTAGATTTAAGTTTGTTAAAATTTGAGTTCATAAGGCATTTAAAGTATCTTTAATAAACTGTTGTTCGTTCATTGCGAACTTTAATAACTGTACTGAAGAGTCATTATTGAGAAATAAAGTGTTTTAAGTGTTGTTTTAGTGTCAAAAAGTGATTACTATTCATTTAGGACGTCGTTTACATAATCTTATATTTCAAGTAACAATACTGAATATTAATTATGCAGGCGGTTAAACAATGAGGATGTTTGGAGATACCCAATGCGCGCTACTTTTCATTTAAAAACTCTTGCTGTAGCGATAGCTACTCTTTCTGTAGCCAGTATGACCAATGCTGCAGGTCTTGATCGTTCAGGTCAAGATATCACTGCATTCTTACAAGATGGCACTTACGCTGAAGCGGTATATACTTATATCGATGCCGACGTTAGTGGTTTTGATAACGCACGTGTTGCTACTGATGACGCAGGCTATGTTCAAGGTAAGAGTACAGGTGATATTGCCGAGTCTTACGACTTCTTTCGCTATGGCGTAAAAACAGATATTAACGACACTTTTAGCATTGGTATCCTGTATGACGAGCCATTCGGCGCTGCTGCCGCTTACACTGGAGATAGCAACTTTACAGGTGCTCCAACTGCAGCAATTGATGGGCTTATTGCTCAACAATTAAATGGAAAAGTTCCAGGGCAAAATATTACGAGTGCTCAAGGCTTAAATGCATACGTTAAAGGTGCTCAGCAACAATTAGAAGCAGGTAGACAGCAAGTCAGACAAGCGGAAGCAGCCCTTGCAGCAAATCCTACGCTTGAATCTGTTTTACGCCCTCAGATCGTTGGCGGTAAAGCACAAATTGCAGCTGGTGAAGCGCAATTGGCTCCTCTGGTAGGGCTAAATGGTTACGCTGCTGGCCAGCTTGCTAATACTGAGGGTACCAACGTTGAAGTACGTACTGAAAGCATTACTGCTATTATGGGTATGAAGCTTGGCGCGGATAAAAACTTCCAAATTTATGGTGGTCCAGTCGCTCAGCGCGTTCAGGCTGATGTAAAATTGCGCGGTAGTGCGTATGGCCCTGCCACAGGTTACACCTCGCATATTAGCCCAGATCAGGACTATGGTTATATATTAGGCGCTTCTTATAGTAAACCTGAAATTGCTTTGAAAGCGGCACTGACCTATCGTTCAGAGATTGACCACAGCATGAACATTAATGAAACATATCCATTGGCAGGTCTTCTAGCAGGCAATCCAGCAGCCGCGACTCAAAATAATGCTATGGAAATTACAACACCAAAATCCGTAAACTTTGATTTCCAGACAGGTGTTAATCCTACAACTTTAGCAACTGCAAAAGTACGTTGGGTACCATGGGGTGACTTTAATATTACGCCACCATTATATAATGCAGTTAGTAAGAATAACCCTGCATACGGTCCTGATGGCCTAGCACTGGTTGAATATGGCGATGATCAGTGGCAGGTAGAACTTGGTGTTGCCAAGCGTCTAGCCCCAGCATTAGCAGTTAGTGGTACGGTTGGTTGGGATAGCGGTGCTGGCGATCCAACGACTTCACTAGGTCCTATCGATGGCTACTACAGTGTTGGCTTAGGTGCTAAATACAACGTTACTCCTGAATGGGCAGTATCAGCTGGGGGTAAATACTTATGGTTCGGTGATGCTAAAGGTCAATTACCAACCAAACAAATCGTTGGTGATTTCCAAGACAATGACGGCTATATCCTAGGTATGAAACTGTCTTATCAAGGAAAGTAAAACTTTATTTTAAATGACTAAATTATAAATAAAAAAGCGATACATTAATTATGGGTCGCTTTTTTATTGTCTTCATCGATATAAATCTAAAGGGTATGGATTAAACTCAATAACATCGATACTTTGATGTTCAAATGCTGCTTGCAGTATGTCATCCAGATAGAAGCTGCAAATATAACCATAATAACACTGCAGGTACTTTAAAATTAGTAGATAGTCACTGCCAGATTGTAAGCTGTAGAGAGGCACTTACTTTCATACTTTCTTACGTTAATTGATGATATAAGGTTAGCTAGCGTAAGTTAATATTGAGAAAACCTGATAATATTTAATAAGACAATAAAAAACCTCGCCATCATAGCGAGGTTTTCTAATTTAACAATAGCAGTTGAAAGATGCTTATTTATCTAAGTTCATTTCCATCTCTTTAAATTTCGCTGTGATGGACGCTTGTGGACCGCCCGTCATGATACTAACAGCAAAGATAGCGATAGTGCTTAATACAAAGCCTGGAACAATCGCATATAACCAGCTGTTAAGCGCCATACCGTTCATCTGGAAAGGACCATAGATCCATAAGATAACGGTTAATGCACCAACGACCATACCAGCAACCGCACCATTTCTATTCATACCACGCCAAATAAGACTAAAGATAACTAGCGGACCAAATGCGGCGCCAAATCCTGCCCAAGCGTTAGAGACCAAGCTTAGTACAGAGCTTTCAGGATTAGAAGCTAGTAAGATGGCAATGACTGCAACCACAATAACCGAAAGACGACCAACCATTACTTGGCGTGCTTCTGGGGCATCTCTATCGAAAAACAGCTTATAGACATCTTTGGTTAATGAGCTTGATACGACCAATAGTTGTGATGAGATCGTACTCATGATCGCAGCTAAAATAGCAGCTAATAAGAAACCAGAAACTAATGGTGTAAATAAGAATTGAGTGAAGACTAAAAATATCGTTTCAGGATCTTCTAACGTCATCGCTGTTTTTTGTACATAAGCGCGACCAGCGAAACCAGTCATCAATGCACCAACTAAACTCACAATCATCCAGCTCATACCAATGTTACGTGCCGTTGGTATATCTTTAACTGAGCGAATTGCCATAAAGCGTACGATAATATGTGGCTGACCAAAGTACCCCAAGCCCCAGGCTAATAAGGAAATAATACCCATGATGGTCATACCACTGGTAATATTAAGCAGGTTTGGATCAATGTTTCGAACTGCTTCAGTTGTGGCTGATATACCGCCTAAGTCAGTAAAGGCGACGACTGGTACGATGACCATCGCAAATAGCATGATAACGCCCTGTACGAAGTCAGTCATTGATACCGCTAAGAAACCGCCGAACAAAGTATAAGCGACGACCACACCAGCTGTGACCCAAAGACCAGTGCTGTAAGGTAGGTTAAGTGAGCTTTCGAAAAGTTTACCACCACCAACTAAGCTGGCTGCGGTATAGACAGTAAAGAATAAGATAATAACCACTGCTGAGAACACGCGCAGCATATGTGATTTATCTTCAAAGCGGTTAGCAAAGTAATCGGGTAGCGTGATTGCGTTGTCTGCAATCTCGGTATAAACCCGTAAACGTGGTGCGACGATAATATAGTTTAAGAAGGCACCCATCGTTAAACCAAGCGCAATCCAAATACTCACAACACCATCGGCATACATATAACCTGGTAGACCAAGTAGTAACCAACCGGACATGTCTGAAGCACCTGCTGACAGTGCAGTAACAGCGGGACCTAAACTCCGGCCGCCAAGCATGTACCCTTCAGTGTCATTAGCTTGCTTAAAATAAGCGTAGACCCCAATACCGATCATCACTAAGAAATAGGCGCCAAGTGATATCAGCACGCCACTAGAAACTCCGTTCATATAAACTATCCTTAACCAACAAGGTTGGCGGTTATTATTTTTAACAAGAAAAATTAAGTCTTACAAGACGCTGCTCAAAAACAATACCTTGAGAGAAAAATCTAAAGACGAAAAAAGCCATTAAGTAGGACATAATGGCTTTTATTCACAATCTTCTGTTAGTTTTATATGATTGATGCTGTTCTAAGACTGATATTTATAGCATCCTGGTTGATCTAAAACGGCAAATTTATCGATCGCTTTACATTCTCATTGCTCGCATTAGCTCATTATATATAAGTATCAATCGTTTATATAACCAATCATTTAAAACCATTAAACCTACTGCTTACCATCATATATTACTAGAACGCTTCAATATATGACTATCAGTACGATTGAGGTAAATTTATGTTATCTAAACAACGTCAGACGTATTATAACGTATGAATGCTACAAATGCGAATGGGCTACTTCTCTCAATAAGGCGCCTTTCTTAGTTCAGTTTTTTAAAGATTTTTCTTACTCTTTACTCAATAGGCGCTAGTAAATCTAATAATGCCGTCACGCTGCTCGATTGGGTCAGTTTTGGATTAATAACCACGCCCAAATAACGCTGCAACTCGATATTGTCTGCCATATCAATACGCTCTAAGTCTTGGCTAATCATGGTTTGCGGCAATACCGACCAACCAAGTCCCACAGACACCAACATTCGAATAGATTCAAGTGGATTGGTACTCATAGTGGCATAAGGCTTTAGGTTGTGTTTAGCAAATTCAGCCAAGGTAATCTGAGTGGTAAAGGTATTGGCAGAGGGCAAAATAGCAGGGTAGCGTGCTAATTGCTCAAGCGTGACGTTAGATTTTGTGGCTAACGGTGATAAGGTGCCAGTCATAAAGTAGAGTGGATCTGACCATAAAGTATGATAGGTCAGGCGTTTATCATAAACAGGCGGCAGCGTCAGAAAGGCTAAAGACAAATCACCATCAAGGACTGCTTTATGAGCGGTCTCTGAATCGACAAAATGCACCTCTAACTGTACGGCAGGATAGGCTTGGATAAAGTGTTTCAGCACAGGCGCTAAATGATGCAAGCCTATGTGATGACTGGTACCAATAACAAGCTTGCCAGAGACAATATGCTTAGAATGCTGCAAGTTAATTTTGAAGTTTTCATAGTCTTCAAGCCAGCGTTTGGCGTGTGGCAGCATCTCACTAGCGGCTTGAGTCGGCACGATGCCGCGACCTACTGTGTCAAATAAGGTAATATTGAACTCATCTTCCAAGTTTTTGATGCGTTTACTGACCGCAGGCTGAGTAATAAACAGCTTTTCTGCTGCACCTGAAATACTGCCTGTATTCATCACAGTCACGAATGTCGTTAAGTTCGTAGTATTCACACCGAATTCCTTAGCTAAATATTAAGCTATAAATAAAAGTTGGCTAACCCAATCATAATGTATTAGAAATAAAAGTTTGCAACCATACAAAAATCATCAATTATTATTATAGGATTAGCCTGCTATAATCACAAGACATCAAGACGTATTCTGACATATTTATTGTATTTACTTGATAATTGGCGCCATAACTCTTATTTTAGGTGCCAATTATAGCAGTCACTCTTTTATTTTAAATAAAAACCTGGCTCGCCTTAATCTGGGCAAACGCTAGGTAAACGAAAAATGAAGTCATTAGCCACTAAAAAGGATAGCAACATGGCCGGTCAAACGTTATATGACAAACTTTGGAATGCTCACGAAGTCACCAAGCGTGATGATGGTTCGAGCCTGATTTATATTGACCGCCATTTGCTGCATGAAGTCACTAGTCCGCAAGCATTTGAGGGTTTGGAGTTGGCGAATAGAGCGCCTTGGCGTTTGTCAGCCAATATCGCCAGTCCGGATCATAACGTGCCTACAGTCACCAAAGAGCGCTCAGAAGGCGTGGCAGGTATTAAAGATAAAGTATCACGCTTACAAGTCCTGACATTGGATGAAAACTGTGCCAAGTTTGATATCGCTGAATTTACCATTAACGACGCCCGTCAAGGTATTTTGCATGTTGTCGGTCCTGAGCAAGGCTTGGTGTTGCCAGGTATGACCGTCGTTTGTGGTGATTCGCATACTGCCACGCACGGCGCACTTGGTTGCTTAGCACATGGTATTGGTACCTCTGAAGTTGAGCACGTGTTGGCAACCCAATGCTTGATTCAAAAGAAATCAAAAAATATGCAAATTCGTGTCAGCGGTGAGCTTGGCGCTGGCGTGACCTCAAAAGACATCGTGCTGGCTATCATTGCAAAAATCGGTACCGCTGGCGGCACAGGATATGCTATTGAGTTTGCCGGTCAAGTCTTTGAAGACATGACGATGGAAGGTCGTATGACTGTCTGTAACATGGCGATTGAAGCAGGTGCGCGCGTAGGCATGGTTGCCGTCGATGATACGACAATTAATTACGTAAAAGGTCGTCCTTATGCGCCAACCGCTGAGCAGTGGCAACAAGCAGAAACGTATTGGCGCACCTTTTATTCAGATGATGATGCCGTATTTGATAGCGTGATTGAGATTGATGGTAGTCAAATTGCGCCACAAGTATCTTGGGGCACCTCACCTGAGATGGTTGTTGATATCACCCAGTCTGTGCCAACGCCAGATCAAGCGATTGATGAAGCGCAAGAGGAGGGTTGGTTACGCGCTTATACCTATATGGGTTTAGAAGCCGGTCAAAAAATTACCGACATCCAGCTTGACCGTATCTTTATCGGTTCGTGTACCAACTCACGTATCGAAGATTTGCGTGATGCCGCCGCGGTAATTAAAGGTCGTAAAGTGGCTGATACTATCAAAGAAGCCATCGTGGTAGCGGGCTCTGGGCAAGTGAAGTTACAAGCAGAAGCAGAAGGTTTGGATATCTTGTTTACTGATGCTGGTTTTGAATGGCGTGAGCCGGGCTGTTCTATGTGTTTAGCGATGAACGCTGATAAACTTGAGCCACAAGAGCATTGTGCTTCAACTTCTAACCGTAACTTTGAAGGTCGTCAAGGTAATGGTGGTCGCACTCATTTAGTCAGTCCAGCGATGGCAGCAGCAGCAGCATTAGCAGGTCACTTTGTGGATGTGCGGACGTTTTAGTTATTACGCGCTATTTAATAATAAGCACAATATCGATAGGAAATACTATGCAAGCTTATAACACTCAAACCGGTATCGTTTGCCCACTGGATCGCGCAAACGTCGATACCGACCAGATTATTGCCAAACAGTTTTTAAAGTCTATTAAACGTACCGGTTTTGGCGTCAATCTATTTGATGATTGGCGTTATCTTGACGAAGGCTATCCGGGTCAAGACAATAGCACTCGCGTTATCAACCCTGACTTTATTTTAAATCAGCCGCGTTATCAAGGCGCTAGTATTTTGTTAGCGCGCCGTAACTTTGGCTGTGGCTCTAGCCGTGAACATGCCCCTTGGGCGCTTTCAGAATATGGCTTTCGTACGGTCATCGCACCAAGCTTTGCTGATATCTTTTATAACAACTGCTTTAAAAATGGCATGCTACCAATAGTATTAGATGAAGAAATCGTTGATAGCTTAATGAAAGCGACGTTTGCCAACGAAGGTTATGAATTGACGGCTGATCTTGAGCGTCAGGTAGTCGTTACCCCAACGGGCGAAGAATATGCGTTTGAGGTTGATGACTTTCGTAAACACTGTCTGCTAAATGGTCTTGATGATATTGGACTGACCTTACAGCAAAGCGATGGGATCAAAGACTATGAGCAAAAAATGCTGCAAAAAACGCCGTGGATATTTAATGACGTTAAAGCATAGTCATTCATACTGGCAATGTTATAAATTGAAAAATTAGTAATGGCAAAAATCAAACAGCAAACGTAACTAAATCAAGCAAATGATAAGTCATCATAAAAAATAGCCCAGCGCTAATACAGCGTTGAGTTATGGTGAGTAAGTGGCTAAAATGACAGGTAATCTATTTTTCCTTTATTATATTTCTCACTTTATAAATAGTAGCCGCCATTATGAATAAAATATGTTTTGCTATCTGGACAAGCGCGGTGATTGCCGCAAGCTTAGGGTTATCTGGCTGTCAATCGTTGACAGGCTATCAACAGATAGAGCAAGCAGAAAACGCAAAAACTTGGACGGGTAATATCAAGCCTATCGCTGGTGAAGTAAATATTGCCTGTGTCGGTACTTATCACTGTGAGATTGCTAGCATTGATAATAACCGCATTATAGGTAGTGATACGCATGAACCTATTAGTCCTGCTATGTTGGTCGCGATGAAAAACGTGAATGCAAACAGTAAAAATCGCATTAACAATAGACATAGTAAGGCTTCAATGACTATGGATATGACACCGCTCGTTCACAAAAACGAGGTGAAGATTGTACCTTTGTCGGCGTCTGGTATCGCTGGGCTCACCAATTATTATGCCCGATTAAAACCTGCCAAACGTGAAGTGCAAGTCAATTTCTATCCAGAAAATAACTTAGGTTATGTCGAGCGTTTTGCCATGATTCATGATTTTGCGACTCCTGGAACTTATCAGCTGCGTGCTTATCAAAAGAAATCCACTCAAAGCTCGGGTAGCTTGTTAGATACCGCATCGCCTGAGCCGTTATGCGTTGAGCTATATCAAGGAAAGACAGTAGAGCGCCGTTTCTGTAAAGAGATAGGTGAGCATCAAGGGGAGTTTGTAGAAGCTCGCGTTGTGAAAGCGACACCAGTACAATCAAAAGTGAAAGTAAAGACCAAGGTGTGATAATCAGAATTTAAGAGCCAAATTTTAATAGTCAAAGTTTGACAGGCAAGCCAGCTTATTTTTAAATATGGATTTTTATCGTTTAAAATTAAATTTTTAAAAAAACAATAAAATATACGACTTCTTGCACAATTAATTGTACAAGAAGTCATTTTTTAAAATCCTCTCACTACATGAGAGCAAGATTATAAACAACACTTACTTACCCACAAGGATCAGTATGGCAACGATTTTAACACTAGCAGGCGATGGCATCGGTCCTGAAATCATGACCCAAGCTATTGATGTGCTCAATGCTGTCAATAATAAGTTTGCGCTAGGTTTGACCCTTGAGTCTGGATTGATCGGCGGCGTAGCATTTGATGCAACGGGTGAGCCTTTGCCAGAAGAAACGTTACAGCGCGCGCGTGCAGCAGATGCAGTGTTATTAGGTGCGGTTGGTGGTCCTAAATGGGATAGTATTGAGCGTAGCAAGCGTCCTGAGCGTGGTCTGCTTAAAATTCGTAGTGAGCTTGGCTTGTTTGCCAATCTACGCGTCGCAAAACTTTATCCGCAGCTGGTAAATGCATCAAGTATCAAACCTGAGATTATTTCGGGCTTAGATTTGCTAATCGTGCGTGAGCTAACAGGCGGTATTTATTTTGGTGAGCCGCGCGGCATTCGCACGTTAGAGAATGGCGAGCAGCAAGGCTACAATACTATGGTATATAGCACGAGCGAAATCACTCGTATTGGCAAGGTTGCTTTTGAATTAGCGAAAACCCGAGCACAAGCCGCTGGCACAGCAGCCAAAGTTTGCTCAATAGACAAAGCCAATGTTTTAGAAGTGACTGAGCTTTGGAAGCAGACGATGATTGAGCTGCAGCAAGTGGACTATGGCGATGTCGCGTTATCGCATATGTATGCTGACAATGCCTGTATGCAGCTGATTAAAGACCCAAAACAGTTTGATGTCATGGTAACCGGCAATCTGTTTGGTGATATCTTATCTGATGAAGCAGCAATGCTGACAGGCTCTATCGGGATGCTGCCATCAGCAAGCCTTGATGAGGCTGGCAAGGGTATGTACGAGCCTTGTCATGGCTCAGCCCCTGATATCGCTGGACAAGACAAAGCCAATCCGCTAGCGACTATCTTATCTGTCGCGATGATGCTGCGTTATACTTTTAAGCAAGAAGAGGCTGCACAAGCGATTGAGCAAGCAGTCAGTGAAGTGCTCGACGATGGCTTACGTACGGTTGATATCTTAGATCGTAGCGAAGCCGGACTTAAACAAGTTGGCTGTCAAGAAATGGGACAAGCTGTATTGGCAAAATTGATTTAATTGATATCGCCTTAATATGAGCTGCCTTATTAAATATTGACAATAGTAAACCTACCGTTAAAAACCCATAAGTTGCCAAGCAATTTATGGGTTCTTTATGCGCTCTTTATTATGCATATTGCTGTTATACAAAATTATTGTTTGCCAGTGTTAACGCATTTCACTATAAAGCTGTATAAAGACCTTTGTTTTAACACAGATGCTGCATTCTAAGACGCTTATTAACACAATGCCGTTATAAGCCTACAAAAGCGTGTGGCAACATAGGTCACTTGTAATTGAGATGAATAACCTAGCTAAATTAAAGATAGATAGGCATTTATATTCATCTAAATATCGACCTGTAAAAGTAGTCATTTGAGTAAATAAGGTTTTCGAAAATTATAAAAATTTAAGAGTAATAAAAATATCATTTAGAAATTAGGAGTGTTACATGTATCGATTAACGAAAATCAGTGCGGCAATAGCAGCGATTGGTTTATCAACAGTTTTGTTTATGAATCAAAGTATTGCTGCGACTAACAACCCAAATGTCGCCAATAAAACTACAGCTAGCAGTACCACTGATGTAAGTCCAGTAACTAATGGTGTGAGTCAACAGGTTGCTGGTAAAAGCAAAACAGCTGTGTCTTTAAATAAGTTTTTACCGACTATTAAATATACAACCGACAATTTGCCAGCGGTGGCGCAAAAGGTAAATAGTGCTACTTGGAAACAAGGTATGAAGAGAGATCGTGATACTACTACCAAGCTGCAAGCGCTACTAAACTGGCAGCAAAACGGCGTTGGTGCAGTTGATGGGTCTTGGGGAAAGAATTCTCGTAAAGCGATGCAAGCTTTTCAAATGGCAAATGGGTTGGCAGTGACTGATACATTAAATACTGAGACCTGGCAGGCATTAACCAAAAACGATAAATTGATGCAGCAACCAGTGTTAGTGAGCTATCAGCTTACTGATGCAGATGTTAATATCAAAACCACAACGATTCCAGCAGGTGCAGAAGCCAAATCTAAACTTGAAGGGATGTATTATGAAACTGTCATTGAAGGTTTGGCAGAAAAGTTTCATATCAGTGAAAACTATCTTAAAACACTTAATCCAAACGCTAAATTCGCGGTAGGCGAAACCATTACGGTTTATAATCCTGGTAATCCTAACACCAAGCCCGTTAGTCGAGTGGTTGCTGACAAGACCACCGAGACATTATATGCTTATGATGATGAGGGCAGCTTGGTCGCTAGCTATCCGACCACAGTAGGGAGTACGGCTACGCCATCACCGACTGGCATACATAAAGTCGAAGTAAAGGTACACGAGCCTAATTATACTTATACAGCAGAAAATGGCAGCAAGTCTATTTTGCCGCCGGGTCCCAATAATCCAGTAGGATTAGTATGGATAGGTCTCAGTAAGCCATCATACGGCATTCATGGCTCACCTGACCCTGCTCGTATCAGCCGTCAAGCATCGGCAGGTTGTATACGTTTAACCAACTGGGATTCACTAGCTCTATTAGGCGTGATACAAAATGGGGCAACCGTTGAATTTAAATAATCAATAAATTTTAGACAAAAAAAATACCGCTGATAGGTAGCGGTATTTTTATGATAAAAGCAAAATCGATGTCAATATTAATATTAACTTACTAAAATATGATAGGCAATAATGAGTAGGTTAGCAGTATCATTATTATTATCAGTTAAACCACTCAAGCATTATAATCATGCTCTTATAACCATTTTAGTAGATAAAGACTTAGTTCTTACCACGATAAGTGATGCGACCTTTAGACAAGTCGTAAGGTGTCATCTCAACCTTAACTTTATCACCAGTTAAAATGCGAATGTAATGCTTACGCATCTTACCTGAAATATGCGCAATGATTTCGTGTCCGTTTTCTAAACGAACTTTAAACAAAGTGTTCGGAAGGGTATCAATAACTTCGCCTTCAAATTCAATAATCTCGTCTTTTGCCATAATTTGTGTCATCAATCAATTTAAAATAAGCCCATATTATACGTAAGTTAGCAGGTTAAAGCAATACAGAACCTGATTTTTACTTGACAGCCTGTAAGTGATATGTATATCAGTTCATACTAATCTAGTCGGGAAGGTTTAGCCAAATAGGGGTGAGCGGCGCATTGGGTAACAAGGTTTGAAAATGCTCAGGATAATAGGCGTTAATAAAATATAGTCCATCACCCGAAGCGGTAGGCGGTGCTATCGTGCGATCCTTTTTAGCCAAAATATTTAAAAAGTCCGCTGGCTCTAATTCGTGTCTACCGATAGCGTAGAGCGTACCCATCAAGTTTCGCACCATATGATGCAAAAATCCATCAGCTTGAATATCGAATACGATAAATTGACCATGAGCAAAAAGATTGGCATGGCTAATGTTGCGTACAGGCTGATTGGATTGACAGGCAGCAGCACGGTAGCTACTAAAATCGTGTGTACCGACGATATCAGCTGCTGCGAGCTGCATGGCTTTTAGATCAAGCGGCTCATGAATATGCGTTACTTGATGGTTCAGAATGGCAGGACGCTGGGTTTGATTGAGGGTAACGTAACGATAACGACGGGCAATAGCGGCAAAACGCGCATGAAAGTCAGCAGGCATTGGCTGAACCCAGCGCAAGGCGATATCATCAGGCAGCAGGCTATTCACACCGCGCAGCCAATTGTGCGTAGGCCTATAAGCATGAGTGACAAAATGGGCAATCATATTGCTGGCATGAACGCTTGAATCGGTGCGTCCTGCGGCAATCACTTCTACTGCCTCATTAGCGACAGTGCTAATAGCGTTCTCTAACGCTTGCTGTACGCCCAGTACTTCTCTTTGGCGTTGCCATCCATGATAATTGGTACCCAAGAATTCAATAGCAATCGCTAAGGTATAAGTTGGGCGGTTTGCTTCGATGTTTACAGTCATAGGTATGGTCATGTTAAAGCTTATACAGAATTTATAGATAAAGGCTTAGCGTTTTTTAATACTGGTGGCCGTTTGCTGGACGTTATTTAACCAGCGTTGACGCCGCCGTGCTGGACTATCATAGCGCAGCAATAACCAAAGTAGGCGTGCATAAATAGCCGGAATGGTCAAGCGCCCACCGGCAATCACTTGATAATCGTATTGCCAACTGCCTGCCGCATAGGTGTCGCTCACGCCGCCAAACGGTGATTGGCTGGCACATACGACCATATGACCTTTTTCATAAGCGAGTTGTAGTGCTTCTGCTAACTCTTCTGAATAAGGGACATTGCCAGCACCGTAGCCTAATAAAATAATGCCACAAGGCGGCTGTGTTAATAACGCTCTTAGCTGTTGGTTTAGTACATCAGTATCATTGGGCATACAGTATAAAGCATGGAGGCCAGCATGTTCAGCACGAACTACAATATCAGCGCTAAGATCCTGTTGGTCATCAAGCCAATGCTGACGACGTGTTTCTGGCAAGGTTTTGATATAACTGTTGGCAGGGTATGCCGCTCTAGAGTGACCAGTAAACGCCATAAAATCATGGCTGTGTATTTTTTGTACCGTTTGCGCTGGCCACGACTCGCCGCCAAAGGCAGTCTTTACGCCTGATTCACCGGCGGCCGCCAGTTTTAACGCATCAGTAAGGTTATTCCAAGCATCGCTTTGGGCATCGACTTTATAAGTATGTAGCTCTTCACTATCTAGCAACGGACGCATACTACCGGTGACAACCACGCAAATATCACTACCCGCAAAAGCTTCTGCTAAAAATGCGCCCAAATAGCTGAGGGTATCCGTGCCTGTGATTAATACAAAACGTCTACCGCCTTGCTGATAAGCGCACAGCAGCAGCTGATAAAAATGCACAAAATCACTAGGTGTAAACTGACTGCTGTCTTTAATCAAGGCGTTATCAAGCCATGATATCTGAGGTAGGTTACTTGTATTGTCTTGTTCAGACAGTAGTTGCTGTAGGGTCGGTAAAAACACCTCTGCTGACAAGGGTGCTAACGGACGACCATAGCTACCAAAAGTACCACCAGCATAGATAAGTTGAACAGGTGCAGGTATTATATTTGTCATAGAGAAGAGCGCTGTATTATTTTTGATTAGACATACTATAAAGCAGAATGATGAGGGAAAGAAATGATTTGCAGAGGAATAATAGAAATAATAAGAAGTAGAGCGTAATGAAATTAAGCGAGTATTCTAAAGGGATAGAATACTCGTTGTTGTCTTAATTATTCAGCTTAATTGTTTAAGAATGATTTAAGTGGTGCGCTCAAGTAATTGTTGTGCTTGCTGCTGCTGTTCACTATTACCTTGAGCGATGACTTCATTAAGTAAGCGCTTGGCACTATCGTATTCGCCAAGTTGTAGGTATTGACCCGCTAAATCTAATGTGACTTGATTGCTATCCAACGTTTTGACAAAGTCAAAATCTGCTGCAAACTGAGCCGAGAAGTCCTCAGCACTAGTAATCTCAGCTACAGGTGCAATAGCATTATCAATATGACCAAATGGCTCGCTTGCAACTGGCATGCTAGTCGTGGCAAGCTCTGCTATATTATCAAAATCGAAATCATCGTCTATGACAGTATTGTCATCGAACATCAAAGTAGTAGGGGCAATGCTAGGAGCTTCAGACTTATTTTTTATGATGCCCGTTTCTTCAATGCTCAAATCTTTGATATTCGCGTCTTCAATACTGATGTCTTCAAAACTAAAATCATCGAAATTATCTACAGCAGAAGACTGCTGAATCTCTGTTTGATTTGACGTTTCATCTGACACATCATTATTGTCTAAAGATAAGGACAGACTGTCATAGGCTATGTCTGCTGAGTTAACTTCATTATTGATAGTGCTATCAGTATCAATATGTGAGTCATCTAAATCTAAAACGAACTCATCATCTAAGCTTAGCTCATTCGACGGATTGTTAACGTTATCCTGAGTAGAAGTAACCTGAACTGAAGATTCGGTAGAAACAGAACTTTTCTCAGCCCAATCAAAGTCAAAGTCGGCATCGATATTATTACTATCAATAACAATGTCGTTTTCTATCACTGAAGCTGCAGATACTAAGATATTATTATTATTTGATAAATTAATCGTGGTGAGCGGTGCTGCGCTAACATCAGCCATATAAGCAGACTCATTAGCGCTATCTTCTAAATCACTTAAGCTAAGATCAAATGCTTGCTCAATATCCTCAAAGTTATTACTATCACGCTGACTGTTATCAAAAGTATCAGAAGCAGCGTTAGGCTGATAAGTAGATTCTAATAAGTCATTTTGATATAGCGCCTTTTCGGCAGCCGTATCAACAACAGGACTATTATTATACGCCGCTTTATCAGTTGGTAAGTCGAAGTCCAGACTTTCAAATTCAGTGCTTTGGCTGTTATCTGGTGGTAAGGTATGCTTAGCAACTTGTTTTTGCTCGGCCGTCAGTAAGGCTTTTAGCTCGTCAGCTTGTGCGATACTTTGCTCATCGTTATTTGCTTTGATGGCATTATAGACTTTATTAAAACTGTCAGACTCATCTATTGTCGCATAGACAGCAAGTAGCTTAAGCGACATTTGGCTGTCATTTGGTTTTTCAATAAGACCGCGATTGAGGGTTTCAATCGCTTTGTCATAGCGCTGCTGATCCATAAAACGCTGAGCGATATCGATGTGATCAAACTTCTTCTCATGATTGGTCGCTGTTTGAGTAGGCGTGCTTTTAGAGCCAGATTGTGTCGATAAAGTCTCGGTTTTACGGCTTTGTAGACCTGACTGCTCTGATGGCTTTTGCGCTTTGTTTTTGCGCATGACCAAAACCACGATGAGTAAAATGACCACCAATCCGGCGATGATATATAGCATATTGTCCATAGTTACTCCACGCCTGCGATCACAGCTGCTTGCATAGATCGGTTAGGCAATTATTGATTGCGTAATTTTTTGAGACGAGCTTGCAGCTCAGCCAGTTTTTGGTTTTGTAATTGTAATTTACGAGTATAGCTATCAAGCGTGCCGCTGGTTTTTGATAACTGCTGAGCCTGTGAAGCCGTGCTTTTCCTAGATGATTTAAGCAGGGTTAATACGTCGGTACTCAGTCCATTACCTGCTGTCACGCCCGCTTTAGTTTTAGTGCCATCTGCGCTACCTTCATGACCGGGAGCAAGAACAGAGAACTGCGCTTTTGGTAACGCTTGGGTCTTAGTTGTCACCGGTTTTGCAGCGCGCTTAGCGGTTTGTACAGACTCAGATTTAGGTGTTGCTTTTGGCGTAACTGGTTTTTTTGCAGCAGGCGTATTGGCTGCTCTATATTGTCTTTGTGCGTTGATGGCAGCTTCAAGCTTCTGCTGTGATGGCAACACGTCATAATTGGGCAAGCTTAACTGTGCATCTTTTTTTAATTGATTGGCATTTTTATTGATAAAGGCATCAGGGTTTTGTGTCTGAATCTCTTTCATCACAGTTTGCACATCGATATTGTTTTTATCTGCTATTTGCTGAGCAATAACCCATAAGTTGTCGTTACGCTGTACTGTATAGTTTATCTCAGTACTGGCTAACTTAGTTGAGTCTGCACTAGAACTAGAAAGTTTGCGTGTTGCCTCTTGTTGTAAAGCGGCTGGATTAGAAGGCATGCTATTAACAGCAATGTCATTTAACGCCGTGTTATTGCTATTGTTTGAGTTAATAGTTTTGTCTTTAGGTTGTATCTGACGAGTGACTTGGATGTTTAAGATATCAAACTGTTTGTCATTGGCGTCAGCAGCAGAAGGCATACTATTTGCTGAGGCGCTTACACCTGCATTGTTATTATTTGCATTCGTCATTAGAACGCTGTTATTAACATCGACAGGACTATTTAAGCGTCCATTTTCTAAGCGACTAGGTGCATAGGTTGTGGTATTGCTTTGATTCGTCGCCACTGCTGTCGGTAAGTCAGAAGATGCATTCGTTGTTTGAGCACTTGAAGCTTGCATGCTTGGTATTTGAGTAATAGGTGCTTGAATACTCGGCGTTTGAATAGTGCTCTCAGATAGCTTTGTGGCGTTTAACGCAGGTTTTGATGCATTATATGATAGTAACAAAGGTGGCGGTGCGCCTTTTCTAACAGTCAGGGGCTGTGCGTTAGTGCTAGAAACCATGGGTAAGTTGGGCTTCTTTTCAGCTGAAACGATATTTTTAGAGCTAGCAAGCGGTACGCTGTCACTGAGCGGCATTAGTAATGTCTTTGGAATCACATTGCGCTGATTGCCATCATTAATCGCTAACACCACATCCGCAAAAGGTTTAGATACCGGTTTGGTGGTGGTAATAAAAACCTGACCGCTAGTAGCAGATGTTGGCTGAAAGCGTACTGTCATTGAATCAGTAGGAGTTAAGCCCATTTGCTGATAAATGGCAGAGTTCGCTAGTCCCGCTGAAAAATCAGCAGTTTTGATGTCAGTGACCAAAATAGTAGCAGCGAGAGGTTCGTGCTGAGCTGAGGTAACAACCGTCTTGCCTATCGTTGCTGCTTGTGCACTAGATACTAGGGCTGCATAACTCACTGAATAAAGTAAAGCCATCGATACCGCACGATGTATGCGAGTCAAGCGATGAGATAAATGACCAGACATATGCAGCCCTTTGGAGTAAAAGTTATCTATGTTGTTATAACAAAATAGCGTTTAGTTTACCAGTTTATTTCACTGCTGTTGTCACCAATAGCTGAATTGTTTGCTTAATGTTGAAGCGCATCAGTCAATTTGTCTATCAAGTAGCATGGCATCACCGTAACTGAAAAATCGATATTCTGATCTAATAGCATGTTGGTAAGCTTGCTCGATGGCTTTTTTAGTAGAAAAAGCGGAGACCAGCATTAGCAAAGTAGATTTTGGTAAGTGAAAATTGGTCAGTAGTTTATCCACGACGCCGAACTTGAAACCTGGGTAGATAAAGATATCGGTATCACCCGACCAACCAGACAGTACTTGTCCATTGACGGCTGTTTGCTGATAGGCACTCTCAAGAACTCGTGTGACAGTAGTGCCAATAGCAATCACTTGCTTGCCGTTAGCATGGGTTTGATTGATAAGATCTGCGGTAGTCTGAGGTAAGTGCGCATATTCGCTGTGCATCGTATGATTAAGCAGATTGTCGGTTTTTACAGGAGCAAAAGTACCTGCACCAACATGCAGAGTCACAAAGGCAGTCTGAATGCCTTTTGCAGCCAGCTTCTCTAATACAAGTTCGTCAAAATGCAAACTTGCTGTTGGCGCTGCGACACTAGCAAGCTTGGCAGGGTCATGAAAGACAGTCTGATAGCGCGTATTATCAGTAGCATCGGCATGACGCTCAAAGTATGGCGGAATAGGCAGTTCACCATAACGCTCTAAATCAGGCAAGATGGGGGCATCAAACGCTACGATAAACAAATTCTCTTGACGCCCAATCATCACGCCATTCATCTGACCATCAGCAAGTACAAACGCTTGCCCAAGCTTTAGTGCTTTACTGGCTTTAATATGACAAAGCGCGAGATGCTTTTTTGCTATCAGCGTTTTATCTATATCACTCAAATTCGATGTCGCGGCATTTAGGTCTTCAAGCGTGACCAAGCGTTCAATCAAGACTTCAATTTTTCCGCCCGTATCTTTTTGACCAAATAAACGCGCTTTCATCACCTTAGTATCATTAAAGACAATTAAGTCACCTGTATTTAGCAGCTCAGGCAACTCTGAAAATAACTTATCTTCAATCTGACTGACATTGTTTTTGTCTTCATTGTTAGTTGGTACATAAAGCAGCTTGGATGCGGAGCGCTGCGCCAATGGATAACGGGCGATCAGCTCATCCGGCAGCTCATAATCATAATCATCAACGCTCAGGTAATCTAAAACATCGTCGTTCTCATTGGCATTATCATGGGAGTGGCTATCTAAATTTTGAGGTTGAGAAGCAGTCATAAAGCATCTTTTAATAGAGAGAAATTTTGGCGCAATTATAGCAGAAATGAGGATATGAAAGAACGTTTTCGTAAGTGGCAATTATTTATCTAATACTAAATATAAATAAAATAGCCTAAGTAAAAAATATAAAGTTGATCTAAAAATTTACTCAAACAAACTCAATTGTAGCGTGACCTCTGTGGCAGGTATCAATGAGGAAAACGTCACACCGACCAGCCGAATAGGGAGGGCTCGCGGAATGTCCAAAAACAACTTATCTAGCCAAAAATGAGCAGATTTTGCACTGTCAAATGCCGTTGATAAAGTATGAGAGCGCGTTACTTGAGTGAAATCTGCGTATTTTACTTTTAGCGTAATAGTGTAGGCGAGCAGCTGCTTATTATGCAGCTGACTAAAGGCGTCCGCATTTTGCTCATAAATCTGTAGGCGCAGTTTGTTATTATCCGTTAGATTGTCTCTAAAAGTAGTCTCAGAACCAACGGACTTGTGAATACGCTCAGACTTGACTGCACGCTCGTCGCAACCGTGAGCGATATCATGATAAAACTGTCCACGCTTACCAAACTCATTGATCAATATGGCAGCTGGCATGCGACGAAGGTCAGCACCATGACTGATACCCATCGCATGCAGACGTTTGGCGGTTGCCTTGCCGATACCATGAAAGCGCTCGATAGGTAGGGTACTAATAAAGGCTTCGGCATCCGCTGGTGTGATAACCGCTGTGCCATTGGGCTTATTGATATCAGAGGCGATTTTTGCCAGCATTTTGTTGAAAGACACACCGGCAGAGGCGTTCAGACTTGTTTGTTCTAAAATCTGTGCTCGTAACCAATTTGCCATTAGCGTCGCTGAGCCTTGATGAACTGCTAATCCGGTAACATCAAGATAAGCTTCATCTAAGGATAATGGCTCAACGTGTGGCGTTAAGCTGTACATGATACGACGTATCTCAGTACTGACAGCACGGTAAACATCAAAACGTGGTGGTACAAATATCACATTAGGACAGCGTTTTCTGGCTTCATAGCATGACATGGCAGAGCGTACGCCAAATTTACGCACCTCATAACTTGCAGCTGCTACCACGCCGCGACCATTGGGATCGCCGCCAACCACTAATGGCTTGCCGCGTAGCTCTGGAAAGTCGCGCTGTTCTACGCTGGCATAAAAAGCATCCATATCGATATGAATAATTTTACGCAAGTTTGGTTGGCTGATGATAGTTGTGCTTACGGTTGTCAAGTGTGTTGTCATAGACACTATTTTACCTGATTTTATACCTCTATTTTAGTGTTGGTCACTCACACAAATAGATTTAAGATCAATAGCAATAGCAATAGCAATAGCAATAGCAATAGCAATAGCAATAGCAATCAGCAATCAGCAACCGCTAGTATTTATAAGATAATTTTGTCTTATAAATACTAATACTGAGAATTTGTATATTCTTTAATAGCATTTGCAGTTGTACTGACCGTTCACATTCCTATATTGACCATTTATCGGAAATGCTATAAATACCTGCCAGGTTTTGCTTATATATCTTTACAATTGAACATCTAAGATACAATATAGATATATAAAAGAGTAACAAGGTAGACAGTGGTTAAAATGTAGTAAGTCACTGTTAGGTATATGGGTAATTGCTTACTAGCGCAGATTGGCGGCAAATGGATTTGCATGACTTATTTGAGTTCATTGATTAAGTAGTGATTACAAGATTATCAACCAGCCTATATTTAATGAGAAGTAGCTCAAACTATTTAAAAGCAGTTAAGGAGCTGGGTATGAGTAACGAATTAAAAGGAAGCGATTTAACACGTGCGATGCTCGCACGCGGTGATAAACAAATATGGTGTGCAGTCGATGATGATAGCGATGAGCAAGCAATGATGGATCACTGTGGTAATGATTTCACGGCTTGTATCGTCTCATTTAAAAATGGCTGTTTTTATTGTAGTGGTGGTTCAGAATGGTCATTTGCCGTGCCGATAAAGATAGTCGCTGTTACTCAGCACGAAGCTAAGCTTTGAGTACTAAAGATAGTATACAAATATATAATTACCAATATAATAAAGCCTCCTAAATTTGGAGGCTTTAATTTTTACTGCTGATAAAACTAAAAGCTAGGTGCGTCAGGCTGCAGCATAGGATCGGCATCAGCAAATGCTTTTAATGTGCGGCAGTGTGTATCAATCTCGACGATATTGGGGTAAAGACTTAGATCTACTTTAAAGCGGCGAGCAGAAGAAACCTGCGGAATCAAATAACAATCTGCAAAAGTAGGACTGTCTCCGTAGCAGAATTTCCCACGATTTTTATCTTGAGCTAAGCGCTTTTCTAAAGCGGCAAAACCTTCACTCATCCAGCGATTGCACCACGCCATGACTTCAGTTTCATCTACCGCTAACTCATTACGTAAATACTGTAAGATACGTCGGTTATTAATTGGGTGGATGTCACAGCCAATCATGGCGCTAATGGCGCGTACCTGCATGCGCCCAGCAGCGTCTTTGGGCAATAAAGCATGCTCAGGATAGACTTCCTCTAACCATTCTAAAATAGCGGCGCTTTGATACAACAATAAATCATCGGCTTTTACGACAGGTACCAATCCTTGTGGGTTGATAGCTTTAAATACGCTTTCTAACTGCTCATCTTGTGCCAAATTGACGGCGATATAGTCATAATCTAGACCTTTTAGATTCATGGCGATCCGCGTACGATAAGAGGTACTACTACGAAAGTAGCCATAAAGTGTCATCATTATCAATTCCTTTTATTATGGTATGTGGTGTGTGAGATAAATGGTTATAATTAGTGGTACTATTTTTATGTTATATAATCAAAGATAAATACTATTAAGCCATATTGATATTAAATTTAATTGAGCAAAATATGCCAGCAGATGAAAACCTTGTAGAGAATGTCACCAAAGCCAATAAAAATGGTGTGCAGTCACTTGAGATTGGATTGTCGATATTAGATATCCTTATCGATCGTAGCTCTCCTATGATGCTAAAAGATATTGCTCAAGCAATGCAAATGCATCCAGCAAAGTGTCATCGTTACTTAGTCAGTCTTATTCGTAAAAATTATGCACAGCAACTTAACGATGGGCGTTATGGATTAGGCGACAGGGTCAATGCGATCGGACATACTGGGTTCAATCAAAACAATATCGTAGAACGGCTGACGCACGCTGCTAATGAGATTAAAGATACGCTAAGTTGTACCGTGCAAATCGCTAAGTGGTTTAATGAGGGTCCTATCATTATCCAATCTGTGGAACCAGACAGTGCCATTAGCATTATTACTCGCATGGGTTCACGTATGCCTCTGACAACGTCGGCAACAGGTCAGTTATTTGCCAGTTATCAGCCTGATGCTTTTATTAAGCCGTTAGTCATTGCTGAATGGGATACAAAAGAAAAGGCATTAATAGTGGAAAAATGGCAGCACTTTAAACAGCTACAAACCAAAATTCGTACCCAAGGTTATGCGACAGTGACTGGTGATATGTTGATGGGCATTAATGCCATTACGATCCCTGTTATATTGCCAGATCTTACCGCTACTCAGCCCAATAGTAATGACAACTCATCTGTTGAAAAGTTGTCATTAGAGTATGCCATTACTATTATAGGAACTACAGAGCAGCTACCGATAAGCGAGCAGGATAATGTGATTGAGAAAATATTGGCGATAGCGCAGCGTTATAAAATCGCCTAGCTAGCACCATATTTATACTTGTCGTTGCTTAATTCAATCACTTAATAAAGTCAGTTTTACTCACCTGCTGGGGCGACTTCTCTTGCCTCAGCCAACTCTTCTGCATGCAGAAATTGCGTATGCGCTGGAGCACGTTTGGTACGTGACCATTCTTCTAGCATGTCATACTTCATCTCTTCCGTAATCATCGAGACTTTTTCTTCTGAGGTAATATCATCGTAGGTAAGTTCCATGCGATGACCATTAGGATCAAAGAAATAAATAGAATGGAAGATACCATGATTGGTCACGCCGATAACATCAATACCACCTTCTTCCAAATGCTTTTTAGCCACCATTAACGCATCACGGTCTTTTACCTTCATTGCTAGATGCTGTACCCAATTTGGGGTATTCGGGTCAAAGCCCATTTCGGGTTGATTAGGCACTTCAAAGAAGGCCAACACATTGCCATTACCAGCATCTAAAAAAACATGCATGTAAGGGTCAAAGGCTTTGGTTGAAGGCACATGATCTTCAGCAAATGCCAAGATGAAATCCATGTTTAGATGTTTTTTATACCATTCGACGGTTTCTTTAGCATCTTTGCAGCGATAGGCCACATGATGAATTTTTTCAATTTTAAAGGTCATATCAAATTCCTTTTGATAAGGCGTGTCATTAATGGGCTGTCAGGCAATTCGTTTATGAGTCATTATCTGACAGCCTGAGTTAATTGTTACGCCTGTTTTATATGCTAATACTTTATATAGTCAGACTATTCGTCGAAATCAAAGCTGAGCGCAGGCAGTACTTTACCGCGTACTTCACCAAAGCCGACACGGACGCCATTTTTTTCGCTATAACCTTTCATAATGACCGTATCGCCATCTTCAATAAAACTGCGCGTTTCACCACCTTTTAGCGTGACTGGTTTGGTGGCATTCCAAGCAATTTCTAACATTGAGCCATAAGAGTCGGGCGTAGAACCTGAAATCGTACCTGAACCCATCATGTCGCCAACTTCTACTTTACAGCCGGTAATAGTGTGGTGGGTCAGCTGCTGTGCAATTGACCAGTACATATATTTAAAATTGGTCTCGCAAACGACGGTAGCACTATCGGCATTTTCAGGAAGTATCTCTACTGATAGAGTGATATCGTAGCTATTGTTGCTGTCTTTTTCGGCTAGATAAGCCAGTGGTTTTGGCTCTTGAGTCGGGCATGGTATTTTAAAAGGTGCTAACGCGTCCATGGTTACAATCCAAGGGGATACCTCAGAAGCAAACGTTTTAGCATTAAATGGACCTAAAGGTACGTATTCCCATTTTTGGATGTCGCGGGCTGACCAGTCGTTGAGCAATACCATGCCAAAGATATGGTCGTTAGCATTATCTACCGCAATCGGTTGACCGATGCTATTACCTTTACCGACGACAAACGCAGTTTCAAGTTCAAAATCAAGGCGCTTACAAGGCGAGAAAATAGGACGGTCATCGGCATTGGGTTTTAGCTGACCAGATGGGCGTATCACATCCATGCCACTGACGATGACGGTGCTGGCGCGTCCGTTATAACCAACAGGCATCTCAGTCCAGTTAGGTAGTAGAGCATTGCTTGGATCACGGAACATAGTACCGACGTTGGTTGCGTGCTCTTTAGAGGAATAAAAATCGGTAAAACCTGGTACTTGAACGGGCAGGTGCATAGTGACATCTGCTTGCTTAAAGAATGCTTTTTTCTGCAAGTCTTGATCGTCACGCAGGGTATCGCTATCACTTGATAGTAGTGTTTGAATGATTTTACGTGCTTTGGTCCAGTTGTCGCGACCAGAATCGATAAAGGCATTTAAAGTAGGTTGGTCGAAATATGAGCCGTTATCCAAGCTCAGTAAACCCTCTGCTTCGAGAACCGCCAAATCCAATACGTGCTCGCCAATGGCAACACCAGCGCGACGCTTACCATCAGTGCTTTCGCTGAAAATGCCATAAGGCAGATTATGGATTGAAAAGTCAGAATCGGTTGCGATATTGATAAAAGAGGTGAGGTTTTTGTCAATCGTTGACATGGGCTGCTCCTTGCTAAAAGTATAGAATAAATTACGATATAATTAACTACTTACGTATAATGTAATTTATCGGAGTATAGATTGCAAGGCTTTTTATGCGGTCGTTTTATGAAAGCATTCCGATCTTGGTTGATAATAAGGCGATTTGATTGCTGTTATTATTCAATACGGCTATCACTGCAAAAACGCCACGCATAAAAAAAGGCTGAGCAATTATGCTCAGCCTTTTTGTTAAGATAGTTTTAGTAAAATAAGCTAGCTTAGTCTTTTAAGACGTCTGCCATCGCATTGGCAACGTAATCGATATTACTGTTGTTCAATCCGGCCACACACATGCGCGAGTCAGAGATCATGTAAATACCAAAATCACTTTGTAAGCGTGCAACTTGCTCAGGCGTCAGACCTGTAAAGCTAAACATGCCGTTTTGACGGGTAATATAGTCAAAGTTACGGTTAGGGATTTTGGCCTCTAACACAGACTTGAGCTTGGTACGCATGGATTTGATACGGTCACGCATCGCATAAACTTCGCCAACCCATTGCGTATGTAATACTTCATCGTTCATGACGATATCGACCACACGACCACCATGTGATGGCGGGCTTGAGTAGATACGGCGCACGATCGAGTTCAACTGACCGAAGACGCGCTCAGTCTCATCAACTGTCGGGCAAACCACCGATAGACCACCGACACGCTCACCGTATAGTGATAAGTTCTTAGAGAATGAGTTGCTAACAAATAATGGCAGACCCATATCGACCGCTTTACGAATCGCGTAAGCATCGCTGTCCATATCTTCGCCAAAGCCTTGGTAAGCGATATCCATAAATGGAATCAGCTCACGTGCTTGAATGACGTTAAGCACTTGATCCCACTGTTCGCGGGTCAAATCTAGACCAGTTGGATTGTGGCAGCAAGGATGCAGCAAGATCACATCATTCTTGTTTAAAGTTTCAAAAAACTGAATCATCTCATCAAATCTGATGCTGCCATCGGCTTTATTATAGTACGGGTATTTACCTACTCCGACATCAGAGCCTTCAAAGATGGCAATATGATTGCCCCACGTCGGGTCGCTCACATAGCACTTAGACTGCGGGAACCATTCATGGATAAATTCTGCACCAACTTTTAGCGCGCCAGAACCACCAATAGTGGCGATGGTCGCAACCAAGCCGTCTTTTAAAATCTGGGCGTCTGTACCAAATAGCAACGCTTGGCAGCCTTTACGATGTCCTGGAAGACCTGCCATTGGTAAATACGGACGCGGAGAAATAGGGTCAGCAATACGCTGCTCAGCTATTTTTACACAGTCGAGTACAGGCATGACGCCATTTTCATCATAATAAATGCCAATGCCTAGATTGACTTTATCAGGATTGTTATCTGCTGCAAATTTTTCTACCAATCCTAAGATTGGGTCACCGGCATAATAATCGATACGTTCAAACATTTGTTTTCCTTACAAGAGATATGAGTTGAGGCGCTAAAAAGCATAAACCAGTTTTATGATTAACTCAACGTTAGATTCCGTAATGCTAATTAATTAACACATTTTTTTCTTAGCTACAAACTTTTGAAATGTCTCTCAGCTTGATAGTGACTGCGATTTGATAGTGAACACGATTTAATAGTGACTATGCTCATCAGTATCAAGTGATTATCAAGATGAGAGCTAAGAAACTTTAAAAGCTCTGTAAATCATCAAAATGGCTAGCAAAATAGCGCTGTAAAAAACGCTTAAAAGCAATGCTAGCTGGTGAAAGTGCTCGAGAGGAGCGTTGGTAAATAAAAAATCGGCGCATTTTAACAGGTTGTGCCAGAGGTCGCATCTGTAGCCCATTGGCGCTCACCCAGTCTATCACCTCTGGCATGTAGGGCAGACACAAAGTAATACCAAAGCCTTGGCGCGTCATCTCAAGTGCCGTCGACATAAAGTTCACTTTGTAAATAGCCTGCTGAACATGGTTTGCGATACGCTCATCGAGCTCAGCGGTGACTTGTTCCAAAAAAGGACCTTGCAAAGTAATGAGTGGAATATCTATCAAATCCTTCCAGATAATTTCACGTTTTTTTGCTAGCGCATGGCTATCAGGCATCACCACGCAAAATGGCAGCTCATAGAGTAAATCGGCACTGATCTCATCTTCGGTTTCCATAAAGCCAAGTTCGGTACCGACACCCAAATCCACTTCAATATTTTGAATATGTTCAAGTAAGTTTTCAGCAGAGCAATCTAATAACGACACGCTGATATCTGGATATTCTTTAGCAAACTGTGCAATGACCGCCGGCATCGAGGAGGCAGCAAACTGCGATACTGCCAATCGTACCTGACCTTGCGCTAAGTTTGTCAAACTGCTTGCTTCATTTTCAAACAATAGCATCTCGTTCAAAATACGCCGAGCTTGCGGTAACAAATGATGGCCTACCACTGACAAAGAGAGTTGGCGCGTGGTGCGATCAAATAACACGATACCTAAGCTAGATTCTAATTCTTTAATCAATCCACTGACTGCAGATTGGGTCAAATGCATCTGATCGCTGGCACGAGTAAAACTGCCGTTGTCAGCGACTTTGATAAAAGCGGTGAGTTGGCGAATGCTGATATTCATAAGTAAACCTGATAAATAAATCAAAAAATACGATTAGTCTTATAAATCAAGCTAATCTAATATAATTGAATCGTCAATAGGAATGATTGATGAAACTTATTTTTTGCTAATTTTTAGCGCTTTATACCACCAATTGCAATTAAGGATGATGACAATGGCAGATTTATTTGACAACCCTATGGGACTACAAGGTTTTGACTTCGTTGAGTTTGTCTCACAAGAGCCTGAGCTTGTCGAAGAATTATTCCGCAACCTTGGCTTTACCCATATCGCCAATCACCGCTCAAAGGATGTTGCCTTGTTTCGTCAAGGAGACATCAACCTCATATTAAACCGTGAGCCAAAAAGCCATGGCAGCTACTTTTTAAGTGAGCATGGTGCTGGCGCTTGTAGCATGGGTTTCCGTGTAAAAAATGCTCAGCAAGCTTATGAGCTAGCTATCGAAAACGGTGCTGAGCCAGTCGATGTCAAAACAGGGGTAATGGAATTACGTCTGCCAGCTATTAAAGGCATCGGCGGCTCGCTCATTTATCTTATCGACCGCTTTACTGATGGCAACTCTATTTATGACATCGATTTTGAATACTTACCTGATGTCGATAAGCATCCAAAAGGCTTTGGCTTTAAGGTTATCGACCATCTAACGCATAACGTTTACCGTGGTCGTATGTCATATTGGGCAGATTTCTACGAGCGTATCTTTAACTTCCGTGAAATTCGCTATTTCGATATCAAAGGTGAGTACACTGGCCTAACCAGTAAAGCGATGACTGCTCCTGATGGCAAAATTCGCATCCCATTGAACGAAGAGTCAAAGCAGGGTGGTGGTCAGATCGAAGAGTACTTGATGCAATTTAATGGCGAAGGTATCCAGCATATTGCGCTATTGAGTGACGACTTACTATCTAGTATCGATAAATTAAGAGACATGGGTATCCCGCTCATGACAGCGCCAAATGAGACTTATTATAAAATGCTTGATGAGCGTTTACCAGGGCACGGCGAGAATATCTCTGAGCTACAGATGCGCGGTATCTTGTTAGATGGTACGACTGAAGGCGATGTTCCGCGTCTGCTGCTACAAATTTTCTCTGAGACCATTTTGGGTAGCCCTGTATTTTTCGAGTTTATCCAACGAAAAGGCGATTACGAAGAAGGCTTTGGTGAAGGTAACTTTAAAGCATTGTTTGAATCAATAGAGCGCGATCAAGTACGCCGCGGTGCCATTGGTCAAACAGAGACTGAAGCGCCATAACAGTAAGCAAAAGTACTCTTAGAATAAGTATTGAAAGGGCAAGATGAAAGGGTTTTATCTTGTCCTTATTACCTTTGTTATCCTGCTATTTAATCATAAAAAGCCAAAAACTAGGCAGACAAAGTGAATAAAGCAAATGACTGATACTAAGGTATCGGATTGATTGCAATATAAGGAAACTAGGCATGGAAAGCCGTCAACAGATAACTGCTCATACAAAGCTTGTCAGCGTTAATTCGCTTAACAATGAAGCACTCAATGCTGAATTAACAAGCACTGAAGCGTCTACTCATCATTCAAATCAAAAGAAGCAACCTTACGTATCGCGTCAGCCAGACAGTCATGGTCATATTCATTATAGTGACGATGAAAATGCGATGTGGCAAGCGTTGCTTGAACGTCAAGCTCAGCAAATACCTAATCGTGCCTGTTCAGCTTATCTTGAGGGTTTAGAGAAACTCAAGCTATCGCCTACGTATATTCCGCAATTACAAGATATCGACGACGTATTGCAAGCGACGACTGGCTGGCAGACTGCGGCAGTACCGGCGCTCATTAGCTTTGGTAAATTCTTTAAACTGTTAGCGGATAAACGCTTTCCAGTCGCAACCTTTATTCGTCGTTTTGATGACATGGACTATATCGAAGAGCCTGATATTTTCCATGAAATCGTTGGCCATTGTCCTTTGCTTACCCATCCAGCCTTTGCGGCATTTAATGAAACCTATGGCAAGCTTGGTCTCAATGCAACTAAGCAAGAGCGTCTTTATTTAGCGCGCCTATATTGGTTCACTATTGAATTCGGTCTAATGGGCGCGACCAAAGAAAATCGCAAGATTTATGGCGGCGGTATCTTAAGCTCACCGTCTGAAACGGTTTATGCTCTAAGCGATGAACCAGATTGTCGCGCGTTTGATTTAATCGACGTCTTGCGCACCCCTTACCGTATTGACCAAATCCAGCCTATCTATTACGCAATCGACGATTTGGATACGTTATTTGATATCGTGAATAGCGATATTATGGGCGCTGTGAAAAAGGCGATGGGTTTGGGTTTATTTGCGCCGACTTATGCTAAGAAATAGTTTGTAAGTAGTCGTGATTACTATAGGTTTCAGCCATAAACGTCAATAGATATTAAAGAAAGTACGCTTGAAAACAATTAACCCTCAAAGAAATTATCAATAGAGCAAAAATAAAAAAAGGAGATTATTATGTCCGCATTAACACAAGCCAGCTGTGAAGTCTGCCGTATCGGCGTGCCAAAAGTTACCGAGTCAGAGGCTCAAGAACTCATGAAGCAAATCCCTGAGTGGTCATTAATTGAAGTGGATGATATTCAGCAATTAAAGCGCCAATATAAGTTTAAAAACTTTGTGAAAGCGATGGAGTTTGCAAATCAACTTGCAGAGGTTGCCGAAGCGGAAGGGCATCATCCTGGGATGCTGGTTGAGTGGGGCAAGGTTACTGTTACTTGGTGGTCACACAGCATCAAGGGTCTACATAACAATGACTTTGTGATGGCTGCTAAGACCGATGCTTTGCTAAATCAATAAGCTAGTTCACCAATAATTTTTATCTAAAAAATTTCATTTACTATTAGTCTTTAGCCATTCGTTTTTAATTATTTAAAACTCTATTTTAGAGATTTAAGAAAAACAGGCAACATAAGGATGTGTTATGCCGCCACAAGTACTTACAGAATTATCTCCTAAGGTAGCTTTTTTTGTTGCTAGCGTGGTCATCGCGATTATGGGTGTCACCATGATCGGCTTTGGCTGGGTGCCTCACCTCTCATTAATGCTTGCTATTGCTATTTTGCTCGCCCTAGGGATGTTTAAGGGCTTAAGCTTTGAGAAGATGCAGGAACAGATGTCTTCAGGCGTCGTCAGTGGTATCGGTGCAATCTATTTATTATTCTTTATCGGGTTGTTAGTTGCTGCTCTTATGATGTCGGGCGCTATCCCTACCATTATGTATTATGGTTTTGACCTCATCTCACCGCAGTATTATTATATCTCTGCCTTTGTTTTGACTTCAATTATCGGGGTTGCGTTGGGCAGTAGCTTGACCACGGCTGCGACGATAGGCGTGGCGTTTATTGGGATGAGTAATGCCTTTGATGCCAACGTGGCTATCGCTGCAGGTGCCATAGTTTCAGGCGCATTTTTTGCTGATAAAATGTCGCCACTCTCAGATACTTGTACGCTTGCTTCTTCTGTTGTGGGTATCGATTTATTCGAGCATATTCGCA
This sequence comes from Psychrobacter glacincola, assembly GCF_965118485.1. Classification (GTDB taxonomy): domain Bacteria; phylum Pseudomonadota; class Gammaproteobacteria; order Pseudomonadales; family Moraxellaceae; genus Psychrobacter; species Psychrobacter glacincola_D. Next base: position 7,456 of record NZ_CBCPJH010000017.1, on the reverse strand, counting down.
ACATGATGTATACCACTGTGCCAGCTTGGCTTATTACAGCAGGACTGTTTTGGTTCTTCTCTGGGCAGGCAGGTAGCGGCAATTTAGATCAAGTTATCCTGTTACAGTCGCAATTGGTCGATAGCGGCTTAGTACATGGTTATTCAGTACTACCCTTTATCGTGTTGGTCGTGTTAGCGTTATGCCGAGTGAATGCTATCTATACCATCATTTACACGATTGCTAGCGCTTTAATCATTACTTATTTGCACAGTACACCTAGCATTGAACAATTAGGCAGTTATATGTTCGCTGGTTATACGCCTGCTGAAAACTTGGAGTTAGGCGAAGTAGGCGGTATGATTTCACGTGGTGGTATGCAAAGTATGTTCTTTACGCAGACCATTGTGATATTGGCTTTAAGTCTAGGCGGTTTGTTACGCGCACTGGGTATTTTACCAGCGCTACTACTAGGTATCAGAGATATGCTGACCAATTCAGGTCGCGCCATCTTTGCTGCTGCTATGGCAGCCTTAAGTATCAATGTCCTAATCGGTGAGCAGTATTTAAGTATTCTATTGTCAGGTACGGCATTCCGTCCGACCTTTGAGCGCTTGAACCTACATCCAAAAAACCTATCGCGCACCATTGAAGATGCTGGTACCGTTATCAATCCATTGGTACCGTGGAGTGTGTGTGGCGTATTTATCAGTCAGGCGTTAGGCGTACCCGTGCTTGATTATCTTCCGTATGCTTTCTTCTGTTATTTATCACTGTTACTGACAATCTTATTTGGCTTCACAGGGATAACGATTACGCGTAAAGATGGCTCTAATGTCCGTCAGCATAATAAAGCACAGCTAGCTACCTTAAAAGCATAGTCTTAAAGGTATAGTTAAATTAATTTTGTTAGCTGTCAGTAAACGTATATAAACCGTTGCTCAGTATCTTATATCTGTTTTAATCATTGTTTTTAATAGCAACCTTTAAATATCGTGACTGATAAAGAAAAACCCCTTTTAAAGAATATTTATTCTCTAAAAGGGGTTTTTTCGTAATAGGTCCATCATTCGATTTAAAAACTCAGCGACATGCTTATGCAGGTTTTCACGATATGCCCAATGATGTTTGACCTCATAACTTGCGGTCTCAGGTAACAAAATTTTCATCAGACCTGTTTCTTCATAGCGCTTGGCAAAATCATTCGGCAAGTAGCCGACGTGATGACCAGCAAGAATCAGCTGTGCGGTTGCATCCATATGATAGGTGGTGGCGCTTAAGGCTTTGGGGCGAATATGGTTAATATTATGATCGACCACATAGCCGCGCTTTATCCAAGGATAGTGTTGTTCTAACTCCTCAAAGCTTAAATCTTTTGAGCTATCGAATAAAGGATGCGCCCTCCCGCAGCAGACCACCTGCTTTTCAATAAAAGCAGGTTTAAAGCTGAGTAGCGGCGGAAAGCTACCAAAATAACCAACGCCAATATCGCTTTCGTTGCTAAGCAGCTTATCTAACATGCTCTCAGGACTTTGCACATCGATTGAAAAATGGATAAGAGGATTATCACGATAACTGATAGCCAAGCACTGCTGCAAAGCGTCATAAAAAAACGTCGGCATCTGATCCGTTAAACATAGGCGAATATGACCACCGCGAACCGAATCTAATTGACGAATATAATGTAACTGATGCTGGAAGCTAGCTACTGCTTCATTAAAGCTTAAACAAGCCTCATAAACCGCGGCACCGTCTTCTGTAAGGCTAAAGCCTGCTCTGCCACGATGACATAAAGTCATGCCCAAGCGGTCTTCTAAATGGGTCAGATGACCACTAATAACGGAAGGGGTCACATTTAAGCGTGACTGCGCTGCCGTCACGCCTTGACACTCGACAATCGCCATAAAACTACGCAAGGTTTTAATGTCTATTTTTATCAGTTCATCTAGCATGAAGAGTGCTGCCTAAGTATTTATTAAGCTTAAGTATTTATCAAACCTAAGTATTTATCGAGCATATAAGTTTTAGTTTAATTTTAAACTTCTAAGAATTCTGTATAAATCTCACTTACTACGAAAAACCAGAAGTTTACTTCTAAATTTTACCATGGTCTGCACTGACATATCTAGGTATTGTCAAAGGCATAGGAAACTTGTCTACTTTGATAAATGTAACAATAAAACAAGGATGTGAATGATGGAATTCAATCAACCATTAAGCGGCAACGATATGCCAAGATTTGGCGGCTTTGCGTCTATGATGCGCCTGCCAACTCAATCAGATGCAGAAGGGTTAGATGTCGCATTCGTTGGTGTACCTTTAGATATCGGTGCCTCTAACCGTAGTGGTGCTAGACTAGGACCACGCCAGATTCGCGATGAATCACGCATGATTCGCCCCTATAATGTCGCCACGCGCGCCGCCCCATTTGAATCCTTACAAGTTGCTGATATCGGCGACGTCCCTATTAATACCTTTAACCTGTTAAAAAGCATTGATATCATCGAAAAATTCTATTCAGAAAAAATCGTCAAACATGGTGCCATTCCACTGACGTTGGGCGGTGACCATACTATTGCTTTGCCTATCTTACGTGCACTTGCCAAAAAACACGGTCCTGTTGGGATGGTGCATATCGATGCGCATGCTGATATCAATGATGAGATGTTTGGTGAAAAAATCGCCCATGGTACGCCATTCCGCCGAGCAGTAGAGGAAAACCTTATCGATGGTAATCGTGTGGTACAGATTGGCTTACGTGGTACAGGTTATAGCGCTGAAGAGTTTGATTGGTCAACCCAGCAAGGCTTTCGAGTAGTGCCTGCTGAAGAATGTTGGTATAAATCATTGACGCCGCTGATGGCAGAAGTGCGCGAAAAGTTAGGTGATGGTCCAGTTTATTTAAGTTTTGATATCGATGGCATTGATCCTGCGTTTGCACCAGGTACGGGCACGGCTGAAATCGGTGGCTTGACGTCAACGCAAGCGATTGAAATTATTCGCGGTATGCGCGGACTTGATGTAGTTGGTGGCGACTTGGTAGAAGTATCACCGCCGTATGACCCATTTGGCAACACCTCAGTACTGGCGGCAAACTTGCTGTTTGAAATGCTATGTATCTTACCTGGTGTGCGTTATGACGATAAGGTCAAAGCGATTTATTAAGCATAATTTATACTAAAAAACTGCTCTTTATAAGGAATTAAAGGGCAGTTTAGATTTGACACTGAACGACTTATTTACTTGCGATTGAATTTTTTAGGATGAATGACTCATGACGTACTCTCTACAAACGCCTTCCTTATTGACAAATACTTCGCCAATGACCTCTCCAGTTACTTCATCGCTGACCTGCGGCGAGCTGCTCGTACAATGGTTAGAATATTATGGGGTTGAGACGGTCTTTGGTATTCCGGGTGTACATACGGTCGAACTATACCGTGGTCTGCCGAATACTGATATTCGCCACGTCACGCCACGTCATGAGCAAGGCGCTGGTTTTATGGCTGATGGCTACTATCGTGCCTCTGGCAAAGTAGGGGTTTGTTTTATTATAACCGGTCCCGGTATGACCAATATCATGACCTCAATGGCGCAAGCATTGGCAGATTCTATCCCGATGCTTGTGATATCTAGTGTCAATAAAGTACAGCATACCGGCAGTGGTGAAGGGCATTTGCACGAATTACACGATCAGCAAGGGATGGTCAGTAAAGTGGCGCTCATGAGCAAAACCATCTGGCAGCCTGAGTCTTTACCCAAAGTCATCGCTGAAGCTTTTGCTTTATTTAATGGTGCGCGTCCGGGACCGGTACATATTCAGCTACCTATTGATGTGATTACCGCTGATGCCAGCCATGTCGGCAAGCCGCCTAAACTAAGTAATCCTAAAAATAATCAGGCTGATTATCATCGTTTGGTGCAACCAAAAGTAACAAGACCGTTACCTCATCCTGCGCAATTGGATTTGATTGTTGAAACTTTAAAAGCAGCAAAGAATCCAGTATTGCTCTATGGTGGTGGCTGCGTTGATGTTAATCATGACGCGCAAAAACTGGCAGAGCTGATAGACGCGCCGACCTTTTTGACCATTAATGCCAAAGGTTTATTGCCGCCTGCTCATGCATTGAGTTTGGGTAGCAATCAGTCATTAGCTGCAGCACGCGCCGCGATTGCTGAGGCAGATGTGGTGTTGGCGATAGGAACTGAGCTTGGCGAAACTGATTACGATGTCTTCTTTAATGGTAAGTTTAAAATCAATGGCACGCTGATTCGTATCGACTGCGATGCTCAGCAATTGCAGCGTCCTTTTAGAGCAGATATTGCGCTATTGTCTGATGCGCAAATGGCGATCAGCGGTCTGTGCGAGCGCTTAGAGAGTCAGCCGCTGAACCATCAAGCACTTGCACGTGTCGCCACTGCAAAACAGGCGCTGATAGAAGAAATGACAGCAGACTTTGCTGGTCAAAATGCACTGTTGCAGCTGATTCGAGATGAGGTAGAAGGCGTTATTTTCGTTGGTGACTCGACCCAGCCTGTCTATAGCGGCAATCTTGGCTTTGAGGCGTTGGCCACGCGTCGATGGTTTAACTCGTCAACAGGGTTTGGCACCTTGGGTTATGGTTTGCCCGCTGCTATTGGTGCCATGATTGGCTCAAAAGCGCCGGTCATTAGCTTGATTGGTGATGGCGGCATTCAGTTTACCATTGCCGAGTTAATCTGCGCTGCTGAGCTTGAGCTGCCATTGATTGTGCTGTTATGGAATAACCAAGGTTATGGTGAGATTCGCCGCTATATGGAAGAGGGCGGCTTACCGTTAATAGGGGTTAATATCAAGACCCCGAACTTTGAACCATTAGCTGCAGGATTCGGTGCAGGCTATCGTAGAATAACCGCCAAACAGCAGCTGCTTGATGCATTAAAGGAAGACATCATAGGTACTAAACCAGTTATTTATGAAGTGGATGAAGCTGATGAGTTCTTGACTGAAATGGGTAAAACTTTTCGCTGCTTTAGCTGAATATTGATTTGTATTAAAAATAATTAATAAAATTAGATCCGACCAATTCGCTCAATTCGGGTATTGGTCAGACCGCCAAAGGGAAAAATTGGCGATCGTCGCCTATCAAGGAGGAATCAGATGTCAAATGTTATTGATCAATCGCAGCAGCCCATATTAGGCAATCATGTTAACGCGTCAGAGACCCCGCAAGGCGCGCATTGGCGTGCCGCAATGTGGAAGTTCTTATTATTTTCAGCATTGGGTATTGCGTTGTTTATTATTCCGTTTCAATGGGACGGCAAGGTTACTATTTTATTGGGCGTGCTGACCGATACCTTGCAAGCGTTGATTGGAGGTTATGTTGTTTACGCCGCATTAGCCATTGTTACGGTTTCTTTTATCGGAGCGCTGGCGGTCAAAGTTTTGAAGCCTAACCTACCAGCTGACTCTATGCGCGCCAAGCTGTTTGATGTCGATTGGTTTTGGCTTGCTGCGCGTTTTTTAGGCGCGTTATTTGTTTGGATGATTTACCTACAAATCGGTCCTGAGTTTATCATTAACCGTAATACCGGCGGCGTCATTTTTGAAGATTTGATACCGATTTTGATTCCTTTGTTCTTCTTTGCCATTTTATCATTGCCGTTTTTGACCGATTTTGGTTTGATGGAATTTTTAGGTACGTTATCCAGCAAGGTATTTGTCAAACTGTTCAGGTTACCGGGGCGCTCAGCGGTCGATGCCATGTCATCTTGGTTTGGTGCAGCCTCCATTGGTTTGCTCGTGACCATGCAAGAGTATGATAAAAGCTACTACAGTCAGCGTGAAGCAGCCATTATCGCAACGACTTTTTCGGTCACCTCCATCGCCTTTACCTATGTGGTTGCCAAAACCATCGGTGTGGACAATAACTTTGTATATTTTTATCTGACTGTTGCTTTAACAGGGTTCATCGCTGCCATTATTATGCCGCGCCTACCGCCATTGTCTTTGAAGCCTGATACCTATCATTCAGGTAAGAGCATGCTTGATGAAGAGATTCCGACTCAGTACACCACCTATCAATGGGCGGTCAACCGTGCCATCACGCGCGCACATTCTATGCCAAGTTTGGGTAATGTGTTTAAGCATAGCCTAAAAAATCTATTTGATATCTATTTTGGCTTGATTCCGGTGATTTTTGCTATTGGTACTATCGGTCTTGGCTTAGCAGAATACACGCCGGTATTTAACTGGTTATCGGCACCGCTTGTACCAGTGCTTGAACTGCTACAAATTCCAGAGGCTGCTGAAGCGGCTCCAGCGATGATTATGGGCTTTGCTGATATGTATTTGCCAGCGCTGGTTGGTAAGAGTATTGAGAGTGAGATGACAAGGTTTATCGTCGGTGCTGCTTCTATCACTCAGATTATCTATATGTCTGAAGTCGGTGCGCTGATTTTAAAATCAAACATTAAGCTTAATGTGTTAGAGCTGTTTATGATTTTTATTCTGCGTACGCTCATCAGTTTGGTGGTCATTACTACCGTAGCGCATCTGTTGTATTAAAAAATGCGCTCATAGCCTAATGCTAGGCTATAGTCAATCCACAATAAAACTGGAACAGCCCATATTATAAAATAGTTTAGGTAGATTATTCTCCATCCACCCTTGGCGTAGAAACTTTGCTTGAGCCCATTTCTTTTCGATAGGATTTAGATCAGGGCTATAGGGTGGTAGAAATAACAGACGGTGACCATGCCTATTAAGCAATCTTTGAACGCGTTTGTGAAAGCTGGCATTATCCAAGACAATCACGCATTTAGTCTTAAGGCTTGGAATTAATGTGTACTTGCACCAGCCATAGAATATATCGCCATTAATATTTTTATCAAAGTAATAAAGTGCAAACAGCATCTTTTCATACAGAGCACCGATGATGTTGGTTCGCTTTTTTGCTTGCCAGTTGTAGCTGTCGATACAGGGTTTGCCTATCGGTGCATAGCCGTAAGGTCTCATAGTTTCAGCCTCAAAGCCGCTCTCATCCATATAAATAATGGGATAGCCTTGCTGCGTAAAGCTATCAATCTTATCTTGATATATCGCTCTTTTTATTGGACACGCTTTTGGATGCTCTAAGGTCTTTTTTTTGACTGATGCTAAGACGTTTTAAAGCCGATTCAATGCCTGACTTGCTGCAATCTAAACGCTGTGCTCTCTCGTACATATAATCGTCTGGATGCTGTTCAACATCTTTCAATAAGGCTTCATTTGATATTTTAGTCGGTGCTTTATTTCTAGTTGTTTTAGGAACTAAGCTCTGCTGCCAGCTGTGAATCGAGCTTGTGCTAAGCTGATAAAAGTTAGCAGCTTCTCGAATGGTCATGCCGTCTTTAATGCTTCGTAATACTTGTTTGCGAAAGTCGATTGAATAGGTCATCGTTGATTTCACTAGATGAATTGGTTATAAACATTGTATCGATTTTATCTAAGATTGAC
>NZ_CBCPJH010000016.1:0-78580 GCF_965118485.1 Psychrobacter glacincola | reverse complement strand
CTATTAAAAAGGAGCGAAATATGGGCAACATACCCTCAGCGATTGACCCAACATCCTTAAACCAAAAAGAGAGCAATGACTTAAGCATACCTGAGCAAGATAGCGTTATTGAACATATGGATAAAGAAGTATATAGCGATGAGCTACGCCGCAAGATGCATCAGGACTTGATAGATGACTACGATGAAGAGCTTGAGAATGAGATAGACGATTATGTGCGTGACTTTCGTTTTGATGGACGCGCGATGAGTGAGCAAGAAAAGCTCGATCGCCGTACCTACTTTCAAGAGCTACTACGCCTGCAACGTGAGCTGATTAAGCTACAAGATTGGGTAGTTGATCGTGGTGAGCGCATTGTGGTGATATTTGAAGGACGAGATTCTGCGGGTAAAGGCGGTGCTATCAAGCGTATCTCTCAGCGCTTGAATCCTCGTGTTTGCCGAGTTGCCGCCCTACCTGCACCAACTGAGCGCGAACAATCACAGTGGTATTTTCAGCGTTATGTAGCACATCTGCCAGCGGCGGGCGAGATTGTTTTATTTGATCGCAGCTGGTATAACCGTGTGGGTGTCGAGCGCGTGATGGGCTTTTGTACGGATGCACAGTATGAAGAGTTTTTTCAATCAGTACCTGAGTTTGAGCGCATGCTCGTCCGTTCGGGTATCCGCTTGGTAAAATACTGGTTTTCAATTACCGATGATGAACAGCATTCGCGCTTTATGAGCCGCATTCATGACCCACTCAAACAATGGAAGCTCTCGGCAATGGATTTACAATCGAGGCGACGCTGGGAAGATTATACTAAGGCAAAAGAGACGATGTTTGAGCGCACACATATTCCTCAAGCGCCTTGGTGGGTGGTTGAAGGCAATAATAAAAAACGCGCTAGGCTCAATTGTATTGCCCATTTACTTGAGCAAATCCCTTATAAAGAAGTGCCGCGCGATGAGGTAGAACTGCCTGAACGCAAGCGTGATGATGAGTACTATCGCGAGCCTATTCCTGATGATATGTATGTACCGCCGCGTTATTAATGGTGTTCTTCTCTCATAACATATCACTAATAGCAAAACAGCCTTATAGGAGTATAAGGCTGTTTTTTTATCTGATACTAAGCATAATATCTACATAGTATAAATAATACCTACATAGTATAAGTCGCTTGTAAACTATCAATTTTACCCGCCAGTAGACGTTCAACTTCGTTTTTGATTCTTAGCCCCGACATGTCAGTGCCGATCTGTACGGCAAAACCTGCTGGTCGACCACTTTGGGATTTAGAATTAATCCAAACCACCTTACCATTCATCGGTAAACGTTCACTAGAATTAGGCAAAGTCACCGCAATAAAAACTTCATCGCCCAGTTTTTGCGGGCGCTCAGACGGTATAAACAAAGCCCCATTAGTAACAAAAGACAGATAGCTTGCATATAACATATCCATATTTTCAATATGACAGGTTAAAATCCCACCACGTCCTGGCATTGCCATAATCAGCTTCCTTTATCTATGAGGTTAACAGTATTTTTAATAGATGATTAATGATGTACAAGATTAGAATACCAGCTATAAATATGATATCTCTCATTAGCCTTATTTATTATAAATAGACCAATTCTTGCATCAGCTTATCATAGGAAAATTTTTCTTGCACATTTTGTTGTAGTGCGATTTTCGTCTGTTGTAAGCTATATGAAAGACGCTCTAGCCCACTATCGCTTGGTTGATGGTCTTGCAAAATTGCGGCTAATTTAACGTCCTTTTGCAAGGCTTCAAACCCTAACAAAACACGGCGCATATCGAGTAGCATCAGCTCAGACAATTGGATAAATTCATCAATACTAAGCTGATTTTGCCAATAATCGCTTGCTGCTATGCTACTGCGTTTACCACTACGTAATGCCTGCCATGTCGTCAACCATAGCGCACGCTTACTATACCATGGCGCCTGAGCAAGCGTAATGGCAGCCAAAGGTGCGCCATTCGCCAACTGGATAAGTTGCTCAATGGCAGCCGCGCCGACTGCTTCACGATTGACCGTACTACCAAGTGCTTGAGTCACATAATCTAGCGCGACAGCAGGATCGATTCTCTGCAACGCTAGCTGCTGAACACGGCTTTTGATAGTAGGTAGCAGCTGTGAGGGCGCATCACTAATCAGAAATAAATACACTTGCGCTTGTGGTTCTTCCAAGGTTTTAAGTAAGGCGTTGGCTGCAGCAATCGTCATCTGTTCAGCGTGATCGAGTACGCAAATGCGCATGCCATGCCCGCCTTGATAGATAAAAGGCTGCAAAGCACGAATCTCATCTACCTTTATTTTTAATGAAGCATTACTCGTGGCTTTAGTGGATTTTTTATCTTTTGCTGTGCTACTTGCCACTTCTTGCTGCTTATGAATATTATCAGCACTAATAGGTAAACTGACTAATGGCAACGCTTGCAAGCTTGGATGTGTACCAGATCTCAACCATTGACAGCTTTCACAATGACCGCACGCCCCTAGTGGACGCTCATCACGCGCGCGACATAACAGCCAAGCTACCAAGCGCCAGACGAACGCACGTTTACCCATGCCTTGCATTCCAGCGGCTAATAGCGCATGAGGTAAAGATTGCTGCGGCGCCAATACGCGCTGCGTCAACTGCGACCAAAGCAGCTGTTGCCATGGGAGCAGTGGCGTAAAATAAATATCATCAGTCATATTTTCCCGCTCACTCATGGCTATTGTTTAATATTTTTCATTAGAATTATTATAAATAAAAACAGTATTTATTATATTTTTTCACTTAGGCTATTTTATATCGCTTATTTTAAAAATCAGAGATACTCATCGCATTTAGACGATCCAAATCCTCTTGCGTATCAACCCCTGCTGGCAATAGACAGGCCGCTTTGGCAATCGCAATTTTCCCACCATTTTCTAATATCCGTAACTGCTCTAAGCTTTCTAATATCTCAAGCGGCGTTTGTGACCAGTGAACAAACTGCTGTAGCAGACTGACGCGATAAGCGTATAAACCTAAATGACGATAGGCGTTTTCTGGTGCTGGCTTATTCCCTTTATCAGCCAAGGCCATATCACGACTACAAGGAATCGGCGCACGACTAAAATAAAGTGCTCGCTGCTGGTTATTGGTATTTTGGCTGACAACCTTGACCACAGACGGGCGCATAAAAGTATCATAATCTTCGATAGGCTCACATAAAGTTGCCATGACACTCTCTGCGTCTTGCACCAATAATGTTTTGACTTGCCCTAGCAATAATGGCGGCACCAGTGGCTCATCGCCTTGCATATTCACCACTATGTCATGTGCAGCCCAACCTTTGATAGCAGCTACTTCAGCCAAGCGGTCAGTGCCTGAAGCGTGCTCACTGCTGGTCATCACCACATCAAAACCTGCATCTAGACAGACTTTAGCAATCGACTCATCATCGGTCGCAATACACATATCATCAGCAAAATCTGCCAGTTTTGCCTTCTCAGCAACCCAAAGTATCATCGGCTTGCCGTGGATATTTAATAATGGCTTGTTCGGCAAACGAGTGCTTTTTAGACGCGCAGGAATGACAATGTGAGTTTTAATTGGCATAAGAGCTGACATAGCTTATTCCTAAAAATATGTTCAATTGAAAATATACATACTAGGCATTTTTTTCTCAGAATTTTAAGCGCTCTTAACGATATTCAACGCTCGTAATTGCTGTTGCAAAACATCATAGCAATTATCAGACAGCACTGCATTAACTGGCAATACCCATAATCTGCTGAGTAATGCCTTATATTCATCACTCAGCACCTTATCGCCAATCGTTTGTATCAACAAAGCCTTGATTTTTACGGCATCTTTACTGGTCACAATAATAGGATGCTCAGCATACTGCAGTAATTCTGTCAGACTAAAATCGTAATGATCAGGATAAGAATGCGGGATAACTTCAAAACCAAGCCAAGTCAAAGTATCGAAAAAACGCTGCGGATAACCAATACCACTGACTGCATGTACCTGACAGCCACTCTTAGGAAGCGTCCTATCACCGTTTTCCAACACCTCTTTCTCAGTATCAAATGACCATAATAACTCTAAAGTATCGGGCTGTAGGTGCATCGTTAAAGGCTTCATAGCAGCACTATCAAAATCATATTTATCATCAGAATTGGATAAAGGAGCTACCTTTTGATGATAAATGATATTAGCACCTTTTAAGCGCGATATGGGCTCACGTAAAAATCCTGTCGGTAGCAGCTGTTTATTACCAAAGCCGCGTGCCGCATCTACGACTATCCATTCAATATCGCATTGCAAAGCATAATGCTGTAAGCCATCATCAGCGATAATTAACTGTAAGTCTGGATAAGACTCTAGCAAAGTAGTAATTGCTTGCTGCCGGTTAGGGCATACCGACATTGCCGCTCCTGTCATACTGACTATTAGACATGGCTCATCCCCTACTAACTTAGGTGAGCTTTCTGCGCTAACCAATGCTGGCATCTGGCTGCTATCACCACCATAACCGCGACTGATAACGCCAACCTTTATACCTTGCTGCTGCAGATGATAAACCAGAGCAATAATCAGCGGCGTCTTGCCACTACCGCCAACGGTGATATTACCAATGACTATAACTGGAATAGGCGCACGGTAACTAGCAAAAATACCTATTTTATAAGCTTGACGGCGCAGTATCATCAACAGTGCATACAGCCAGCTAAATGGTAGTAGCAGCCAAAGCCAAGCTGCTTGACGTTGCCATGCGCGCGTTATAATGGTTTCAATATTCATGATTATTCAAAATCACGCGCATACATTTGCGCATAATGACCATGCAGTTGCATTAGCTCAGCATGAGTCCCAATCTCAACGATTTGACCAGCGTCTAATACGGCTATTCGATCAGCAGACTCAATAGTGGTCAATCGATGCGCAATAACCAGTGTTGTGCGATCTTTCATAATATTATCAAGCGCTTTTTGAATGTAGTGTTCAGACTCATTATCTAACGCACTGGTTGCTTCATCTAATATTAAAATTGGCGCATCTTTCAATAGTGCACGAGCAATCGATAAACGCTGACGCTGACCGCCAGATAGCTGTAAACCTTCAGCACCGATTTCACTTTGATAGCCATTTGGCATTTGCATAATAAAATCATGAGCAAAGGCATCTTTTGCGGCTTGCTCAACTTCAGCTGGAGTTTTGTGAGCCAAACTACCGTAGGCAATATTATTAAAAACTGTGGTATTAAATAGCACTACTTGTTGATTGACCATCGCAATCTGAGCACGCAAGCTTTCAAGTTTGATGTCTTCAATCGGCATACCATCTAAGGTAATCTGCCCTGAAGAAGTCGATAAGGTACGCGTCAGCAAATTAACTAAAGATGACTTTCCTGCGCCACTACGTCCAACTAATGCTACTGTCTCGCCTGCACGTATATCCAAGTTAAAGTTACTTAGTGCTACAGTTGAGTCTGGATAAACCAAACTGACATTATCTAGTTTTATCTCACCTACCAAGGCTGGACTTAACACACCAGTGTCTTCTTCTTCGGGCTCATCTAGTAGAGCAAATATCGACTCACCTGCCGCAAGCCCTCTTTGTAACTGTTGATTGACATCCGTCAATGAACGTACTGGCTTACTCAACAGTCCGGCCGCAGCAATATACGAGATAAACTGACCTGCTGAGATATCATCTATCACCGAAGGACGTAACGCTAGCCAAACCACGACTGCCATTGCTATTGCCATCAATAACTGTACCGCTGGAGTATTGATGCTATTAGTAACAACCACCTTCATTCCTTGGCGTAGGTTTTTCTTAGACGTTATATCAAAGCGCTTAGACTCGTACGCTTGTCCACCATAATTCTTGACCACCTGATAGCCATTGATAACTTCATTGGTAATATGACTAACACCCCCCATCGTTTCTTGGATACCTTTAGAAAGCTTTAGATAACGCTTTGAGGCCACGCGAATCAGCCATAATATTGGTGGCAGCACAACGAATAAAATCAGCGTCAAACGCCAGTTGCTATAAAGCAAAAAGCCCATCAAGGCAACCACGGTTAGACCGTCACGTAATAACGTTTTCATCGAATCGGTACTAGCAGCGGTCACTTGCTCAACGTCGAAAATAAGCTTCGATGAAATTGTTCCTGCTGGATTAGCTAAATAGAAAGAACTTGGCAGACGCAGCAGCTTATTGAATACCTCTACGCGTAGCTCATACACTAAGTTTCGCGATACCAATGCCGTATAGTAATTACCTAAAAAGCTACCTACACCGCGCACAAAGAACAACAGTACAATAATAAACGGAAATAAATCCTGCTTACTTTGATCATTCTGATTGATAGCATCAGTGATATATTGTAAGAGTTTAGCAATCCAAATCTCAGTAGCAGCATTGATAGCAAAACCAATAATGGTGAGCAATATAGCCCACCAGTATGGTTTTAAATAAGCCAATAAACGCATTAGGGTCTTGCTTTTAGGCGGATTCAAGGTCACCGATGTTGATGCTATCAGCGTTTTAGCAGAAGTTTTTGTAGAGTCAGGTTGGTAAGCTTGGCTCATAAAAGCCTCAATTTAGGTGTAAGAATAGAAATGGATAGCACTAATGGAATAGTAGCGCTTAATCATATTATTTATCGCATTTTAAAATACGATTTATATTTATTGCGGTAATGCTTGACCAAGTGGCACAACAGTACTGATGTTTATATTTAGAAAGCCCAATTTACCAGCAATATCCATTACCCGCACCACTGATTGATGGGTGGCATTAGCATCAGCGGCAATCACAAACAGTATATCGCGATTACTACCTGCCTCTTGCTGCAACATGCTTGTGAGCTCCGCTTCATTACTACTGGCAAGAGTAATACCATTGACCAAATAGCTACCGTCTTCTTGCACGGCTACTTCGATACTGTTTTTCTCTTCGGTCAACGCTACCCCTTCAGCTTCAGGCAAAATAATATTCAAGCGGCTAAAGTGATTAAACGAGGTTGCTAGTAGCAAAAACACGATTAAAAACAATAAACAATCAATCATCGGGGTCAGATTAATTTCAAGTGGCTCAACGGTTGGTTTTCTAAAGCGCATGTCACTCTCTTAAATATACTTGATACCAATAGGCTCAATGTAGGATTATCATGGCTACTATATTGCCATCTTCAAAAAGTAGCAGGCGCTATTTTATCTAAATCCAAACCATCAATTAAACGCTTTTCTTCTACACCGTCATCCACCACTATGTTTTGCGCTGGCGCATTAAAACCATAATTGTGCTCTAATAATTTATAATCATACAACTCTTGAATCATGAGCCCAGCTTGAGTCTCAAATTGAGCATTAATATCAATAATCCGGCGCTGAAAATAACGATAAGCGATCAATGCTGGTATAGCAACCATCATACCGGCAGCAGTGGTAATCAATGCCTGTGATACACCCGCAGCAAGCATCGTTGGGTCTTGCATTGCTCCATCAGTAATCGCTAAGAACGATGAAATAATACCCAGTACTGTGCCCAATAAACCAAGCAGAGGCGCAATAGCGCCAATAGTACCGAGCATATTGATATTTTTTTCTAACTGATGCACTTGTACGCTGGCACGGTTCTGCATATGCATGGTCATCGACTCTAAGCCATATTGGCGATACAGCAGACCCGTTGCTAGAATATCACCTAGCGCAGTCTTTTCTTTGACATTCATGAGCTGAGTACGACCGATATCGCCATTTTCACGAAGGCGTGTTATCAGCTGTTCACGCAATCTATTAGGAGCAACCTTATTAAACTGTAAAGTATGGCTACGCTCAATAATAATCACCAATGCCAAAATTGAGCACAAGACGATAGGTGTCATGAGCCAACCACCCGCTTTTACCAACTCCCACATATCAACTCTCTTCTATATTTTGATAAACCAGCTGCTATCAGTATTGCTTAAATAAGGATAAAAAAAGGTATGCAACACCTTAAGCCTATGCTTCCATATGCTTAATTAAAGCGGCTAATTGATCTTGGCTGTGGAAGAATATCTCAACGCTGCCCTGTCCATCTTTTTTGTGTTTAAGCTTCACTTCCGCACCGAGCATATCCGTCAGTCGCTGCGTCAAACGCTCAACATCACGAGATTGCACTTGTTCGGCGCGACTGACTTTTGGCATTGGCTGCAAAATAGATTTAACAAGTTTTTCAGCTTCGCGTACTGTCATCCCACCATCAATAATCTTTTGGGCAATGATAGGCTGCTGCTCAGATGACAACGCTAAAAGCGTACGCGCATGACCCATATCTAGAGCACTGGTCGCCAAATGATCTTTGACTGTGTCGTGTAATTGATTCAAGCGTAAAAGGTTTGATACCGTCGTACGGGCTTTACCGACGACTTCGGCGATCATGGCATGACTCATGCCAAATTCCGTATGGAAACGCTGCAGTGCCGCTGCTTGTTCAATCACTGATAGGTCTTCACGCTGGATATTTTCAATCAATGCGAGGGCAATCGCCAGCTCATCTGACAAAGCACGCTCAATGGCTGGAATAACGGACTTGCCTGCCATTTTTGCTGCACGCCAACGGCGCTCACCGGCGATGATTTCATGGGTAACAAAGGCTTCGCTTTTGTCTTCTGTGGCGAGCAATGGACGAATGACAATCGGCTGCATAACGCCATGCTGTTCAATAGAAGAGGCCAACTCTGCCAATGCCGTTTCACTCATATCACGGCGAGGCTGATACTTACCAGCTTGCAAACGAGCGACATCAATCTGCACCAAACTGATTTGGTCTTCAGAGCCGTTATTTTCGCTCGCGTTTACACGGGTACCATTGGCAACACTTTTATTCAAGGTACGCGCTTCACGGGCTTTACGCGGGCTATTGTCTTTGGGCTCAGAAGCAGATGACTTGACTGAAAAATTGGCATTAACAGTCGTTTCAGGCATTTTAACAGCCGTCTTTGTATTAGCGTTATCTATTGGCAAAGCCTGCTCGCGCGCAGTCATATCGTCTTGCAAGGCAGAGGCGGTAATTTGCTTTTCTTTTTTGATTGACCCTAATAAGGCATCTAAGCCTCGATTGGCAGCCAACCCTCTTTTCTTCGCCATGATTACCTATCCTCTAACGCTAAAATATAAGCCAAATGTTTTTAAATTTAATGATAAATACGATATCTGCTGTTCTGTTATCTGGCTGCTTTTTCTAATGACCCATTATTTCATAATTGATCATTTTCTCTTATAACAAGATAACTAGCGACTTTGTTTCATGACTTCAGCGGCCAATTTTTGATAAGCACGCGCACCTTTCGACCATCTCTCATAAGCAATGACAGGTAGACCATGCGCAGGCGCTTCTGCCAAACGGATGTTTCTTGGGATAATAGTGTTATACATAACTTCACCAAAGTGCGCTTCTAACTCAGCGGACACGTCACGAGCTAACGTATTACGCGCATCAAATAGCGTTCTGACGACACCGCGAATATATAACTTAGGGTTTAATTCCGTCAAGCGCTCTATCGTTTGCGATAAATCCGCCAAGCCTTCTAGCGCATAATACTCACACTGCATCGGAATAATAACGCTATCCGTCGCCACCAACGCATTAATCGTCAATAAGTTTAAACTTGGCGCGCAATCGATAATCACATAATCATAGGCAGGTTTTTCTGCC
Source organism: Psychrobacter glacincola (assembly GCF_965118485.1). GTDB lineage: Bacteria > Pseudomonadota > Gammaproteobacteria > Pseudomonadales > Moraxellaceae > Psychrobacter > Psychrobacter glacincola_D. The sequence continues at coordinate 68,881 of NZ_CBCPJH010000016.1, read as the reverse complement.
GCTATTTGCGCATCAACCAAATCTGCCATTGCCGTTTTAAATAGCTCGTGACTGTTGGTTTTGCTCATCAAAGTGATGTCCATACCTGCCAAATCACGATTGGCACCGATAACATCAAACCCTGCTGGACTATTGACAATCGCATCAGATAAAGACACGCCATCGAGAAGCACATCTGCTATGGTCAGTGCGAGGTCATTTTTATCGACACCCGTACCACTGGTAGCATTGCCCTGTGGGTCTAAGTCAATCAACAATACGTGCTTGCGTTTGGCAGCCAAACTGGCGGTCAAATTTACCGCCGTTGTGGTTTTGCCCACTCCGCCTTTTTGATTCGCAATCGCTATGATTTCCATACACTCACTCAATTTAATTAGGATCTATTACTGATTTTACTAACGCGCTCTTTTACCTAAAGCTTAAACATTGCTATAAACATTGGCACAGAGGTTATTTCATCATAAAATATGCTATCTCACCATCAAATAAGATAGTTTCATAATAAATAGCGTGCTCATAGCTTAGACATTTTTATAAGACAATTCAATTAAATGACGACTATCATGTAAACGTGGCACGTTCAGCTTAATAGTCTTAAACTGCCAGTCGCTGCTTAAAGCATGTAGCTCTTCTTCGCTTGGCACTTTACCTTTCATGGCACACAAGTAACCATTATCCGCTAATCGTGGCTGGGCAACAGCAACAAAGTCTATCAGACTGGCAAACGCGCGCGAGGTAACCACATCATAGCTTGCTTCGTACGCCTCAATACGTGAGGCGATAGGTTGCATGTTACTCAAACCAAGCTCGCTACTGACTTGCTTAATAAAACGGATCTTTTTCTGATTGCTATCAAGCGCTGTACATGGGCGCTCAGGCTGACAGATGGCAATAATCACTGCTGGTAAACCGGCGCCAGTCCCGATATCAAGCAGCGACCCTAAAGGTAAATGAGGTATAATAGCCAAACAATCGATGACATGTTTGATAAGCGCATCTACCGGATCCGTAATCGCGGTCAGATTATACGCTTTATTCCATAATAAAAGCTGGTCTAAATATAATAATAAGCTGCTCTGCTGCTGGGCACTCAATGTAAGACCCAGCTCATCTATCGCTTGCGCTAATATATTTGCCAATGTCGGCAGCTTATCACCGAGCTTTACAAAGCCGGTTGGGTCAATATGGATAATTGCCGTGTTAGCAGAGGTTAAAGAAGTTTTAGTAGAGTCTGACATACAAGATGTTATCCAGTTTTGACATGTGAACCGTCTATTTTATCATGCAGGCTGCTGATTGAATAGTTGCAGATTGAGCCAATGTGCGCCATCTTATACTATCTGCGCCTATATTGAGCCGTTATTCAGCATCGACTCCCCTAACTCTACTATTTATCAGTTGCTATCAGCAAAACTTTATTCGCTCATACATTATAGTCTATGATACAAAATTGCGTTCAATGACTGCTTTAAAAAATAGCGATATCTTGTAAGATGTTCTATTAATATAAATCCTAATATAGTCATAACCCAATAAAAAACATACTTAACATCCAACACCATTTAATACCTTTAAGCGACTGACCCTATTCCTATGACAGAACAGCCAAACATACCCCTGAATAAAGACCAACTAGATGTCAGCGATTGCGCAGATGCTACCATGCCTGCTAATAACTCAAATGACAAGCATTGCTCTAAAGAGCAGTTAGCCAATAAAGAGTCATCAGCCAATAAAAAACCATTGGATAAAAATCTCTTAGATAAGAAAAAATCAGATAAAAGATTAAAACGTAAAAAAGCGGCTCATAAGTCGACGGAAAAAGAAAACAACCCTGACGCTACTGATGCGCCTATTACACCGCACCCTATATTTATAGAGGTTTCCGAGCGCTGTCTTGTGGCGGCGAAACAACTTAAACGTTATAGCAAGTCTAGCTTACTACCAGCAGATACCCGCAGCGCGCCAGATTTAGACATCGGTTTTGGACAACAGCGAGCGCTAAAGGCATTACACACCGCCCTAGATATTCATGCCAGTGGCTATCATGTGTTTGCTGCTGGCGAAAATGGCTTGGGTAAGCGCACCATCATTAGTCGCTTGCTCACTCTTATTGCTGCTGATGCACCGACGCCAGATGATTGGGCTTACGTACACAATTTTACCGATCCTCGTACGCCTTTAGCGCTGCGCTTACCTGCTGGTCAAGCTGCTATCTTGCAGCAACAGGTCAATAATTTATGGCAGCAAGCCAAAAAACGGCTCAGCCAACGCTTTCGTAGCGACCAATATCAAAGCAAAATCGAAGCCATCAAAAATGACACCCATCAAAAAGAAAGCCACGCCTATGATGCGCTCAATGCTGAGGGCAAACAGTACGATTTAGCGTTAACCTTCCGCCCCTTTGATAATAAAGCTATTTTTGTGCACCCAAGCCAGCTACCGACAGAAAATATCGACAATGTTTATAATGCTGTTGCTAAAGATAAAAGGGTGTTTAATCAGGATAAAAATACAGATACCGCAAGCAACGATACGCCTGTTACTGAAACTGATAATAACGCCTACGGTAGTGAATATGAAACTGAGCTAAATAATTTTGCGCAAAAAAACCACATGCAAAAGCGCCTCAGTCAGCTGACCATTGCTTTAGAGCAATTAGAAGATGAGGCCAATGATGCCATTGAATTATTGCATCGTAATATTGCAGAGCGTGCGCTACAACCATTATTTACCCCTCTTTATGAGCAGTTTGCTGCCGAGCCACTGGTCGTTAAATATTTAAAGACGATCTTTACTGATATGGTGACTCATGTCGAGCGTATTGTGAATGGTGACGATGAAGAGTTTGTGACAGCGCTGCTTGCCACAACACCGAGCCGCTATGCGGTTAATGTCATTATTAGCCATGAGCCTGACAGCGGTGCGCCAGTTATCTTTGAAGACCTGCCTACTCATCTAAACTTATTAGGTCATGTTGAACAAATTACCCAACTAGGTACAGTCACTACTGATGTCAGCATGATTCGTGCAGGTGCTCTACATCGTGCTAATGGTGGCTATCTGCTCTTAGAAGCCAGCCATCTGCTTGAACATCCTTATGCATGGCAGGGTCTTAAGCGTGCACTACAGTCTCGTAAAATTAAACTCTCTAGCCTTGAGCAAATGCTGACCTTAACAGGCAGCTTATCATTATCACCTGCGCCAATTGATCTTGATATAAAAGTTATTTTATTAGGTGAAGCCGATTTATATTATGAATTATTAGAGCTTGAGCCCGAGTTTGATGCGGTGTTTAAGGTACGTGCTGATTTTCACGATGATGTAGTGCGCACCCATGAACACGAGCTAGCGCTGATTGGTAAAATGGCCGATATCATCGACTATGCCAATTTGTATCCGTTTGACAGAAGCGCACAAGCTGCTCTACTTGAGCATTTAAGTTTGCAAGCAGAAGACCAAGATCGTCTGAGTTTACATAGCGACTTACTTATTAAGTTATTACATGAATCAAACCGCCATGCGCGTTTGTGGGGACAAAATATTGTCAGTGCCAAGCATGTGGTACAAGCAATCGAAGATATGGACGAGCGCTCAGGCTATTTGCGCGATCTCTATTGGGATGAGCTTAAAAATGGTCAGCAACTTATTCAAACCCAAGGCGATGCAGTTGGACAAGTTAACGCTTTAACCGTGGTAAGTTATGCCGATAGTGAGTTTGGTATGCCTGCCCGTCTGACAGCGGTGATTCAGCCAAATATCGGTACTGGTGAGATCCTAGATATCGAGCGTGATGTTGACTTGGGCGGTAGTTTACACGCTAAAGGTATGCTGATTATGACCAGCTACTTACGAGCATTATTTAGTCAGCACCATGCACTAAACTTTAGTGCTTCACTGGCTTTTGAGCAAAGCTATGCGCATATTGATGGTGATAGCGCAACCGTCAGTGAAGGCTGCGCCCTATTATCTGCCTTAGCAAACGTACCTATCAATCAATCTTTAGCAATTACAGGTTCCATGAATCAGCTCGGTGAAGTACAAGCTGTCGGTGGCATCAATTCTAAGATTGCTGGTTTCTTTGATGCTTGCCGCGAGCAAGAATTGACTGGGCAGCAAGGGGTGGTTATTCCTATGGCAAACGTTAAGCAGCTCATGCTGCGTGACGATATTATTGCCGCTGTCAAAGCAGGTAGCTTTCATATCTATGGCGTACATACCTTGAATGACGCGCTTACCTTGATGACAGGTTTACCTATTGATACGATGAATAAAAAAGGTCGCTATCGTAAAGAGACACTGTTTGGTAAAGTATTAAGTCGTTTGATGCTCTGGGATGAAAACCAAAACGCAGATGATGACATTGATGATAGAAAATCAAAAAAGAAAGCTAAAAAAAAGCGCAAAGCCAAACGCCAAAAGGAAAAAGATAAAAAGAAAGTAGCTAAGAAAGACAAAGCTATTAAAGATCAGCTTATCAAAGAGGACGATGACATCATCGTAGAAGAAATCATTATAGATGAAGCACCCTAATATCTAGCGTGATTCATCTATAATGCTCTGCAATGATAATCTCTTGATGTCCTGCCATGCTCATCATAATGCGAATGACCCGCTGACTTTATAATCGTGACATTACAAAGGTTATCTTTTCATGACTATATCTCATACCGACATTGCTCATACTGACAACAATAATCGCGACAACCAACAGGCTACTAATGAGCAAGCAAACACTGTTGAGCCTTTAGAGAATAAAGCCGCAGCTGATACAGCCGATAGTCGTCATGGCGCCGCAACAACAGCGCGGCAGTGGCAAGTACTGTCACAATTACAGCGTAATCGCTGGGTCGGCACCACCCATGTTTATGAGCAGTTGATATTGGCAGGTTTTGATATCAGTTTACGTACGGTACAGCGAGACCTAAATGCTCTTGCCAAACGCTTTCCTATCGAAAAAAATAATGCTAATCCACAAGGCTGGCGCTGGGAAGATGATGCACCGCTACAAAGCTTGCCGCATATGAATTTATCGCAAGCGGTCGCCTTTAATATGGTGGAAGCCAATCTCAGTCAGCTGCTACCGCCCGTTATCCTTGATGAGCTATTTCCTTGGTTTGATTTGGCACGTCGCCAGCTCAAAAATAGTAAAGTGACCCATTCCTGGATTGATAGGGTTCGTATTGAACCTGCAACTCAGCCTTTGATTGCGCCGCATATCGATTTGGACAGTAAAGATAATATTTATCATGCTTTATTTTATCAACTACAGATCAAAGCCTGCTATACGCGTAGCAATCAATCACAAGCTAGCGAATATACTCTCAATCCTGTCGCCATTATCCAACGTGGGGTGATTATTTATCTGCTCGCGACCCGCACTGATGATAATGAGAATATTATTCGCACCTTTGCCTTACATCGATTTGCTAGTGTTGAGATATTAGATAGCGCCGCAAAAACGCCTGATAACTTCCAACTCGATAATTATCTAGATGCAGGTGGCATGGGCTTTAGCCATCCTTTATTCAGCCAACTGCCCAATCATGGTAAATATACAGCAATTGAGCTACAATTTGCCAAACAAGCTGGCAAGAGCTTGACCGAAAGCAAGCTCAGTGATGACCAAGTTGTCACCATTAATAGCGATGAAACCTTGACCATACAAGCAACTGTTAACTTAACCTCGCAGCTGGTCTGGTGGCTACGAGGTTTCGGCAATGGTATGCTCGATGCCAAACCAGCGTTACTTTATCAAGCGGTATTAGATAAAAGAGTAGATGATATCTAACTTTCCTTTATCGTACTCTAAACCGACACTTTTATAGCTACCTAACACCTTCATAAAAAACCAAGCATCAAAAGGATTACTATGTCAACCACTAACTCATCGCCATTACTTTCAGACAGCTTAAGAGGGTTAGGTCTAGATGCAGGTACTTTGTTTTTTGGTCTCAATTATGAATTTACCAAGATTGAGCAAAAAGGCGTATTTAAAAAACTAAAGAAGCGTTTTAATAAAAATGCAGGCTCGATGGATCTTGATTTGGCTTGCGTGCTATATGATAATGATTGCACTATTAGCGATATGGTTTGGTTTAAACAACTGCGTGATAAAGCCGAATCGATATGCCACCAAGGCGACAGTCTAAACGGTAAAGACCGCGGCGACCAAGCAATGTATCTTGCACCGCTTGATCAAGAGCAAATCAGGCTATATCTGGATGAAATCCCTGCTCATATTACCCACATTGCTTTGATTGCCAACTCCTATCATGGGCAACCCTTTACCAGAATTGAAAAAGGTGAGATTCATCTAAGTGATGATGAAGGTAACCGCTCTTTTGAAGTGAATTTGAAGCAGCTACCGCGTGATTGCGTGACGCTATGGGTTGCGCATTTACGACGAGAAGTAGATGACTGGCATCTAACCGTACAGAACCTACCACTTCCTGCAACTGATTTGGCACTAGCAGCAGAGCAAGTAGCGCATGAATTAGCACGTGCTTTGCCGATTCCGCAAACAATCTATAGCTAAAAAATACGTGACGCATAATAAAAAATGGTCAAGCGCTCTATAATGCGATTGACCATTTTTTATTTTATCTACAGTCGATTCAATAAAAAGAAAACCTTAGATAGCTGATATCGCTTTATTATAAGCGCTCACCGCAGTGCGGACAAAAATTCTTTTGCTGCACGTCTCTTTCACGACGCTCAAGCTCTTGCTCACGCAACACTTGCAGTACAATATCCTGTGCTTGCTCTTTATCTAAGCCAAGCTCGCGGCGTATTTTCTCAATCATCATTTGGTTCTGTACCAAATCAAAATCGCTATCAATCAACTGCCCTCGAAAGTCTTGTTCAAGCTCTTCACGGCGCTGACTGAGCTCATTTGCTAAACCCGTTGCCAAAATACCGGCAGGCAATGCTGCTAAACCCACACCCAATATAGTAATAACTGCCCCTAATATTTTGCCAGCATTAGTAATCGGTGTTACATCACCATAACCTACCGTCGTTAGTGTAACTACCGCCCACCACATGGCTTTTGGTATTGACTCAAATTCCTCAGGCTGTGCATGGTTTTCCACCAAATAAATACCACTAGATGCGGTCACAATCATGATTATTAATATAAAAATAACCGCTTGAAAGGAACCTTTTTCTTTACTAATGACCACCAGCAAAATACGTAGTGAAGCAAAATAACGAGTCAATTTAAGAATGCGGAACAGGCGCAAAATTCGCAAGAAACGCAAATCGATACTGACAAAGAAGTTCAAAAAGGCAGGAGCAATAGCAATTAAATCAATCAATGCAGAGGGACTTCTTAGCCAATCCCAGCGCTGTCGCCATGTGGTATTGATTGGCTTTGCTTCAGCAACACTCCATAGACGGAGCAGATATTCCACAGAAAATATCACAATTGAGAAGTTCTCAAACCAAGTAAAGTATTCTTGATAAGGATAATACCAATTATCGACAGACTCGGCGATGACGGCAGTGACGTTTGCCATAATTAATAAAATAAGGAAATAATCAACATAGCGACTAAAGAGCGTATCATGCTCATCGTTTTGCAAAATATTATAGACAAAAAGACGCAAGCGCCGTATAGATTGGAATAGCATGCCGTCCCTATGCGGTTTAACACCGATTTGATTTTAGCAAAAAAGTCATTATGAAAGTATGATTATACAAACTTTATATAATAAATGTGGGTGACAATCATCAATAGGATGGCAACTGCATAAAAGGCCATACGTAATAACCGCTCTTCAGCACGCAGCTTATGGCTAATTTTTTGGGTAGATATTAAAAATAACCCACAGTTTGGGCAACAGGAATCTATTTGGTCTAGCACTATTAATGAGCGGGCATGTTCACAGCGCAGTGGAGAATTACTACAGTAGCCAAGCATAATTTACAGGCAAATCCTTTTAACAATAACAGCGTATCAATACTACTAAAAACGATAAATGAAACTACCAATTAACCCACTTAACATATGACATAAACTTTAACGTATATAGACCATTCCAATTGTAACTTTAAATAGAATTATCTTAACATTCCGTTCAAAACCTTACTTTTAGTAAGGTTTTTGTAGTATAATAGATAGCAGATGTTACAGGTTAATCCCTAGCCTGACACTATGTATCGCTAACTTATGCCATCCTTATAAGCTAGCGACCATCATCTAAACGTTGAGGAATTAAACGATGAAACTACAATCCCTAGTTTTAGCTGCTGCTACTGCCCTTACTATGACCACCGCTTTTGCTGTACCTGCAGGTACTTGGTCAGTTGCCGCTGGCGCACACTATGTTGATCCTAAAAGTGATAACGGCACTTTGAATAACGGTTTATCTGTTGACGTTGATGGCGATGTACGTCCAACGATCAGTGGTGAATACTTTATCGCTAATAACGTTGGCGTTGAGCTACTCGCTGCGATTCCATTTCATCATGACTTCACTTTAAATAATGCTAATGGTAAAGAAATATATACAGGTAAAACTCAACATTTACCACCAACGCTTTCATTACAATATCACTTCGATGACTATAACTTACCTATGAACGTGAAGCCGTTCGTTGGTGTTGGTGTGAACTACACCATGTTCTTCAAAGAAAAACTTAATAATAGCGAAGGTCTTGATTTAAAACTTGACGATAGCGTCGGTGTTGCTGGTCATATCGGTCTTGATATCCCATTTGCTGCAACTGAGTCTTTCCGTATTGATGCACGCTATATGGACATCAAAACTGATGCCACTTTAAATGGTACTGATATTGGTGAAATCGACATCAGCCCTTGGGTTTATGGCGTTGCTTTTGTAAAACAGTTCTAATTTAGCAAAATTATAAGCTAAAGATTGTGAATAAAAAAAGCCAGCTGAATTGCTGGCTTTTTTGTGTCTGTCATTTATCTATATTCTGATGAAATAGCAGATATAAAAAAGACCATCCATAGACAGTCTTTTTTTATTTATATAAGTGTTAAGTAAGGGTAAGACCTATAGCAAAATGCGACGCGGATCCGCAAGCAAAGTTGCAACATAGCGGGTAAAGACTGCTGCATCAGCACCATTAATCACACGGTGGTCGTATGATAATGATAGTGGTAACATCAAACGCGGCTCAAAGGTTTGCTTAGCAGCATTCCATTTCGGTTGCATAGTTGCTTCTGATGCACCCAAGATACCGACTTGTGGCCAGTTAACCAGTGGTGTAAACGCAGTGCCGCCCAAGATACCTTGGCTTGATATAGTAAAGCTAGCGCCTTGCAAATCTTTGGTACTTAGCTTTTTGTCACGGGCTTTGATAGCCAGCTCACCGATTTCAATGGCGATTTGCTTGATGCCTTTTTCGTGAGCATTTTTAATCACTGGCACGATTAAGCCATCATCTGTTGCCACTGCGATGCCCATATTGACGCTTTTACGTAGGATAACTTGGGTATTGTCATCGCTTAAATGACTGTTAAAGCGTGGATGCTGCGTCAATGCATAAGCCGTTGCTTTGACGATAAAGGCTAAAATCGTCAAACCAATACCTTCAGCTTTCATACTGCCTTTAAGCTCATTACGCAGACTTTCTGTTTCTGTGATATCAGACAAATCAAATTGCGTCACTTGCGGCAAGTAAGTATTGTAATTCAGCTGCGGTATAGATACCTTTTGCAAGCGAGTTAAGTCTTGGGTTTCTGTTTCGCCCCAAATCTCAACGTTACTCATATCAGGCAAGCTTGGTAAGCTAGCTCTAGACGCACTGCCAACAGTAGCTGGAGCAGCTTGCTTTGTGGTTAGGCTTTGTTTGACATGAGCAAACAAATCTTCTTTTAAGATACGCGCATTGAGTGCCGAACCTGCCACTTCACTGATATCTACACCTAATTGACGGGCAAGCTTACGCACGGCAGGACCTGCATAGACATCAACCATTTTTTCATTGACTTGTGCTTCGGTCAGCTTATTACCTATGCTACTTGTTGCAGTAGTGCTAGCAACTTGTTTAGGCGCAGTCGTTGTAGCTTGTTTAGCAGATTTCTGGCTTGAATCAGTCTTTTGCTCGCTAACTGCTGGTTTTAAATCTTGCGATTGGGCGACTAGTGCTTTGGCTTCAATTGCAGCATTAGCATTGTCTGAGCTTTGACCAATGATGACAATAAAATCTTGACCATTGGCAACCATATCGCCTACTTGCACCAGTATTTTTTCAACTTTACCAGCTTGTGGCGCAGGTACTTCAACCGACGCTTTATCTGATTCAATCAGCAAGATAGACTGATCGGCGCTGACGATATCGCCGACACTGATCATAATCTCAGACACTTGCGCTTCATCAACGCCTAAATCTGGTAGTGCGTAAGTGGTTGCTGAAGCTGCTTGAGCAGGTTGTGAAGTGCTGTCATTTTGACTGACTTCAACCGCTTTTTCTTCGCTAGCTACTGACTGCTCGACTGGTGCTTGCTCAGATACTTTATCGTCATTTTTAGCATCCGTATCTTCAACAGCTTCACTTTCAATCTCGATCAGCACCATACCTTCACTGACTTGATCACCAATTGCAACACTGATTTTGGTTACTTTACCAGCAGCAGAGCTTGGTACTTCGACTGAGGCTTTGTCAGACTCTAGTAAAACAATATTGTCGTCTTTTGCAATAACGTCGCCAACTTTTACCATAATTTCACTGACTTCGGCGCTATCGACACCCAAATCGGGGGCTTTAATGTCCATGTTTTATTTCCTTGTCTTATGGTTATTTTTCTTCGACGTCAGCATTATTGAGTAAGGCAGCATCCGCTTTATCTTCGGCGCGACCTTCACTGCTTATTTCTTCATCGTCTTCAACATTAAACTCAGGTACAGGAGTCGGATTGACATTACCAGGTGCTGGAGCGTCTGGAGAGTGGTCATAATACGGCTGTTGCTGCCATGCAGGCGGATGATCAATATCAATATTTAAGCTTGAAATTGCATCTTTAACCAAGCGCATTTCAACTTCGCCTTCGTCAGCCAAGCGTTTTAGGGTAGCCACTACGATATGAGCGGCATCAACGTTAAAGAAGCTACGTAAATTCTCACGGGTATCAGAGCGACCATAACCATCAGTACCTAGTGTGGTATATGGACGGCTATCTGGTAACCAAGCACGGATCTGTTCTGAATAGTTGCGCATATAATCGGTTGCAGCAACGACTACACCTTCATGCGGAGCAAGCTGTTCAGTAACCCATGGCACACGCTCTTCATCCATTGGATGTAGGCGATTGTAGTCATCACAAGCCATGCCGTCACGAGTTAACTCATTAAAGCTGGTGACACTCCAAACGTTAGATGAGATATTGAACTCATCTTTTAAGATACGTGCCGCTTTTTGTACTTCGCGTAAGATAACACCAGAACCTAATAATTGAACTTGTGCAGAACCATTATCTTCTAATAGATACATACCACGCTTGATGCCTTCTTCAACACCTTCTGGCATGGCAGGTTGCTCATAGTTCTCATTCATCACGGTGAGATAATAATAAATACGCTCGCCTTCAGCATACATGCGGCGTAAACCATCATGCATAATCACTGCCAATTCATAACCAAAGCACGGATCATAGCTCACACAGTTAGGAACGACGTTGAATAAAATTTGCGAATGACCATCTTGATGCTGTAGACCTTCACCATTTAACGTGGTGCGACCTGCCGTTGCACCCAGTAAGAAGCCCTGTGCTTGACAATCACCTGCCGCCCAAGCCAAATCGCCAACACGTTGGAAACCAAACATTGAATAGTAGATATACATTGGGATCATTGGCAAAGCGTTAGTCGAGTAACTGGTTGCTAGAGCAATCCACGCACTCATTGCACCCGCTTCGTTGATACCTTCTTCTAACATATGACCGTCGATGGCTTCTTTGTAACCCATCAAGGCTTCACTGTCTTCAGGCGTATATTTTTGCCCAACCGCCGAGTAGATGCCCAATTGACGGAACATACCTTCTAAACCAAAGGTACGCGCTTCATCAGGAACGATAGGAACAACGCGATCTTGAATATCTTTGTTTTTTAACATCGCAGCAAGCAGACGTACAAACACCATCGTCGTTGATTGCTCTTTACCGTTACTACCTTTCAAGACACGATCAAAAATCGACAATTCAGGAATATTTAATGGAATATGCCCACTGCGACGATTTGGCAAATGACCACCTAACGCTTCGCGGCGACCTTTTAGATACTTCATCTCTGCTGAATCTTCAGCTGGACGATAGAACGGAAGCGTCTCTAACTGCTCATCAGTAAAGGGTAAGTCAAAACGATCACGGAAATACACCAATGCTTCTTGATCGAGCTTCTTGACTTGATGCGATTTGTTAACTGCTTGGGTGGTGGATAGACCATAACCTTTTACCGTTTTCACTAAAATAACGGTTGGTTGACCTTTGGTTTTCATCGCCTCACTAAATGCAGCATAAACCTTCATAGGATCATGACCACCACGGTTCAGACGTGAAATATCTTCATCCGTTAAGGCATCTGCCATCTCTTTTAATTCAGGATATTTATTAAAGAAATGTTCACGGGTAAATTTAGCATCGCGCGCTTCATATAACTGATATTCGCCATCAACTGCTTCTTCCATGCGATGCTTTAGAACGCCGGTATCATCATTGGCAAGCAGACTGTCCCAGTTACCACCCCAAACGACTTTAATCACTCGCCAGCCGGCACCGCGGAATACTGATTCAAGTTCTTGAATAATTTTGCCATTACCACGAACTGGACCATCAAGGCGTTGCAGGTTACAGTTGACCACCCATATGAGGTTATCTAATTTCTCACGACCAGCAAGAGAGATAGCACCTAAGCTTTCTGGCTCATCCGTTTCACCATCACCTAAGAATGCCCAAATCTTACGACCTTCCGATTCTAGCAGCTTGCGGTTTTCCATATAGCGATGTACATGGGCATGGTAGATTGACATGATAGGACCTAAACCCATCGACACCGTTGGGAACTGCCAATAGTCCGGCATTAAGTATGGATGTGGATAGCTTGATAAGCCTTTACCACCAACTTCACGGCGGAAATTATCCAACTGATCTTCGCTTAAGCGACCTTCTAGATAAGAACGCGCATACATACCTGGCGCTGAGTGACCTTGGTAGTAAATCATATCGCCGCCGAAATGATCGCTGGCAGCACGGAAGAAGTGGTTAAAACCAGTTTCGTATAACGTCGCACTAGAGGCAAATGAGGCTAAATGACCACCCAAATCGTCATCGTTTTTATTGGCACGCATAACCATTGCCAAGGCATTGTAGCGAATCAAGGCGCGAATTTTGCGCTCAATCGCTAAGTCACCTGGGTACATTGGCTCATCTTCAACGGCGATGGTATTGATATAGGCCGTATCCAAACGGTTAAATGGCAGACCCTCTTGTACACCCATGTTATATAGGGCTTTTAATAAAAACTGCGCACGATCTTTATCAGCATGCTTAATGACAGACTCAAAAGCCTGAAGCCATTCCTGCGTTTCGCTGCTATCAGCATCCTTGTAATAATTCATCTCTTTCAATCCTTGTTATTGGTCATTCCTGCATGATGGCAGGATATTATTAAATTACAGAGTTATACATATTTTGTAAGCGAGCGATTTACTTAATGCCTTCCTTGATGCATCTCGTCATTCCATTATATGTCGTGGTGATTACAGAGCAGTTGCTAGTGAACAGCAACTGTACTTTGGCATGGGGTCGAACAGACATCGGAGTAAAAGTAAACGACAGCCGATATGCGATTTTTATCATCAAATTATATTGACGCTCTATTATAGGGGATTATCAACGGATTGTTTATAGCTGTAGAGAAATGACGATATGACAAGTATTTTTAAAATAAATACTGATTATTTTTTTGGGGTGTTAAAGAAAAATTTTGGGTATTTACTAACGCACAAGATTTTTTGAGCATGGAAATGTATTTTGTCGTACTAAAAGTACCATTCATCCGTTTTATAAGATTTTTACAAGATTATTGCTTAATATATTAAGTTACGTAATGTAAACAATATTTTGGTGACTTTTAAATTCAGATTCTTGGTAAATGTTCAGGGCAAGTTTTAGCTTACAGGGATATCAATATGACTCAGACTCAAAGCTTTTCAAATTCTACAGTTCTACAAATATTTAATAAATATACATATCGAATACTAGTATTTGTAGCGATATTGACTTTTCTATTATGTAACAGTCCTGCTTTAGCAGTAGTAGTTAAAAATCCTGGGGCAACTTGTAATACAAACTTTGCTCAGGGAAGCTTTACCAGTAGAGATTACAATAATCTAGTATCAGCTGTTGATGATAATAGTTACGTGAATATATTAGGTAATGCAGCAGGCAGTATTCCCTTACAAATAAAGGTAAGCACGTCCGAATCTAGTGCAAGTACCACAAAAGCTAACTTTGGTATTGTTACACAATCTAGCGATTCCACAATTACCGCTATTAATACTAGACGGACATTTCCTACAGTTTCTGATTATACTGATATTACTTTTGATTTTCGTAATAACACAACACTACAACCTATCTACCTTACTAATTTTGCTCTTAGTGCATTTGATGTTGATTATTCAAACAACACTAGTAATTATTTTGATGACAATATTATAGTAACTGGTCGCGATCAGAACAATGTTGAAATTAGTGGAACATTACAAACAATAGCAGGATCAAATATTACCTCTGGTAGCCGAGGTATATATACATCTAACACTTCTGACCCTAACTGTACAGGTCAATCTATGGATGTAAAGTGTCAAGCTTCAATAAAGTTTTCTCAACCTATAAAATCAGTAAAAATTCGTTACACCAATTATACTTTAAACAGTAACAAATCTCCGACTAATCAAGAGATTGATTTCCGAGTAGATAACTACTGTTATGTTCCCGAATATATCTTCTCAGGTACAGTATTCGATGACAATGGTGGTATCCCTGAAAATAGAGCTAATAAAGACAATGCTGACATTACTACGCCTAGTAGTATTTATACAAATCGACCTAAATACTTTAATGGTGAGTATGACCCTACCTTCTCTGAGACGGGCATTTCTGGCAGTACAGTAAGGTTAACTAATTGTTCTAATACATCGACTACTTATCCAACACAATCAGTTCTTAAAAATGGTGCTCCCGTCGGTGAGTATCAAATCAGTATACCTAAAACTACTCTAGGTAATAACACCAATCTCTGTTTAATAGAAAATCGTACTGGCGATACTTATCCTATCCGCACTTCTAATGAGAACAAAAATGTGGGCTTTACGACGACTAATTATAACTATCCTGATAATAACTTTGGTAGGGTTATAGCTGAAAATGCTGCTTTGGTGCTTAGGAAAGCTCAATATGTAAATAATTGTCGTGCAGACATAAATTATACTGATAGTAAACTCAATATTGCAGGTAATACAAACCCTAATACTGGATTTAGTGAATACAGTATCACAGATAATCTCAATCTAGGACAGTGTATTGCTTATAGAATAACAGCTACCAATCGTGCGAATTCTCCTATTAACAATTTTGTAATGCAAGACAAGTTACAGAAAAAAGAGCCAGGTGGTGCTTTGGTTACTTCAGTGTTAGCGAATCCGATATCTAATACGGTCGATTATGCTTCTGACAGCGTGCCCATTGGTCAAAATGGTGTAGTAAAAACCAATTCTTTTGTTTTACCTTTAAGATCAAAACGCGTTTTCTATTTCAACACCAAATACGGAACTACTGTAGATCCTTAGTCTCTATTTCCTCTTGCATTATTCATAATCTTAAAGAATTTATTTTTTTAAACAAAAGCCCTATCTCTCGAGATAGGGCTTTTACCGTTCGGCTACTTAAAAGTGCCATTTGTCGCTTTTATAGTGAAAGATTGTATTTACTTTGTGACAATGGCATCAAGAAATAACACTCACTCTATCACTGACTTTTATTCACTAAAAAACTTTATTTTTATAGCAGTAATTGAAGTCAGATTGATAGTAACGGTTTAAGCAAGGAATACACTATGAAAGGTTTTAATGTTTTACGCAGCACCTTATTAGCAAGCTTAGCATCGGTCATTTTATTCAGTACAGCGCATGCCGATGACGCTTTGAAAATGGATTTAACCGTCAATCAAGTTATCAAAAATACTGAAGGTAAAACCAGTTACTCTCCAGTCCGTACCGCTCCAGCTGGTACGGTTATTCAGTATAAAGCGACCTATAGCAATACGATTAATAAAGATATCCAAGATTTAGCAGTCATCCTACCTATCCCTGCCAATATGACCTTCACTGGTGAAGCAAATCCATCAAGTGCTCAAGCCAGTATCGATGGCAAGAACTATATGGATATGCCATTGATGCGTAAAGTCGATGGCAAGATGGTCAAAATTCCGTTTTCTGAATACCGTACTCTGCGTTGGAATATCAAGCTATTACCAGCACAGAAATCTGCCGCTGTCGCACTGAATACAATCGTTAATTAGTCGTCTACTTCAACCCATAAAACATTGCTTTTTTAATTTTAGGATATCTATATGAAATCAAAAACTTTTAATTATTCTCTCCTAGCTGTAGGTGTTGCTGCAGTAATGAGTTTATCTACTGGCGTAAATGCTGCTGAACCTACTGGTGGTACTGGCACTGGTAGCTTCGATGTTACAAACAAAGCATCTGCTAAATACACTGTTGCAGGTAACACTACACAACAGGAAGCTTTTTCTAACGAAGTAACTGTCAAAGTAAACGAAACCAGCTCGTTTACTTTACTTACTGATAATGTTGGTCGTCCGATTAACCCACAGGCTAATTCAACAGCTAGCTTTACGCACACCCTAAAGAACGAAGGTAACGTAAATGACACTTATACTTTGGAGCTAAAAAACGTTACTGGAGATGATTTTGACTATAGCGGCTATACCGTTACTTATAAACTAAATGGTACTGGTGCAGATATTAACGTTCCTATAACTAATGCTAATGGCAAATTTACTGGCGCTATCTCTCTGAATGCTAAAGACTCTGCTAATATCACTATTGTAGCGACTGCTGATACTGTACGAACTATCGACAAGAACGGTATTCTTGTAGTAAGTGCTGAAAGTGCTTATTTGAAAGTTAAGAATTCAGGAAATGCAAACGCTTATACTGCATCGAATACTGACAGTGCAAAAACCACTACGCCTGTTTATGCTATTACTAAATCGGCAACTACTAACCTGGACAATAAAACTTTCGATATAGCAAACTCTGCTTCATTCATTAAATATACTATTGCAGTGAAAAACGAAGGTAATACAAATGGAACGGGCCTTACCATTTCAGATACCCTACCAGCTGGACTGATTATTGATCTCACTAAAGCTCCTGTAGTTACCGCAAGTAATGGTAGTACACCTGTAGCAGCTACCTTTATAGCTACCAATGGAGGTATTGAAGTTGTCGGTCAAGGGATCAAGGAGGGAGAGACAATTACTATCGTTTTTTATGCGAAACAAGATGGCACGACGCTAACTAACGCTAGTAAAATCGTTAACCATGCCATTGTCGATGACAAAAATGGCATGATTGATAGTACAAAGGACACCGATGACGTCAACTATGAAGATAAAACTGGAGCTGACTACAAAGGTGAGGATGCGAACACTTCAGAAATTACGACGAACTCACAAACTCGTAAGATCACCATTACTAAAGATGATGATAAAGAAGTGGCTTTAAAAAGTGACACCTACTACAGCTATACAATAAAGAACGATGGTACTGACATTAATGAAGCTGTCACTGCGGGTGATGTTTTATTCACAGTTGCACCGACCACTAACAACGACCAAGTTACTATTGAAAAGGTTTATGTTGATAAAAACGGTAACGGTGTATTCGACACTGGTGACGTAGAGCTAGCTAAAAAACTATCTGGTGAATACGACCTAAACGACGTATTAGTTGCATTAGGAAAGACTAAATTAGCTCCTACCGAAGAAGTGAAAATCTTGGTACAGGTAAAAACTAACGGTGTAGGCTCTAATGAAGCGACTGCTAGCAATCTCAATACGTCTGAGACAATGGCTGTTACCATAACACCGAAAACAGCAATAGCCGGTACGGCTGCCCCTGTAGCTACTGTCGCAACCACTACAACCACTATGCAAGGTATTGATTTACAGAAATATCAAACGGTTGCTGACTGCACTACAGCTGTATCCAATATCCCTAACAATAGTGCGCTTTGGCTTAAAACTCCTGCTACTGCATTAGCAGGTCAATGTATCTTCTATAAGCTTGAAGCCACCAATACATTCACGACTGCTAGCAGTGTAACCATTAAAGATGTAACTATATCAGATATTCTAAATAGTAAAATTGCCTATAGAGGTGATTTCGAGGCTACACCTGTAACAAGTAATACTGGCACAAACCCTGAAATTATAGGTATTTTTAATACCATAGCACCTCAGGCGAAAGGCGTCATTAAGTTCTCTGTGACGACTTCTCAAACCGGTAAACCTTAACATTTCTATCTAACATATTATACTTAGTTGAAAGAGCTTCCCTAACAGTAGTTTAGGGAAGCTCCATCTATAAACATAAAATAATGCTTATAGACCAACCCTCTAGCTTTAACTAATCACTTTATATTATCTAGGCTAGGGAATCTCCACCTTTGCCCTCACCGATATTTTATTGGATAAGCGACATATGACTCTATCTACCATGACACCGTCTAATCGTACTGCCTTATGTACCGCAAAGATCTCTGCGCTGTCATTAGCGATGTTGTTTATCCAATCAAATACAGCGTTTGCTGCACCCAACGCACTCGTTGAGCTAATTAATAATACCGCTCAAGCTAGCTACCATGTCAATAACGATACTAGCGTTGGTTTGAGCAGTACGTCTAACCAAGTACAAGTCAACTCCTCAGTACCAATTGTGTATAACATTAGCTTAACCCAGCCGCCAGTACAGACGATTGCTCCTGGTGCTAACGTTAGCTGGCTCAATACCCTAAAAAACACCAGCACTGGTGATGCAACTATTGAACTAAGTTGGTCGATACCTGCTACTTTATCCAATCTACAAGTTTACCAAGACATCAATCAAAACGGCCTGATTGATGCTGGTGATTTACTACTGTCCAATTTAAGTCAGATTACCATCGGTCAAGAAGAGAGTATTCAGCTCATTATTCAAGCGCTCACTGATATCGATGCTCGCGATGGTGACATAATAGATATCAAGCTCGGTGCGGCGGTTGTTGAAGATAAGTCAGTGAAAGCAGTAGCAACTGACAGTCTGGTTATCGTTGCACCTAGCATTGACTTTATGTTTTTCTCATGGGATGGATATAAAAAGAAATCACAGGTTAGCGAAGATATCTATATCGAAGCCAGCTACGCACAATGTAACGTCCAATTCGATGCTCCTGATCAAATTTGGGTTACTGTCACCTCATCTCTCACTGGTGATACGTACTCGCTGAAAGCAATAGAAACTGGTAAAAATACTGGTAAGTATCGACTATCAGCACCGACACAATATAACGCCAATAGTATTGATGACAAGTTTATTCAAACATTACAAGGTGATACGTTAACTGCAACCTTAGAAGCTTGTATCGCACCATCAGTTGGTCTTGATCCTGACCAACAGCCAGGCCCATCTGACTTGACCGCTATTACTGAAGATATCAGCAGTAATATTGCGATTGTTAATGAATATCCAAATTTACAAGTAACTAAAGAAAGTAGCGTAAAGACTGCTGAGCTTGGTGATTATGTTAATTATAATATTACCGTTAAAAATGATGGTAAAGCGACTGCTTATGATGTGGAGTTAAAAGACGCACTACCGCGTGGCTTTGATTATGTTCAAGGCAGTGTACGTATTGATAAGGCTCAGACTACTGAATTTAAGACTGATGGTAAATATCAAGTCTTGAGCTTGGGTAATATGGATATTAATGAAACAAAAGAAATTACCTACCGTGTCTTAATAGGATCATCAGCATTAGGTGGTGATGGTATCAATCGCGCAACCGCTTATGGTCGTGACGAAAAAAATAAAACATTTGCTTCTATGGAGGCTCAGTGGCCAATCGAAGTAAGTCGCGGTGTCATGAATACGGACGGCATCATCGTCGGTAAGGTCTATCACGATATCAACCGTGACGGCATTCAGCAAAAAGAAGCTGGCGAGCTTGGCGTTGCTGGTGTACGACTCTATATGGAAAACGGCAACTTTGTCGTCACCGATTCTGAAGGTAAATACAACTTTTATGGTATCAGTGCCAAGACCCACGTCCTAAAAATTGACCGCACCACTATTCCAAACGCCACCGAACTGGTCACCCAAAGTAACCGTAATGCTGGCGATGCCGGTAGCCGTTTTGTCGACCTAAAATATGGCGAGCTGCATCGCGCTGACTTCGGTATCGTTGGCGGTATGGCAGATACTACCGAACGTTTAAATAAAGAGCTTGTAGCTCGTAGTAAAAGTATTGGCGCCAAAAACGATCGCTTAGAGCAAGCCGTTAAAAGCGAGCTCACTTTAGAGCCTGACTATAACCGTGATAATAAAGACAATGTCGACGCTAGCGGCTGTAAGTCTAATGACGTGCTAGATGCGGGTATCCAATGCGACTCAGCCATCGTCAACGAAATGGTCAACCCCTCTGCCAATCGCATTGATATGGCAGTCACTAAAGTTGCTCCTCCAGTAGAAAAAGAATTAGAGGAATATCTAAAAGAAGTCGTTACCAATGACGTTGCTTTCATTAATCTAAATGAGGGTCAGCAGCTGAGTACTTACAAACAAATGGTGCAAGTACAAGCACCACTTGGCTCTAACTTTACCTTATATGCTAACGGCAAAGCCGTATCAGCAGAACAAATCGGAAAAACGGCTGAACAAGAAAAGCAAAACGTTACCGCTTTTGATTATTACGCGGTCGATTTACAACGCGGCGCTAATACACTACGCGGTGTCGCTACTGACGTAAATGGCAAAGTTATCTCTGAGCAGACTATCAAAGTGTTAACGCCAGATAGCTTGCAATCTATTGATTATCGTACCCAAAAGCAATTGGTAGCAGCGGACGGTGTCAGCGACTATCAAATCGTTATTAGTCTAAAAGATCGTGATGGTCGTCCTTATATAGCATCAACCCCTATCACTATTGATACCAACATTGGTCGTATTAACTTAGAAGACAGCAATAAAGACCAAGCAGGCACGCAAGTGACTGTTAATGGCGGTGAGCTTTTAGTCGCTGTGACGGCGCCAAACGTACCCGGTAAAGGCGAGCTGGTTATCAATACTGGTAGCAGTAAGCAAGTCATTCCGCTACAGTTTACGGCTCAGCTGCGTCCACTGATTGCGGTTGGTATTGTTGAAGGCGCTATCTCGCTTAAAGACTTCGATGGTAGCAATATCACTGACGCACAAGGTGCTTTTGAAAAAGAATTGCGTGAAATCGCCGGTAACGATGATTACTCAGCGACAGGTCGCGCGGCGATGTTCTTAAAAGGTAAAGTACGCGGTGATTACCTACTAACGCTGGCTTATGATAGTGACAAAAAAGGCGAGCGTCTGTTCCGTGATATCGAGCCAGGCGAATACTACCCTGTCTATGGTGACTCATCAGCCAAAGGTTTTGATGCGCAATCGACTAGCAAGCTATATGTGCGTCTTGATAAAGGTCGCTCATTTGCCATGTATGGTGATTTAAAAACCCAAATCGACAATGATGATGGTATCAAGCTTGGTCAATACAACCGTACGTTGACTGGCGTTAAAGCACAGTTTGAAGATAGCAATACACGCACTACTGCGTTTGCTGCTGAGACTAGCACGTCACAGCGCGTCAATGAAACTCGCGGTCTTGGTATTTCAGGTCCTTACCCACTTGCTAACAACTTTGATGCGGTATTAGAAAACTCTGAAACCATCGAGGTGATTACGCGTGATGCCAATAACCCAGGACGTATCGTACGCCGTGAGACTTTAACACGTTTTGCTGATTATGAAATCGATCCTATCAGCCGTAGCTTATATCTAAAAGCACCAATTGCCAGCCAAGATATTGACGGTAACCCTATCTATCTACGCATCACTGTCGAAGTCGATGAAGGCGGCGAGAAATATTGGGTTGGTGGCGTCGCAGCCAAGCAACAATTAACCGATAAAGTCTCTATTGGCGGTAGCTATATCAACAGTGATGATCCACTGAATAAAGAAGAGCTTGCCAGCGTTAATACTGTGATTAAAATTAACGATAAGTTAAAACTGGTCGCAGAATATGCCAAAAATAAAGCTGAGAACTCAAACTTCCAACCAAGTAATCAGATCAATGTCACAGAACTAACGAGTAATGACGTCGAAGGCGATGCACTACGTATTGAGCTTGACTATGATAATAAGAAAAACACCCGTGCAAAAGCCTATCATAACGATACTGATATCGGTTTTGTCACAGGCGCGTCCCCTCAAACTGCTGGACGTACAGAATCAGGTGTAGAAGTTACTCATACTTTAAGTAATAAAAATACTGCACTAAAGCTAGAAGGCGTACGTACTAAAGACCATACTACCGATGCCAGCATTGAAGGCGTACAAGCCAGCGTTGAACAACGTTTAAGCAAAAACATCGTTGGTGAAATTGGCGTACGTTACTACAAGCAAGAAGCAGCAGCTTCACGTAATATCCAAGCAGCAACCGATGTCGTCGATATTACTAAAGACACTATTTTTAATGATGACCTCATTAACCAATCAGCGCTTAATGGCGTTAATACTATAGAAAAAGACATTGAAGGTACTACTGCACGCGCGCGTTTAACTGCGCGTTTACCAAAGCTGAATAACTCATTAGTATTTGCTGAGTACGAACAAGATATTGAACATAGCTCACGTAATGCAACCTCTATCGGTGGTGAAGCTGCACTCGGTAATTTAGGTCGACTTTATGCTCGTCATGATTTAATCAATAGCTTATCAGGCAGCTACGGATTAGACGACTCTGAAGAGCGTCAACGTACCGTTGTTGGTTTTGATGCCACTTATATGAAAGACGGCAAGGTTTATAGTGAATACCGTATGCGTGATGCCATCAGTGCTCGTGAAGCGGAAGCTGCCATTGGTCTAAAGAATAAATGGTATGTCCAAGAAGGTTTTACGCTTAATACCTTACTAGAGCGTGTTGAGTCTTTAGAAGGCGAAAAAGACAGCACTGCAACTGCAGCAGGTTTTGGCGTTGAGTATTTGGCGAACGAGAACTACAAAGCATCAGCTCGCTTAGAAAAACGCTGGGGCGATACCAGTGACACTTTACTAGGTAGTGCAGGTATTGCTTATCGTTATAGCGAAGAGGTTACGTTATTAGCCAAAGATATCTATTCAAAGGTTGATTATGATGATGGTTATCGTACGATCAATCGCTTTCAACTAGGTGCTGCCTACCGTGATTACGATAGTAACCAGCTCGATATGCTTGCTAAGCTTGAGTATCGCTTAGATGACAATGCGACTGGTGATAATCCTTACCAAAAAGATGCGCTGGTCTGGTCATGGAGTGGTAACTACCATCCAACGCGTCCATTGACGTTATCAGGACATTATGCCGGTAAGTATACTGAATATGACGCTCAAGGTATCGCAAGCGATAATACCGCTCACGCTGTTTATGCTCGTGGATTGTATGATATTGGCGAGCGCTGGGATATTAGTTTACAAGCAGGTACTTACTGGAATAAGCAAGCAAATGACCTAGCCTATTTAGTTGGCGCTGAAGTTGGCTATAGCCCAATGACCAACCTTTGGTTGTCACTTGGTTATAACTTTATGGGCTTTGAAGACGAAGATATTGCTTATGATGATACAACCATAGAAGGCGCTTACTTTAGACTACGCTTCAAGTTTGATGAAGATTTATTTAAGCGTGAAGACCCCCGTAAAAACAAACGTATAACCCCTACTTCTACATTATAATATGGGCAGTTGGTATAAAAACTGTCATCTGGAATAGCGCGATACTCTTAAAGTAAATTGACTATCGCCTTTCATAAGCGATAAAATCAGTCTCACATTACCAGCACTGATATTTATCTGCTTACTATTTACTATAAGGTTTTCGCGTTATGCTTCACTCTGCTATCAAAGTAGCCATGAATAAACAAGTAAAACTCGCTACATTATCGGCAGTCTTACTTTTATCGACTACCTCATGTGTATCAACGACAGCTACTCAAAATAGCGCTAACATAGCGACTGCAAACACCGCCGATTATTGCCACAGCCAAGGGTTAGAAGCGACTTATAAAAATCAAAATACGCAGCAGCGTGCGATGAGCTGCATGTTGGCAGAAATACAGCACTATCAGCAAAAAGATAAAACGCCACAGCAGCAGTACCTTGCTTATAAAGCCCAAGCTTGGCTCAACTATACTATTCATAAAGATAGCATGAATAGCCGCTCGCTTACTGGAACAGAGGCCGCTCTATCAGCAGAAGCTATTTTACAAGCATTAAAAAAAGGCTCAGAAAACGATATTATGCTGATTCAAGATATCCCTGCGTCATCAGCATTGATGCGACCTGATTTGTGGGCGAATCTAAGCGCGCTAAAAGACAGTGGTGCTATTATCAATGCGCCGCGTGAGTTGGCATTTAGTGAAGTGGCGTTAATATGGGCGGCTAATGAGCAGTGCGCAAAAAATTCACGACAGGCAGGCACGCATTTTCGTATGGCAGACCGCTGGCTTGAACAAGCACACGAAGCTTTTGTTAATGCTCATGACGATAAAACTAACGTGGCTATAGAAGCGCTTATCGTTCGTTATTTTGAGCAGTACGCTTCTTTAGATTCAACGAATGATCACTGTACAGGTCAGGTATTGCCGCCGTTAGATCGGATATAACAGCGTTATCATTGATGTCTTGTCATAAAGTATATTGATCAAATTTTTCCGATAAAAAATCCGACATAAATATCGGATTTTTTATCGGAAAAATATCGTGTACAAGGATTAACGATTTTTACGTGGTAGCTTCTCTGGTAAATAACAACGTAGATAAGCGATAGACGCTGTATTCGCTTCTTGCAGATATTTATCAGTGATACGCTGATGGCGACGATAAGATACAGTAAAAATAGCATTAACAATACTAAAAGTAATCAATAATACATCTTGAATATCTTCAAAATTCGGTACTTCATAGCGTTCAGCCAAACGCTCATAAACCAATTTGACCACCTGATGATCCATCTGCTCACCAAAGCTATCGCCTTCAAAATCAGGAGTATTGGTATCGTAAATCAATTTAGCTTTAGTTTCGTCTTCATCAAAGATCTTAACACAGCGATCAATCATCGCAGTGAGATAGCCCTGCCATCTGTCATAATTGACCGTTTCAACAGTTCTTAAGATCTCTAAAATATCAATAGCATCTAAGAAACGCAGCGCCAAGAATATCGCTTCAATATTCGGAAAAAAATGATAAGCAGAAGCTCTTGGAATACCTGCTTCCTCACAGACGGCAGCAAGTGTAATATCATTAATAGATTGAGTTTCACTCAGTTTTTTTGCACCCATCAATAGTTTTTGACGGCGGGCGCGCCCTTGTTGGCTGGTAAATTTAAACTTATTAGGCACTAGCTTTTTTGCCAGCTCAGAGTCTACCAGTACGTCTTCGATTTTGTCGTCTTTATTTTCACTCATGAGAAATCTCTTAATGTTATGCCCTATCTTTATAAATATAGTGTTCATCGGATAGTATGCGCCCTAAACCAAAGGACCATTCCTATCAACCATATATGGGCTGATAGTACCGCTACTATACTCAACGAGCAAGCATAATAAACGCTTGTACACTATCAAGCAAGGGACAGTAATAGGTTAAAAAATAATTCGCCGATTAATTATAAAATACCGTTAATTGTGAAGCTGTATTTTCGCTCTTATAATACCGTGATCGATGACTCTGTCTTCATAATCCCACTTTAAGTGGTCATTAAAATAGTCAACCCGTTCAACCTGACCGAGCGAAAACTTGCTATCAGGTAGAAATTCTTCAGAGACAAATAACTGATCAATGACTTCTGGCATACCCTGATAAATATGGGTATATGCCACATCCTTCATCCAACCATAACGCGCTTGGATACGGGCGGCATCAAATAACGCAACATCACGCATGCTCTTGTCATAATTGACCTCGCCAGTTTCAGTAAGCAGCTGCGTAGTCACGCTTTCAGTCACATCATTCATATCACCAAGTAAAATCAGCGGCTCACGCGTATTCTTTAATATATCAATGATAGAGAGCCTAATAGATGCCGCTTCTGCCGCACGCATACATAAGCTACGCAACTTGGCACGAATACGGATATTTGGATCATCCATATCCTCTATCAGATTACCTGTCTCATCACGTAAGAAAAACGCCCGTTTACTTTTTAGATGAGCAGTGATAATTGTAATCGGCTGACCAAAAGCATCTACTCGTAATACAAGCGGCGGACGGTTAAAGCGCTGATAAAGACCTATATCTGGCACATCAATGACCGCTTTTGGTAAAATCTCTTCAAGTAAGCGACTCTCTAAATGTACAAACCGACTAATAATACCGACTGCAGGGGTATTTTGCGCACCCTTACCTTGTGTATAAGGGCTTGCACTATCATTGCTTGCTAATGGAATAACCACATGCTCAGGTTTAAAACCTAATGATACTGCTAATGCTATCAACGCTTCGCTATCCCACACTTCTTGTACAGCAAGAATATCAGCGTGTGCTTTTGAGAGTAAATCAGTGATACCGCGTAATTTATGCTCATATTCATGATTACTGTAAGCAGGTGCATTTGGATAATATAACCGATTTGGGTTGGCAAAATTGAGCAAATTAGCGGTCGCTAGATAAAATTGCTTATGATTACTTTCACTATTATTGGTCATAAACTGCCTATTATTATTTTTAAGTACTGTTTTTTATTATTAGCTAATTCTAGCCATCCAGTAGACTCAATACCTTATATTCATATATATCAATATACAGTAAAAAAGCCTCCAAAGAAATCTTTGGAGGCTTTAAAATAGCATAAATTCAAATTATTCAGTTCGTTAACAATTGAATACCTACAATCGAACTAAATCCAGTAATGCGACTGCAAGCTATTGCAATGTTTACTTACTTAGATTAAATATACCATTAGTTATACTTAATTATTTAGTCGCTGTTAAGACTGACCTATAGAACTTATAAAAATATTCAAAATTTAAGAAATACGGTTCCACGCATCAAGAGATGCTCGACGAGCTTCATTCCACTCCATACGAGATTCTCCTTTTACTTCATGCCATGAACGCTCTAAATCCGCTTCATGATCTTCAAAACGAGCATCGGCAGGATAACGTGCACGGTTAGCATAGCCTACCGCATAGGCTGGATGTAAATCACGGTCAAAATCATGACCTTCTCTGTAATAATCAGCATTTGCATGCTCTGCGCGCCAGTATGCTTCTTCACGTGTTGGATCAATTGCTTCGGCTGCTGCATGACCTGCACCACCACCGACAATAGCACCGATAGCACCACCAATTAGTGTACCAAGTGGACCTGCCATCGTACCAAGAGCTGCACCTGCTGCTGCGCCGCCAATACCACCAATACCTGTACCTACTGGGTGTGAACCTGGCTCACCTGTAATGATATCAGCATTCAAATCTTTCTTGGCTTCTTTAGACATATGCTTAACAGCAGTACGATCGATAGCACCATGGTCTTCTATAATGTTGTCGTTTTCATGTCTAATCACCCTGTTATCTATCGTATGATCACTACCCGTTAATCTACGTTCGTTGTCATCAATAATCCGCTCTCTATCGCCTACTTCAAGATAATCTTCATCAATAACACGATTGTTAGGGTCTGTAATACGGCCGTCGTTATTCATAATATCTTCCTTAATTAATTTGTTATAAACTCAATTCGTTTATTGCTAATCTAAAGTAAATTAACTTTTTTATTAAACTCTTCTAAAGTATAGGAATTGATAGCAAGCACAGCTAGGCTGAATATGTAAACTGTGTCAAAATTACGATGACCTTACGTTACTGTCTGTATCTATATCAAAGTTTTGTCGTTTGCCATGAGTGTTTAGGTTAATTAACTACATTAAATTTGAAGCTTTCATTATTAAAAAAGATTTAGGGAACTATTTTAGAGAACTATCAATGCTCTCTTAATAGCTTGTTGCCACTTATTAAGATGTTGAGCACGTATATCTGTAGACATACTAGGCTCAAAAATACGATCTACTTGCCATGAAGTCTGCATCGTTGCTTCATCGTATAGGCCAGTTTTTAAACCTGCCAGTAAAGCGGCACCTTTCGCCGTGATTTCTGTATCTTTAGGACGCAGTACAGGCACGCCTAGTAAATCTGCTTGAAACTGCATTAGCAAATCATTATTTGCGGCACCGCCATCGACTCTTAGCTCAGTCAATGGATGCGGACTGTCTTTTTGCATAGCGATAAGCACATCATAGGTCTGATAAGCCACTGCCTCGAGTGCCGCCCGCGCAATATGCGCTTTGGTCGTGCCGCGACTCATGCCCGTGATACTAGCACTGATATCTGAGCGCCAATAAGGGGCGCCCAATCCCGTAAATGCAGGTAGCAATACCACCTCTGCACTGCTCTCGACTTGCCGCGCTAAGTCTTCTACTTCGCCACTTTTTTGGAACAAGCCCAAATTATCCCGAAGCCACTGTACAATGGCACCTGCCATAAACACACTGCCTTCTAAGGCATAAGTCACTTCTCTTTTGGGTGGCTGTAGCATACGTTTGCCAGATTGTACCATCTGCTCAAACGACAAGTTATCTGGACGCGTTGGCGCAGACTTTCGTTGCCACGCGATAGTTGTCAGTAGCTTATGCTCACTGAGCTTAGGCTTTTGACCAATATTCATCAGCATAAAACAGCCAGTACCATAGGTATTTTTTGCCATGCCAGCTTCAAGACAGCCTTGCCCAAAAAGCGCTGCTTGCTGATCACCCAATACCGCATGTATAGGAATTTGTTTGGCAAACAGACCTTTTTTGGTTTTACCAAAGTCATCATCGGATGGTAGAACTTTGGGTAAAATATTCATGGGTATCGCAAAACGGGCGCACAGCTCCTCCGACCATGCCAGCTTATGAATATCGTATAACAAGGTACGAGAAGCGTTGGTTACATCAATGACATGCTCGCCACCAGTTAGCTTATATATCAGCCAGCTGTCTATAGTGCCAACTGCTATCTCACCTTTATTAGCGCGTGCACGCAACTTGGGATTATTGTCTAACAGCCAAGCGATTTTACTAGCACTAAAATAAGGGTCTAAGCGCAGACCTGTGATACGTTGCACAGCACTTGCCATATCTTCCTGAGTGCCATTATCGTCATTAACCATGCTCGTAGCGCTTTCAGCAGCAAGCGCTTCACAGTAGCTCGCAGTACGTCTGTCTTGCCAAATGATAGCTGGCGCAAGCGGCTTACCGGTTTGCTTATCCCAAATGACGATAGACTCACGCTGATTGGTAATCGCAATACTGCTAACATCGGTAGCGAGCAGCCCCGCCTGATTGATGACATCATGGGCGCAGCTGATTTGCGTCTGCCAAATCTGCTGAGCATCTTGCTCAACAAAGCCTGCTTGCGGGGTTTTTAGAATCGTTGGCTGTTGCGCCATTTTTATCGGGCGCGCATGATCATCGTACAATATCGCTCGACTCGAGGTAGTACCTTGATCTAACGCTAAAATATATCCTGCCATCACACACACCATCTTATTTTATTTATCGTATTCATTATAAGTTTATCAAAGCCTAGATGCAGTATAGATACTCTTGTAGTATAAATACTCTTACCGCTCTCATGTTGACTATTTATCAGTCAGCGAAAATCAAAGAAAAACAACCCGTTAATCTATAACAGACCGCTTATAAATAATGCTATTATTTGCTTTAAACAAAGCATCTATCACAAAAGACAGTTTTCTACAATGCAAAATAAGCAAATACTGAGCATTGACCCGTCACCATTGTGGCACTACAGTGTACGCTTTGTTATCTATAACAAATTTTAGCTTTGGCTCGTATTAGATGATTTCTTATTTTTGGCGGCGCGTTTTGCCTTATTTCTGGCAGAGACCGTCTCTATCATTAACAATACTATCGATACGCGGCGGGCGATTATAAATACCTTGCATACTAATAATGGCTTATGTGACTTATGAAATTTGCTCTATCGACTCTATCTACTGCTGTGATGACGATTACGCTCATAAGCATAGTGGCGACTACCTCTGCACGCGCTGATGATATAAATGAATCACAAAATGAGATGATAGCTGTCAATGTGACACAGATTATCGATGCTGACAACCAAAACGATACTCCAAATGCATTCACTGCACTTAATCAAGATATCACGACTCAAAAGGTATCCGCTAGAAATATATTTTCTGCAAACAACTCCTCTACAAGCAAATCTTCTATAAATAAAGCTTCTACAAAAACAACGACGACGCATATAGACAGTACGAGCGACACCTCTAAGCGTCAAGCAGCTCTAAATACGCTTATCGATCCTATTACTCATAAAAGCGTTGAGAATAGCTATCCATTAGAAGTGTCCAGCCTGTTGAGTCTTGAACAAGCGCAAAATATCTTACTGCAAGTATCCCCAAAAATCGCTGCCAATCAAGCCGCCATTGCCGCCAGTGAGTATCAAACAGATGCCCTGAAAACCATAGATCATCCGCTTGTATTCGCCCGTGTTTCAGCCAACGCCTATAACTTGGATGCGGACATTGATTTATCATCGCTAAAAAATGGCATTGTTACTGATATCAATAATGGTGTTGGTGATATTATTCCGCCCATTCCAGACTTACCAAATTTTGGTGAATTGGTTGGTCAGCGTATCCCAGATAACTATGAGTTAAAACGCTCAGGCTCTACAGCAGGCGCAGGACTTGGAGTAGTATGGCCTATTTATACCGCTGGACGTACTGCCGCTCTGACAGGTGTGTCTAATGCCCGTACTCAGGAAGCAGTAGCTGACAGCTTATTGGATGAAAATGAGCTTTATAACACTTTAATAGAGCGTTATTTTAAAGCGCAACTGGCAATCATTGCCGCTTATTTACGCGACGATGCCTATGATACTTTGCAGCAGACTGACCATATGGCGCAGCGGCTTTTTGAGGAAGGTTTTATATCGCGGGTTGATCGTTTGGAGGCGCAATCGGCGCTTGCTGATGCCAAAAGCGAATCCGTCAATGCCAATAATGATGCGCGCCTTGCTATGATGGCATTACAGCGTTTATTGCGTACTGAGTATCGCATCAAACCTCGCACACCTTTATTTGTCTCAAGCCGTCCTCTACCTGATGTCACCTACTTTCAAGATTTGGCGCTGACCAATCATCCAGGTCTACAAAAAGTCGCCGCTAAACGT
This sequence comes from Psychrobacter glacincola, assembly GCF_965118485.1. GTDB lineage: Bacteria > Pseudomonadota > Gammaproteobacteria > Pseudomonadales > Moraxellaceae > Psychrobacter > Psychrobacter glacincola_D. The sequence goes on along the minus strand of NZ_CBCPJH010000016.1, from coordinate 37,307 downwards.
GCGCAGGCACAGCAGCTACATGCGCTATCAGATACCGGTTATAAACCTACTGTCATGCTATATGGCTATGGGCAAATCGAAAAGGACCCAAGCTGGGTCGCTGGCGTATCAGCAAGTTGGAAATTATGGGGTGGTCTTGATAAAACTGCGTCACTCGCATCAAGTAATGCCAAAATACGCCAAGCTGACTTATCTGAGATTGAAGTTAGTGACAATCTATTATTGCTGGTTGAAAAAAACTGGCACGACGTGAATAACGCCCAATCGCGCTATCAAGCCCTACAAAGCAATGTAGAGCTTGCTGCCGAAGTCTTGCGTTTACGCAGACTCGGATTACAAGAAGGCTTAAATACGCCAATCGAGATTGCCCAAGCGCAAACGCAGTCGTTAAAAGCACGTACTGAGCAAGCGCAAGCAGCTTATAGCTATGTTCAGTCGCTTGCTGCTCTTATGCAAAGCTGTGGTACGCCCCTTGCGTTTAATGCTTACCTTAATGCCGCCGACATTCGGCTACCCACTTTATATGACAAATAACATCGCCCATTTATCGTCTTAGCAATATCAGACGACAAACGATTTATTTTGCTTATTACTGACTTTATTGCTTTAGGAATCTCACTGTCATGACTGAATCTAACAACGAATCAGGCGACTCGCGCAAATTAAACAGCTCAAACTCAGCAGCTGAATCAACCAATACTAATAATAATTCTGCGCCCACGAACATGGATTCGGCGGTCGATGCAAATGATTCTGACCCGTCTAAGACTGATATGAATAACAGCGCTGATGTCGATATGGATACCAATACTAGCATTGAGCCTGAGCAAACAGCGCCAAGCTATAAACGTCAGTCAGCAAAGAAAGATAAATCAGCAAAGATTAAAAAGATGATTTTGGCGCTGGTAATTTTAATCATCTTGGGCGTGATTGCTTATGGTTTATATAAGAGCAATCAGCATAGCGAGCCGCAAGTCATTACTCTACAAGGGCAAATGCAAATGCAGCAAACGTCTATCGCGGCAAAAGTACCGGGGCGTATTGCAAAAATACTGGTCACAGAAGGTGATGCGGTAACGGTCGGTCAGCAATTAATTGAGATGGATTCGCCTGAAATTAACGCAAAAATTAGTCAAGCGCGTGCTGGCAAACAAATGGCACAAAGTCAGCTGGATAAAGCTGAAAACGGGGCCCGTCCGCAAGAAATCGCCCAAGCAAAAGCGGCGTGGCAAGCTCATAAAGCAGCATCTGACTTGGCAGAAAATACCTATCAACGCGTCAATCGTCTGTATGAAGAAGGACTGATGGCACGGCAAAAACGCGATGAAGCTTATGCGCAATATTTAGCAACCCAAGACCAAACGGAAGCGGCACGTTTGCAGTATGAGCTAGCGATGGAAGGCGCTCGCAGCGAAGATAAGTCAGCGGCGACTGCACAAGTTGCGCAAGTCGATGCGCAGTTAGAGGAGGCATTGGTGGCAAAAGAAGAAGCCAACTTAAAAAGCCCAATCTCTGGTGTCGTGGATAATGTCATCGTCAATGCCGGTGAAGTCATTGGTCAAGGCGTGCCTTTATTAACCTTAGTCAATAACAACGACCAATGGGTGGTCTTAAATGTCACGGAAACCTACTTAAATCAGTTTGCGATTGGTCAACGATTTATGGGTACTATTCCCGCTTTATCATCACCTGAAAAACCTTATACTAAGCAATTTACCGTCTATGCTACTTCAACCTTGTCTGACTTTGCTACGTGGCGTCCGACCAATAATGACGATGGTTTTGATGTTCGTACCTTTGAAGTTAAAGCCCGACCGACTGCCCCTGATAGACGTATTCGCTCAGGTATGAGCGTGGTTGTTCGCATCGATCCTACCCTTGTTAACAAGAGCCAAGAGTAAGCCATGAGCCTGACAAAGTTGGGAGATGCTTTCTTACGTAGTGCAGCTTACGAGCGGCGATTTTTAGCCAAAAATCCGTGGGATTTGGCAATGGTGGTTTGGATACCGCTGACTACCGTGCTGCTAATTTGGTGGATTTTTTCACAAATACAAATTACTGATTTGCCGATAGGGGTAATTGATAACGACCGTGGTCCTATCGCCAATACCGCTGTACGTTATCTGGAAGCCAACCCCAATTTGACGGTGAAACAGCTATATCACACGCCGGCTGCGGCAAAAGCCGCTATCTTACAACGTGATATTTATGGCGTGGTTATTATCCCTGAGGGTTTTTCTCGTAATATCTCATCAAGTAAACCTGCGCCCATCATCTTGCAGGTTAATGCCCAGTACGGCACTCACTCTGGCATTATTCAAACTAGCGTGCAATCTGTCATCGGTACCTTATCAGCAGGCGTTGAGATGAAGCGCTTGGTCAAACAAGGTATGGCACCATCGCAAGCCGCGATTGCTTACTCTCCTATTAAGATTCAGCGTATTAGCTTGTTTAATGCCGCGACTGACTATCAGCAGTTTTTGGCATCGACGGTGATTCCTGCCTTGTTACATATTTTAGCAATGGTCATTGGGGCAACGACGATCGGTCGTGAACTGCGTGATAAGCGAATAGATCGTTGGTATCGCTTTATTAATGGCAGTCGTGCTCATTTAACAGTACCGTCTAATGACAACCAACCTAGCCCATCAAATAATGTCTCAAAAAGCCAATACCAAACACCAGAAAAGGTGAGTGTTTTGGTATTGATATTTGGTTTATTAGGTAAATATTTTTGGCCGCTATTGGCTTATAGTGTTTGGTCAATATTGGCTTTATGGCTAGCAGCACCGCAACAATCGATTGCTATCAGCGCTCTCATGGTCACCTATGTCAGCCTTGTATTATTAATGATGCTGTCTTTTTGGCTTGGCGCTATATTTACCTTAAGTTCATTCTCATTACGTATGGGTTTATCGGCGACAGGTTTTATTTCAGCACCGTCATATGCCTTTGCTGGCGTGACATTTCCTTATGTTGCTATCAGTAAAAATGCCCAGCATTGGTCAGATGTGTTGCCGCTCACTCATTATCTTAAGCTGCATATTGCACAGTTACAGATGCAAGCACCTGTCATCATATCCTTACCCATTGTTTATGGGCTGACGCTAGCAACACTCGTTACGCTATATCTAACGGCTTTATTAAGTAAACGCGCATTAGCGCATCCTGAACGCTGGGGAGCACGCTGATGTCATCCAAACCAAATTATAAACCTTCTACTACACCCTTAGTATCAGAAGAAACTCTAGCATCAGCAAGCTTTTTTGGCAGTTTTTTACAAACGATAAAAGACGTGTTTTCTGATAAAGGCGTGCTGTTATTACTGATGATTGCGCCAATTATTTATGGTTTCTTTTATCCTTGGCCGTATTCTACCGAAGTTGTGAATCACGTGCCTGTTGGTATTGTTGATAAAGACAATAGTCCTTTATCGCAAACCATCATTCGCTATGCCAGTGCCAGCCCGCAATTAGATACAAAACGCTTTTTAAATGAGCAGCAAGCCATCGATGCCATGTGGGCAGATGACATCGCAGGTTATATGATTATTCCAAGCGGGCTTGAACAGCAAGTATTGTCAGGTAAAGCTGCTAGCGTCAGTGTGCTTGGTAATGGCGGATATTTTCTGTTGAACAAAAACGTACAGATGGGATTCTTACAAGCGGTTAGTACTGTTTCGGCAGGTATTGAAGTAAAGAAAAATGTCGCACAAGGGGCGTATTTAGCTACTGCTGCGGCAAATACTCAAGCCGTGCCATTAAAGATTATGCCTTTATACAATCAAACCGAAGGTTATGGCGCGTACGTCGTGCCAGCAGTATCTATTCTTATCTTGCAGCAAACGCTTTTGATGTCAACGGCGATGTTAATCGGCACTTGGTATGAGCAGAGGCGTCATAGAACCAATATTCGTGGCTGGCTTGGACGGATTGCAGCGCTAAGTATGTTTAGCTTTGTGATTGGCTGTTTTTATTACGGCTGGGCATTTGAGCTTCATGACTATCCACGTGGGCAAAACATGCTCGGCAGTTTATTATTCTTGCTGCTATTTTGTCCGACAGTCGCCACACTTGGTTGCGTCCTTGGGCTTTGGTTCCGCCAGCGCGAGCGTAGTATGCAAATTTTAATTTTTAGCTCATTACCGATGTTTTTTGTCAGTGGTTATCCGTGGCCTGCCCATCAGCTGCCCGAAGCTTTGCAAATCATTCGTTGGTTATTGCCGACAACACCAGGTATCAATACTTCGGTGCAGCTTAACCAAATGGGCGCTAGTATTGCACAAGTAGCGACAGGGTTTTATGCGTTGGCAGGATTGTGGATCTTTTACTTCATTCTACTTTTGCTATTTCGCTGGTTTACTGCAGAGCGTAAAAGCGCTTATTAAAGTCAGTAATATATAATCCACCCTTGACCATAATAGAAATGATAAAAAAGCGCCTGCTAAATTGCAGACGCTTTTTTATTGACTCAGCTTAATACGTCTAATCGTTAGAAAACCCGATTAAGACCATTTAATGCCGCAACGCGATAGGCTTCTGCCATCGTTGGATAGTTAAAGGTGGTATTAACAAAGTATTCAAGCGTGGCATTACATTTCATAACGGCTTGCCCAATGTGAATAATCTCTGAGGCATGATTACCGTAGCAATGAATCCCTAAAATCTCTAAGGTCTCACGGTGGAACAAGATTTTTAAAACGCCCGAGCGCTCGCCGATAATTTGGGCACGTGCAAGATGCTTAAAGAAAGCCTGACCGACTTCATAAGGAACTTTAGCATCGGTTAATTCTTGTTCCGTTTTACCGATACATGAAATCTCAGGAATGGTATAAATGCCCGTTGGCACGCTTGATACTGGCTCTGCATCGCGGTCACCGACCATAAATGCCGCCGCACAGCGCCCTTGGTCATAAGCGGCAGATGCTAATGACGGCCAACCAATAACGTCGCCTGCTGCATAAATATTTTCAACTTCGGTACAGTAAGTATCATCGACTTTCAACTGACCGCGGCTATTGGCTGTAAGTCCAAGACATTCTAAGTTTAAGCCTTCAGTATTACCTGAGCGTCCATTCGACCACAAAATCGCATCAGACTTGATTTTTTTACCACTTTTTAGATGCAAAATCACACAGTCATCATGTGTTTCTAAATGGTCAATCTCTTCATTGCTACGGATAACCACACCAAATTGACGGAAATCATGAGCAATGGCGTCACTGATTTCACTATCCAAATAGCTTAGCAGTTGGTTTTGGTTATTAATCAAATCTACTTTATAGCCAAGACCGGTGAAAATAGAAGCATACTCACAGCCAATCACGCCAGCGCCATAAATAATGATTTTCTTAACCACATAATCCATCTGTAGAATTTTATCAGAATCAAACACACGCGGATGATTAAAGTCTAAGATATCAGGGCGATACGGTCGGCTACCAACGGTAATGATTGCCTTATTAAAGGTAATGGTTTCAAAGGTATTTTCATCAATCTCGATACGTATGGTGTTTTTATCGATGAAATTTGCCCAACCATGAATAACTTCAATCTGGTTACGCTCATAAAAGCGGGTATGCGTTTGAACCTGTTGAAGAATGACTTTTCGAGCTTTGGCTAACACAATATTCAGCGGCACTTGATGATAGTCCATCGCCTTGGTAAACATCTGATCACGGCGAAAGTTAATCAAGTTAAAAACTGACTGGCGCAAAGCTTTGCTTGGAATCGTACCAACATGAGTACAGTTACCACCTACTTGTTCACGCGGGTCAATGACCACCACTTTTTTGCCTGATTTGGCAAGCTTCATGGCAGCCGCTTCGCCAGCAGGACCTGCGCCTAAGACAACCGCATCGTATTCAAACTCATGCTTATCACTTTTTAAACGTTGTGAATCCTTAGTAAAGCCAGATTTTACATCAATACGCGTATCATCCAGTGGATTCACCAAATCTGGATGATGCATGATGTCTTCAGTGACTTGCTCATGCGTTTGTTCGATTTTTTGTTCTTTATTCTTACCTTTAGTATGCTCAAGAGTTGGCGGACGACCACTCTCTTTATTAGATACCTCAGTTTTGGTGTCTTTACCAGTATCATTGGTTGCGTCGCTTATAGGTTTGCTTACCATCGTATCCTCTTTATTAATTTATGAATCTGTTTTTCAGTATGTTTTTAGCAGGCGGATGTCATTACTATCTGCATCAGTGTTTAGACAAACTCTTGTCGTGCTAAAGTTCGACCACCATACGTGGTGAGACGTTGTTTTACAATACAGCTATCACAGTTCTATTCTGCTGGCTATTTTTTGCTATTGCTTTTTAAAATATAATGGCAGTCGTTATGAGATTGATAACGTTAATTAGCCAATACGGCGTTTTAGACCGGTCATCTGTAGGATACGAGTGGCAATCTCTTCAACCGACATCTCTGAGACATCAAGACTTGGAATGCCTTGCGAGGTATAAATCCCTTGTATCGCACGCTGCTCTTGCTGACATTGCTGATAGCTTGAATAACGACTGCCTGCGCGGCGCTCTTGACGAATTTTCACTAAACGATCGGTATCGATAATCAAACCAAATAGCTTATGTTTGTGCTCACGTAGTGCTTTTGGTAGTTGATTATGATTTAAATCTTCTTCAGTCAAAGGATAATTTGCCGCCCGAATGCCAAATTGTAGCGCCAAATATAATGAGGTTGGCGTCTTACCAGAGCGCGAAACGCCGATAAGAATAATATCTGCTGCATGATAATGACGGGTACGGGCGCCATCATCGTTATCTAGGGCAAAATGCACAGCATCGATACGCTCTTTATAAGTCTCAGAGTCAACGTTATCATGTGCATGACCTGAATGCCCATCCGGCTCCACGCCCGTCTCTTCTGCTACGCGACCGATTAAACCTTCGTACATATCCAAATTACAGCTGTGCGCTGAATTGATTTTCTCACGAATCTCAGGACTGACGATGGTATCGAACACTAATGGCAACAAGCCATCTCGCTGATAAGCGATATTGATTTGCTCAACGGCATCTTCAGCACGCTCTAGATTATCCACATAAGGCAACACTCGAGTTTCAAACGGTACTGAGGCAAACTGACTCAAAATAGCGCGTCCAAGGGTCTCTGCTGTAATAGCTGTACCGTCAGAGATAAAAAACGCGGTTCTTATGTTTTCTGCGTTATCGACTTCTAAAGCCTGCTTGTTCTGAATCGTAGAATTGGTTTGTGGGGACGAATGATTTACGTACATAACGTTGATACCCTTGTTTTAACCTTGGTTGAAAACTCAATAGCAGCCTTTAATTTTTAGCATTTAGCGCTGAATAGTTTGGTCATCTGTGTCTCAGATTTATACCCTATATTATACGCATAATAGGCGCTTAATAGTAACCAATGTTACAAGCGTACACTTAGCATTACGCAGATTTTGATATCACAGCTCAAAGGAAAACCAATATTAAGTTCGCTAAATCTGATGAGCTCTACTCATAAATATGTAGCAAAAGCCACAATTTGTACCTTTTTCATCATTTTTTTGCTTCAAGCTCTCGAATTTCTCAAAATATAGAGGTATAATCGACCATTATAATCTTTACTAAATAACCTTATTTTCTGGAGTTATCATGGCAGCGCAATCTACAGCACTTGTAATCAACCTTGATCAGTTAGGAAAAGACGACATTGAAATGGTCGGTGGCAAAAACGCTTCACTTGGTGAAATGATCAGTCATCTATCTGATTTGGGCGTTAGTGTTCCAGGCGGCTTTGCCACAACTTCAAATGCTTTTAACCAGTTTTTAACAGAAACTGGCTTACTTGACAAAATTAACAGCGAGCTTAAAAGCTTAGATGTCAATGATGTGAATAAGCTTGCTGAAACTGGCAAAAAAATCCGTACTTGGATTATTGAGCAAGAACTGCCAAAAGATCTTGAGCAAGCGGTTCGTGCATCATTCGAAGCAATGAGCGATGGTAAAGAGATTGCCGTTGCGGTACGTTCTTCTGCCACTGCTGAAGATTTGCCAGATGCCTCGTTTGCTGGTCAACAAGAAACCTTTTTGAACATTCGTGGTATTGATAACGTTCTTATTGCGATTAAAGAAGTATTTGCTTCTTTATATAATGACCGTGCTATCTCTTATCGTGTCCATAAAGGCTTTGAACATGAGGGCGTAGCGCTATCTGCTGCTGTACAGCGTATGGTACGCTCAGAAACTGGCGCCGCTGGTGTCATGTTCACTCTAGATACAGAAAGTGGTTTTGACCAAGTGGTCTTTATCACCTCAAGCTACGGCTTAGGTGAAATGGTCGTACAGGGCGCGGTTAACCCTGATGAATTCTATGTATCAAAACAACTACTTGCTAATGGCAAACCGGCGATTATCCGTCGCAACCTAGGTAGCAAGCATAAGAAAATGATTTATGGTGATGAAGGTAGTACTACTAAATCTGTAAAAATTATTGATGTCGAGAAACAAGATCGTATGCAGTTCTCTTTATCAACTGAAGAGCTGAACTCACTTGCCAAACAAGCAATGACCATTGAAAAGCATTACGGTCAAGCGATGGATATCGAGTGGGCAAAAGACGGCGACACCAATGAAATCTTTATTGTTCAGGCACGTCCTGAAACGGTTAAGAGCCGCCAAGATAGCAATGTCATGGAGCGTTATATCATCAATACTGGTGATGCTAAAATTTTATGCGAAGGTCGCTCAATCGGTCAACGTATCGGCGCTGGTAAAGTACGTGTCGTTAGCAACCTAAACGAGATGGACAAAGTACAAGACGGCGACGTACTCGTATCAGACATGACCGATCCGGATTGGGAACCAGTCATGAAGCGCGCCTCTGCTATCATCACTAACCGTGGTGGTCGTACCTGTCACGCAGCGATTATCGCGCGTGAGCTTGGTGTACCAGCAATCGTTGGTTGTGGTAATGCCACTGAATTATTGGTTGATGGTCAAGACGTAACAGTTTCTTGTGCTGAAGGTGATACTGGTTTTATTTATGAAGGTCAGATTGATTTTGAAGTACAGACCAACTCTGTTGAATCTATGCCAGAGCTTGCATTTAAAGTAATGATGAACGTTGGTAACCCAGATCGTGCTTTCTCATTTACCCAAATGCCAAACGAAGGTATTGGTCTTGCCCGTCTTGAATTCATCATTAACCGTATGATTGGTGTGCATCCAAAAGCGCTGCTTAACATGAACAGCTTGCCACGTGAAATCTCACAAGCGATCAATGAGCGCATTGCAGGTTATGCTTCACCAGTTGATTTTTACGTTGATAAATTGGTCGAAGGTATCTCTACCCTAGCCGTTGCCTTTATGGATCAGCCAGTTATCGTTCGTATGTCAGATTTTAAATCGAACGAATACGCCAATCTTTTAGGTGGCAAATTGTATGAGCCATCAGAAGAGAACCCAATGCTTGGTTTCCGTGGTGCTAGTCGCTACGTCTCTGATAACTTCCGTGATTGCTTCGAGCTTGAGTGTAAAGCACTAAAGCGCGTACGTGATGAGATGGGCTTGACCAACGTTGAGATTATGATTCCATTCGTCCGTACGGTTGGCGAAGCCAAACAAGTGATTGAATTGCTTGAGAAAAATGGTCTAAAACGTGGTGAAAACGGTCTACGTATCATCATGATGTGTGAGCTGCCAACCAACTGCTTACTAGCAGAAGAGTTCTTAGAACACTTCGATGGTTTCTCAATCGGCTCAAATGACTTGACACAGTTGACCCTAGGTCTTGACCGTGACTCAGGTATCGTCTCACATCTGTTTGATGAGCGCGATCCTGCGGTTAAAAAGCTGTTATCAATGGCGATTGATGCTTGCCGTAAAGCAGGCAAATACGTCGGTATCTGTGGTCAAGGTCCATCAGACCATCCAGATCTAGCTATGTGGCTAATGGAGCAAGGTATCAGCTCAGTGTCATTAAATCCTGACTCAGTACTAGATACTTGGTTCTTCTTAGCAGGTGAAGAAGTAAAGTAAGCTGCCGTTTAAAGGTTACTTAATAAAGATTAATAGTAACAAGTAATACTTGTACACTTTATTATTAGGGTTTGTTTACCAATTATCATCTATTTTGATGAAATGGCAGCAAACCCTATGCTGTATTTAGCACAAGAGTATATTTCTAAAAAAGACGACTTGTGAATTTTAAATACGCCCTAATATAGTGATCTAAGATATGACCAACGATGTAGGCAACTATGCAGATTTTCCTTGCTCGAAATAACGTTCAAGCCGGTCCATACACCTTGGATCAGCTCAATATTATGCTCACCTCTGGTGAAGTGCAATTAGATGATTTGATCTGGCACGAAGGCTTAGATCAGTGGCAGCGCGTTGGTAATTTGACTAACAATCAAGCTTTTTATCGCCCTGCAGCTGCTCATATAGCAACGCATGAGGTTAATGACTCTATTATCAACAATGTTACTATCTTCCCAGAGGATGATGACGCAGATGCCAATAAAGACAAAAAATCAGTATCACTAGATCGCTTATATGGCAAGCCTGAACGTTCAAAAAACACGACCAAAACAGACATGACGACCAATCGTCAATATAAGCCAACTGGCAATGCCTCATTAAATAAGCCTGGTGCGAATAAAAATGCCACTGCCAACGACAAAGTCATTGGTAATGTTGTACTGGCGCCTATTATGTCGCGAGTCTTAGCAACTATATTAAATGGCTTACTGTATGTATTGGCGATTTTCCCTCTTGTGATGGCATTGACCAAAATGGATGTGGATTATAGTAAATTCCAGAACATCCAAAATATGGACGTCGCTTATCAATACTCAGTAAAATTGATGGAAAGCCTACCTAGTAGCACCTTGATGATATCGCAAGTCATGGTCTTTGGTTTGTTTGCGCTACAATTGATATTTATTACTTTGCGTGGGCAATCATTAGGTAAGCTGATTACTGGTATCCGTGTCGTCGATCAAACCACGCATCGCCTGCCTTCTTTTACCAAGCTTATCGGTATGCGTACCTTGTTGTTATTCATTATTTATAACTTACTGTTCTCTTTTACCAGCTTTTTAGGTTTTGTCATCATTGCTATTCATTATTACATGGCTTCTAAAAGCCCTGAAAATATCGGTTGGCATGACAAATTGGCTAAAACCCTAGTAGTTAAAGCTGACAGCAGTCAATTAGTAAAAGAGCCTAAAATAAAATAGTTTTTTATCAACGACAACTTTTATTATTTTGTCAAAAAGGCAGCATATCAGCGTTGTTTTTTTATTGATAAAAAACATCTGTTTTCGATTAATAATCTTTATTAATAGCAGCACATTGATTAACCTTTGTGTTAACCAGTGACTACTGTTATAATACGGCGCTTTATAAACTAAGCTTATTCTCTGTTAATTATTTATAATAATGGGTAGGATTTGAGCTTACCTTATAAATCTCCTTGCTATTAACATAGGGTTAATAGCTACTAATCCGTAAGGAGTCATAATGCGACATTACGAACTGGTGTTACTTGTACACCCAGACCAAAGCGACCAAGTGGTCGGCATGGTTGAACGCTATATCAAGTTAGTTCAAGACAACAACGGCACCATCCATCGTCTAGAAGATTGGGGTCGTCGTCAACTGGCTTACCCAATCAACAAGATTCACAAAGCTCATTACGTTCTTTTCAACATCGAAACTGACGGCGAGACTTTAGCTGAACTTGAAGAATTATTCCGTTATAACGACGCGATCATTCGTAGTCTAGTTATGCGCCGTGACGATGCTGTCACTGAAGAGTCGCAGTTAGCCAAGAATGCCGATGAAAAACGCGCACGCAAAGCAACTACTCGTCGTCCAGATCGTGATGATAACGACGACAACGACCACAGTGAAGACTAATTAAAGGAGAATACTCATGGCACGTTTCTATCGCCGTCGCAAATTCTGCCGTTTCACTGCTGAAGGCATCACTCACATCGATTATAAAGATGTTGAATTGCTAAAACAGTATATCAGTGATAATGGCAAGATCGTACCAAGCCGCATTACCGGTACATCTACTAAATATCAGCGTCAACTAGCGACTGCTATCAAGCAAGCTCGTTATTTATCGCTACTTCCATACACTGATAACCATCAGGGTTAACCGTTAACTAGGAATGACTCATGCAAATTATTTTGTTACAGCGTATCGTCAACCTTGGTAAACTCGGTGAAACTGTCGATGTGAAACCAGGTTACGGACGTAACTTTCTTATCCCTTTGGGTAAAGCACTACCTGCTACTAAGCTTAACATTGAAAAGTTCGAAGCACGTCGTGCTGAACTTGAAGCTGAAGAAGCAAAAGAAGTAGCTGTTGCTCAAGAACGTGCTGATGCATTAACTGACGTTAATGTGATCATGCGTGCTAAATCAGGTGACGAAGGCAAGCTATTCGGCTCTATCGGTACACGCGATATCGCTGAAGCATTGACTAACTCAGGTCTAGAAGTAGACCGTGCTGAAATCAAGCTACCTGAAGGCACTTTGCGTCAAATTGGTGAATATAATGTTGATATTCAACTACATCATGACGTTACTGCTACTATTCTAGTGACCATTCTTTCTGAAGATGGCGACAACGAAGATTTAGACGCAGACAACGCTGCAGACGAAAACGAAGAGTAATCTTTAGCATACTAAGTTTTAGTCGCAATAAAAAACCAGCAACTTTACGTTGCTGGTTTTTTTTGTGTTGATTTTAGAATTTGTCTTTTAGATTGGTGCTGATACATGTGGTAAACATTGTATACGTAATGATAAAGTATTGCCGCCAAATTCCTCTGTATTCCTACATCTATGGTTGCTATGCTGTCTCTATATTATTTAGTATCTTAAATATAGGACGTTATGATAAATGATAAATACTGATGACAAATTACGCTGTACCCAAGGCAATCACTTTTATAACGAAGGTGAGATTTATAAAGTGGGTAGAATCGTTAATGATAAATACTTTCAAATCTTAACTGATAATAATACAGACCATTGGTATGCGACACTAGATGATCAGGGCATTTATGTGAGTTTTGATTCGGACTCAGGAGTAGCAGAAAACGAGAGAGCACGTTTTGAGAAAATCGATGAGCTACAAGCTGACTGTTAATAAGAATTTAAATCTATCAAACATCAAAAATGGTCAATATAATGACCATTTTTTTTCTTAAATATCAATGCGATTACAAGACAGATATGCGACAGAGCGTAGCCAGTTAATTGCAAGATTCGGCACCGCTTGATCAGTCGCAATCATCTTAGCGGCATTGATCCAACCAGCATGTCCGATAGCCAATACTGGTGTATTTACTTGCTCAACAGCTATTTTATCTAACCAAATCTCAGCTCGATTAAATAGCTGTTGCAAGCTTTCGCCATTAGCAGGCGAGAAATTGGCAAAGTTATCGCACCATTCATCAATTGCTTGTTTTTCTATCTGCTGCCAAAACTTACCATCCCATTCACCGAAATGAATCTCAGCTAATTCAGGCGCAACTTGATATTGAAAGCCGCGCTGCGCTAATATTTGCCCAACTTTTAACGAGCGCTGTAACGGGCTGACCCAAATCATTTTGGGTAATTGATGTAGTCGTACAAAGCGCTGTATTTTATTGGCAAGCCGCTTTAGTTTGCGCCTATTTACATTGACGTCGGTTTGTCCAATACAAAGTCCGTCGGTACTTAGCGGCTTGGGATGACGCCAAATATAGAGAATCATTAATGATTATTTCCTTTAATGGATTTTTAAATATTATATAAATGGAACGGTAGCAGCAAGCCCTACATAAATGGCCATCTCGCTAAGCTGTTGCGTTGCACCCAATCCATCACCCGTATAGCCATCTAGACGCCTACGTAATAAACGGCGCATATAATCAGTGGCTATCAAAGCCAACACCAATGCTAGCAGCCATTTACCAAGACCAATCTGCTGCATCGTATTGGGAAATATAATTGTGACCAAAACAATCGCTAATATGAGCCAGCCACTACTATATAGCGCTTGTAATGGTGTCAGCTGCTGCGCCATTGGCTTGGCTTTAGCATGCTCTATCTCACCGCCATAAGGCAGTAAAGTAAGCAAGCTAATACAAAGTAAACGTGAAGCCGTATGTCCAATAATAAGCGCGACGATAGCAACGGATAGTGGCATAGCTGCAAGCAAGCTTATTTTAAGCAATAACGCTGACACCAAACCCAATACGCCATAAGTGCCTAAACGCGAGTCTTTCATAATCTCCAAGGTACGCTCACGGGTTAAACCACCGCCTAGCCCATCGCAGCTATCAGCAAGTCCATCTTCATGAAAAGCGCCAGTAAGCTTAATCCCAAACGCTGTACTTATCACTGCTGCGACCAATGGCGTAAATAAAATACTGCCCAGCCAAAATACGCCAGCACAAAGGACACCAATCAATAAGCCTACTGCTGGAAAATAGCGGCTGCTTTGATGTAGCCATTGCGGCTCATAATGACTAAAAGACGGTATAGGTAGGCGGGTTAAAAACTGAATAGCTACCAATACCAATCGAGCTTCATAACGGAGACGCTGCAATAGAGATAGCTTTGGAGATGAGCTTAACATCACTTGCTTTGCTCACTGATACCAGCATCACTAAAACTTGCCATCTCATTGATAATGGCACAGGCCGATTGCAAAATTGGATATGCTAATGCTGCGCCACTACCTTCGCCTAAGCGCATGCCCATATTCAGTAGTGGCTCAGCATTGAGCAGCTTGAGTAAATGCGCATGCCCCGGCTCAACAGAGTGATGAGCAAAGATAGCATATTGAGCAACACCCGGCGCTAAGCGCTCGGCGACCAATAATGCGCTACTAGCGATAAAACCATCGATTAATAAAATACGGCGCTCACTGGCAGCCTGAAGCAGCGCGCCTGCCATCATAGCAATCTCAAGTCCACCTAGTGCCGCAAGTACGTTCAATGGCGCTTGTGCTTGACTATGGCGCTCTAATACTTGGGTTAAGATATGTTGTTTATGCGCCAATCCTGCATCATCGAGTCCTGTGCCGCGACCGATACAATCTCTGATAGGCACATCACCCAGTCTTGCCAATAAAAGACTCGCTGCTGAAGTATTACCGATGCCCATTTCACCAACAATCAATAGATTGCCTGCCATGTTTTTAACCACACTCATGCCGTTCTCTAATGCAGCTAAGCATTCTGTCTCGGTCATCGCAGGTTCTGTTAAGGCGTCGCGACTAGCAAGACGGACTTTATAATCGAGTAGTTGCGGATGGTCTTTAAAAGGAGAGTCGTCAAAGTCAGTATCTACCCCAGCATCGACTACTTTAAGTTCAATATTATGCTGGCGTGCTAAGACGTTGATAGCAGCGCCGCCCTGCAGAAAGTTATAAACCATTTGCGCTGTGACCGCACTAGGAAACGCAGAAGTGCCATGCTTGGTTAAACCATGGTCTGCTGCAAATACTCGAATTTTTGGCTGCTCAATTTTTGGCGTTATTGACCCTTGAATCATGCCCAATTGTAGGGCAAGCTCTTCTAAACGACCAAGCGCACCAAGCGGCTTGGTCTTTAGATCTATAATCTGCTGTAGCTGCTGGCGTAGCTCATTATTTTCGATATTAGGAATTACTGGAACAGTAAATATAGTCAAGGGAGGTATCCTAAATGTGGCACATGTTAAACAAAAATCACATACTAGCAGAGTATCTAGGCTTTACCATGTATAAAATCAAATATGAGCCGAATAGATTCCCTAGTAACGTGAATTTACTATAGAATACGCCCCTTTAAAAATCCATATCATTATTTATGCCAAGTTAAGTGATAGCGGCGTAAGTAATTAAGATATCAATAATACATATAGAGACGGTAATGATTGTATTTTGGCTTGTACTGACCATTCTTTTTATTATTTTTGCGACGGCAAAACTGAAGTGGCATCCCTTTTTAGTCTTGATACTGTCTGCTTTTTTGGTGGCATTATTTTATCAAGTGCCCCTTGATACAGTCGCAAAAACCATTTCTGATGGCTTCGGTGGTATCTTAGGTTATATCGGTTTGGTGATTGTATTTGGTACTATTATTGGACTGATACTGGAAAAGACAGGTGCGGCAATTGTGATGGCTGAAACAGTCATCAATTTTTTAGGGCCACGCTTTCCCACATTGACGATGTCTATCGTCGGCGCGGTGGTTTCCATTCCAGTGTTTTGTGATTCAGGCTACATCATCCTAAACTCTTTAAAAGAGTCTTTGGCTGAACGCTTAAAAGTATCTAGCGTGGCAATGAGTATTGCTTTAGCGACTGGATTGTATGCAACTCATACCTTTGTACCACCTACCCCCGGACCTATCGCTGCGGCTGGCAACTTAGGACTTGAGTCAAATTTGGGTTTGGTCATCATGGTTGGTGTAGTTGTGACCGTTGTTGCTGTCTTGGCAGGCTGGTTGTGGTCTAACCGTTTTCTTGATGTTGAACCAGACAATATAGACGCTGACAATATACCCATTGTCCCTGCAAACATGAAATCTCGTGAAGACTATAATAGTATGCCGTCAGCCATTATGGCTTTCTTACCTATTATCGTTCCCATCCTTTTAATATGCTTATCCTCTGTTGCCAACGTCCCTACTGCACCTTTAGGCACGGGATTCATTATTGATATCTTAGTATTTATCGGTAATCCACTGACCGCCTTACTTATTGGTCTGTTTTTATCGTTCTTATTAATCAATGGTAGTAATAAAACTCAGCAAATTAGTGATAGCATTGCTCAAGGCTTGGTCGTCGCAGCACCTATTCTTTTAATCACTGGTGCTGGCGGTGCATTTGGTGCCATGCTTAAAGTTACCCCAATAGGCGACTATCTAGGAACGACTTTATCAGCATTAGGTCTTGGTATATTTATGCCATTTATCGTTTCAGCCGCCCTAAAAACAGCTCAAGGTTCAACTACGGTTGCCTTGGTGACCACATCTGCCATGGTCGCACCGTTATTGGATCAGATTGGACTTGATAGTGAGCTTGGTCGGGTTTTTTGTGTGATGGCTATCGGTGCCGGTGCGATGACTATCTCACATGCTAACGACAGCTTCTTTTGGATTGTCAGTCAGTTTAGTCGTATGAGTGTGTCACAAGCCTATAAAGCGCATTCAGTCGCCACTGGTATTCAAGGGGTTACTAGTATTCTCTTTATTTGGTTATTAACTTTAGTATTTATTTAAATATTTTGATCTATCAATAGACAGAGAGACTAATGAAAATTTTAATCGCCCCCGACTCGTTTAAGGAAAGCTTAGAAGCTTTAGAAGTCTGCCATGCTATCCAAGCTGGATTCAGTCAAGTATTCCCTGACGCTGACTATAAGCTGCTACCCATGGCAGACGGTGGCGAAGGCACCTCTGCAGTATTGTCTTATGTGTTAGGTGGACGCTGGAAAGAAGTGCGTGTCCATGACCCGTTGATGCGACCCATTAGCGCAAAGTATTTATTACTGCCTGATGCGACGGCAGTAATTGAAATTGCTCAAGCCTGTGGTTTACATTTATTGACTGTGGCAGAGCGCAATCCCGTCATCGCGAGCAGCTATGGCGTTGGCGAGCTGATTGTGGATGCTTTGGATGAAGGGGTCAAGCGTATTATCATTGGTCTCGGTGGTAGTGCTACCAATGATGCAGGACTTGGT
Source organism: Psychrobacter glacincola (assembly GCF_965118485.1). Taxonomy (GTDB): domain Bacteria; phylum Pseudomonadota; class Gammaproteobacteria; order Pseudomonadales; family Moraxellaceae; genus Psychrobacter; species Psychrobacter glacincola_D. The sequence goes on along the minus strand of NZ_CBCPJH010000016.1, from coordinate 19,584 downwards.
ATGCTAACGGCACTTGGCATGACGTTTTATGATAGTGATGATAATACGTTAGTCCAAGGCGGCGGTGCGCTTGCCAACTTACAACGATTAGATGCGACAAGCTTCCATGCCAGCGTGTTAGAGACTGTATTTGAGGTGGCTTGTGATGTCACTAACCCTCTATGTGGCACTTTGGGTGCGAGTGCAATATTTGGTCCTCAAAAAGGTGCCAATCCGCAGCAAGTCAATGATTTGGACCAAGCGTTAAGTCATTTTGCCGCTATATGCGAGCAGCAAGGCTATCAAAATTATCAAGAGATAGCGGGCGCGGGCGCTGCAGGTGGGCTTGGCTATGCATTAATGAGCTTTTGCAAAGCTGAGTTGAAGTCAGGTTTTAACACCGTTGCAGAAGTTGCCAACTTATCACAGCATATCGCTGATGCAGACTTGGTCATCACTGGCGAAGGCAAACTTGACGCCCAAACTGCCATGGGTAAGGTAGCTGGCGGCATCAGCCAAATTGCTAAAACCAGCAACACGCCAGTGATTGCTATTTGCGGTAGTGTAGATAATCTAGAAACGGCTCAAACAAGTCAGTTCAATGTCATTATGCCCAGTATCCAAAAGCTAGAGTCCATCGATAACGTTTTTAAAAATGCTTACCGCAATATTGAAACTACCGCTGCCAATATTGCTGCGGCGATAAAATTGGGTCAAAGTATAAAATAAACATAATCACTTGTAGTAAGCACACCATTTTATAAAAAATAATTCCTTACGGCAATAGCGCTCTTAGCATATAAGAGCGCTATTTTTATACAGTATCAACGACCTCTTGCTTAACTGATTAAGCATGCTACTATTTGAGTCATAATTTAAATAGGCTTTATACTTTACTCTAAACTTAGCCACATATTATCAAGGATGATAAATGACCCAGTTTAATTCCAATCAATCAGTGCCCTCCTCGATAGATACAAGCTCTAACAAGCTATTAGTTATCAGAGAAAACTCAGACAGCATTGTAACGTTGACACTCAATAGCCCCAAACAATTTAATGCTTTATCGGTTGAGCTGCTAACCACCATGCAAGCAGAGCTGGACAATATTGCTCAAGACCGCAATATTCAAGTGGTGGTGATTGCCGCAAATGGCAAGGCGTTTTGTGCCGGACATAACCTCAAAGAGATGCGTGCCAATCCAGATGAGGCTTTTCAGCGCGCCTTATTTGAGCAGTGTAGTCAGATGATGCTGACCATCAATCGTATGCCGCAAGTGGTGATAGCTAAAGTAGAAGGCATCGCTACCGCTGCTGGCTGTCAGCTGGTCGCCGCGTGTGACTTGGCGGTTGCCTCTGATAATGCAAAATTTGCAACCTCTGGAATAAATGTCGGACTGTTTTGTTCTACGCCTGCTGTGGCAGTCAGCCGCAATCTATCTCGCAAGCAAGCATTTGAGATGTTGATTACTGGTGAATTTATTGATGCGCATACTGCACTGCAGCAAGGACTCATCAATCGTGTAGCAAGCGCTGAACAATTAGACCAGACGCTGCAATCTTTGATAGACGCTATTACTGCTAAATCTTCAGTCGCTGTTAGAACAGGAAAAAATATGTTTTATAAGCAATTGGATATGGAGTTGGCAGAAGCTTATGAATATGCCGGTGAGGTGATGACCTGCAATATGATGGCGGATGACGTGAGCGAAGGCATCAACGCCTTTATCGAAAAGCGTCCTGCGGTATGGACAGGACAATAAGAGTGATATCATTATTTTATAATGCAGAATATCTGTTTTGATTTTGGTGTTAACGTTGGCAGCGTCACCTTTCTAAATGACAAGGGCGCTGTATACATAACAAATAGCGACAGCTAGGATTATTCTGCTAGTAATTCCGCAAGCATTTTACTTATCTCAACTCTAAACGCTTTATCATCGAGCTTACTGGCCGTTATTTTAGCATTTTGTAAGCTCTTAATCGCCGCCTCTGTCTGTCCAAGCTCGCTCTGTAGCTCAGCCATAGAGAAGGCTATCGATGATAAATGCTCTTTTGAATCAAGCGCTGCGGCTTTATTCAGGGCTTTTTGGTAGATAAGCAGTGCTTCATCCAAATCTTCTGTAAAATCAGCCAATGTCTCCCACTGCTCTGGATGATCTTTATTGCCTTTCTCATTTTCAATGCACAACTCTTTTAGCTGTATATACAGCATATCAAACGTCTTTTTATCATTGGCACTATCAGCTTCTAATAGCTTTTCTGCCAATACATAAATTGAGTGATAGATTTTATTATTAATCATTCTTTATAACCCTTTTTTGCTGCTCATCAAATAACTGTCAATACTGTCAACGAAGTTGATTATAGACTATTTGCATGTGTTGCTCATCAAAAAGGGCGTGATAGTCATATCACACCCTTTTATCATTACTCAATTTTCGATGCCGATATTTATTCAGCAGCGATAGCGGTAATCTCAACCAACAGCTCAGGACGTGCCAGTGCAGATTCACCGCATGCACGGGCGGGTGGTTGTACACCCTCAAACCACTTGTCCCATACTTCATTCATCGCTGCAAAATCTGACATGCTTTTTACCCAAACAGTCGCCATGAGTAGCTTTGATTTGTCACTACCAACTTCTTGTAGCAAGCCTTCGATTTTTTCTAGGCAAGTTAGCGTTTGGGCTTTGATATCATCTTCAGCGTTACCAACTTGACCTGACAAATAAATCGTATTGTTATGAATGACAATCTTACTCATGCGCTCACTACTATGCAGCTTTTTCATTATTTTTTATCCTTATAGCATTATATTTATAGGCTGGGTACATTATTTAGAAAAGCGATCGGCGCTAAAGGGTGCAATATCGACCAATAGTGGCTTTTCATGAATCATCTCTTCAACCAGACGACCAGTCATCGGTCCTAAAGTGAAACCTTGATGACTGTGACCAAAGGCAAACCATAGCTTATCATGTTTATCAGCAGGACCAATAACCGGTTTCATATCTGGCATACAAGGACGTGAACCTGCCCATGCTTCGCTCTCGACTGCATCTTCCAATGGTAATATTTTACGTGCCAGTTTGAGCACCGTATTTAATTGTCCAAAATTCTTTGGCGCATCCATGGTAGTCATCTCAGCACCGGTAGTAATACGGATACCTTGTTGCATCGGACCCATGACAAAGCCTTTGTCCATATCAAACATACTGTGATTGATGGTATTTTTATCCGTCACTTTAAAATGCTGATGATAGCCACGCATTGGGAATAATGGCAAATCATAACCAAGCGGCTTAATCAAATCATTAGACCAAGGTCCTGCTGCGATGACTAATTTATCACTATAAAACGTCTCGCTATCAGTGATGACTTTCCAACCGTCTGCTTCTTGTACGATTTCTTTGACGCTGGTTTCTTTAATGGTGCCGCCCATTTCTTGGAAGTTTTTTGCATAGGCTTTAACCAATAAGCTTGGGTTTGAAACTTGCCAAGAGTTTAACCAATGAATCGCACCGACAAAGCCATCAAAATTTGCGCTAGGCTCCATGACTTTTAATTCTTCTACTGTCAATACATTATGCTCAACGCCCTGATTGCGATCTTTGATTGCGGCAGCAACAGCTACTTTCAAAGTCTCTTCAGAACGATGCAACTGCAACCAACCTTTCCGGCTGATCAGATATTCAGCGTCCGCGGCGCTAATCATGGTTTGGTGTTCACTGGTGCAATGCGCAATCAGGGTCTGCCATTCGGCTTCGATTTTTTTCACTGAAGCCGGAGTAGAGTACTTCCAGTATTGTAATAGCGCCTGATGATAACGAAGAATCGCCGGTATACGATAGCGAATGTCCGTCCCTTGGTTCGGCAATACCCGTATCATCTCAGTCAGATGGCGCGGAAACGGATGCGTATGTATCGCTTCGCGTTGAATCAATCCAGCATTGCCATACGAAGTTTCTGAACCTGGCAGTTTTTTATCTAAAAGCAAAACTTCAGTATTATTTTTTTGTAGATGCCAAGCAACCGATGTGCCAACCATACCTGCACCGATAACGATAACTTCATAGCGCATAACCTGTCCTTTTTTTAAGGTCTTAATACAGAGTGTGTAATAAAATAGATATAACAGATAAGGTAGTCATAGTAACGCATTGAGGCAAATATTAAACCCTTATCTGATAAATATTTTTGCTATTAAATACTTTTGGTTATGTATTTTTTCAGAAGCTATTTTTGGAAGGAATAGCAAAAGGAATAATGAAAATATTTATTCAAAAAAGCAGTTCTTTAAAACATTAAATTCTAGAAAAAGTTAAAATATCAGCTTAATAGATTTTAATATCGTATCTACCTTGACATTGGATTCACTCCATTACCACCAAACTGGATCATCACTCTCATCTATAGCCTTTTTGCTAGTCTCAATCGTTACCTTATCAGCGGGCAACTCCGCTATAAACCGTGATACTTTATCGAAATACCCTGAATAGCTCGAAAAATAATCTGGTGCCGTTAAAAATAGCCTGCTTTTTGCACGACTACAAGCGACATAGAATAGCTTACGCTCTTCTTCAAGCTCTTCAAAATCACTTAATGAACGGTAATGCGGCGTCATACCATCGACCAACGAATTCACAAATACCACTGGCCATTCAAGCCCTTTGGCACTATGAATAGTCGAGATAGTGACTTTGTCATTATCCGCATCTCCTTGCTCAAGATCGCCTGCGGTCGCCACTGAATCATTAGGCGGATCAAGAGCAAGATTTTCTAGAAATTTATCAAGGCTATCATGCTCTGTCGCTAGATTTTTGAGCACACGAAAATCTTCGCTACGCTCACGCCAATTATCTTCGTTAATTTTTAAAACTGGCATATAAAACTCAAGAATCAGCTCGATAATTTTCTCTACGGATTCTGCTTGACTGGCTTTACTCAGCATTTGGTAAAGTGGCTCAAGTTGTGGGCTTTTTTTGGCAAAATTTTTCGCTAACAATGATTCAAATGAGTTATTGTCGGCATTGATTGCTTGAGTCAAGCGTGTTGCTGTCACTGACCCTACCCCTTTAAACAAAGTCAAAATACGATGCCATGCAATGGTGTCATTGGGGTTATAGAGTATTTTAACAAATGCTAAGACATCTTTGATATGGCGCCGCTCAATAAAACGGATACCGCCTACAACGATAAACGGAATGTTACGTTCCATAAACTCTAGTTGGACATAGTTTGACTGAAAGGATGTTCGGCACAATACCGCAAAGTCTTGATAACCGTAGTCGGGTTTTAATTCGATAATTTTATCAGCGATATATTTCGCTTCTTTCGCCTCGTCACTCAAACGGCGAAATATAGGCTTTAATCCGTCGATAGCGATACCAGAGTACAACTGCTTTTGATAGCCCAAGGTGATTTGTGCAGACAAGGCATTGATATAGTCTAAAACAGCTGGCGTACTACGATAATTTTGCTCAAGTTTAATCAGCTTTGCTTCGGGATAGCTTTCACCAAATAATAAGATATTTTCATAATTGGCACCGCGAAAGGCATAAATACTTTGGTTGTCATCACCAACGACCATCAGCGATACCGACGCGGGCGCACATATAAGGTCAATCAATTCTTTTTGAGGAATATTAGTGTCTTGATATTCATCAACCATGATGTAACGATATTGGTTTTGTAGCAGCTGACGAAAGGTGTCATTGCGCTTTAGGTGCCGTACTACTTGGCTGATGATGTCGTCAAAATCGTATAAATGATTGGCGCGTTTATATTCATGAAAATCGACCGCCAATTGCTCAATAACTGGAATGTGTACAGCGATATCAGGATAGCTGTTTTCGATTAACTCGCGGATATGAATGCGCCGATTTCTAGAAGTTGAAAAGATGTTTTGCAAGGTTTTTTTGCGCGGAAACGCTTGATTGGTTATTTTGGTTGGATACTTTTTTTCTTTATTAATTAAGTCGATGGCATCTTCACTATCGCCAGTATCTAAAATAGTAAAGCGCGGATTGATACCGAGCAGCCCTGAATATTGGCGCAATAGCATATTACAAAATGAATGGAAGGTGCCGCTAGTAATATCGTTTAGCGCTTCGTTACTGCTTAGATTATCTCCAGAAAAAGAACTTGCTAGCAATGTCTTAGCGCGGTTTTTGATTTCATTGGCCGCCTTACGGGTAAAGGTTAACAGTAAAATCTCTTTTGGCGACACGCCATTTTCTATCAAGTAGCTGGTTCTATACGTTAAAGTTTTGGTTTTGCCAGAACCCGCCCCGGCAATCACTAACACCTTGCCTTCAATGGTGGTGGCAGCCAATAACTGATTGGGATTGAGTTCACTGGCATAATCCACTTGCAACCCTAAATGACTGGCAAGCCTTTGCTCTAATACCTCAGTATCCGCAGTGATCAGATTGGTTTCAAGTTTTTTAATCGCCTGCTCAAGCCGCGTAAGCTTAGGCTTCATTTCGATGAAGTTTTGTGGATAATTATAATGGTGTGTCGCAAAAGTTGTGGTGGTCATTATGAGCGATTGCCTTTGATATTATTTGCAGTACCCTCTATCACTATATGAGATAAAGAGGCATTTAATCTGATGAAAGCCTTTGAGGCTTATAATGAAAGTTTATGCTATTGCTCACCTACCAATGATAGCTGAACAGCATTAAGTTCAATTTATAAAACATAGCTTAGCATAATAATGAAAGCGCGAAACGCAACTGATCATGAGGCATGCAAATCCAAATACCCAGTATAACAACCTCACCCATATTGGGATAAATTTGCTACAATACGCCCAATTTTGATTTACTATTTATTTAAGCTTTATACCAACTGATTTTATCAATATATTGAGAGCATGTTATGGGTTTTAATTGCGGCATCGTCGGTCTACCAAACGTGGGTAAATCCACCCTGTTTAATGCCTTGACCAAAGCGGGTATCGCCGCTGAAAACTTCCCCTTTTGTACCAAAGATCCCAATACCGGTATCGTTCCTGTGCCAGATCCACGCCTAAAAGCACTGGCTGACATCGTCAACCCTGAGCGCGTATTGCCAACCACGATGGAGTTTGTCGATATCGCAGGCTTGGTCGCCGGTGCTTCTAAAGGCGAAGGCATGGGTAACCAGTTCTTAGCCAATATTCGTGAGACCGATGCCATTGCACACGTAGTACGCTGCTTTGATGATGACAACGTCGTACACGTTGATGGCCGCGTTAGCCCGATTGATGATATCGAAACCATTAATACTGAATTGGCATTGGCCGACTTAGAAGCCGTTGAACGTGCTATCCACAACTTAAGCAAAAAAGCCAAAGGCGGCGACAAAGATGCGCAAGCTATGCTTGATATCTTTAAGAAAATCGAGCCATTATTAGCCGACGGTCAAGCTGCGCGCGCTGCCAATCTTGATGCTGATGAGAAAAAACTGATTAGAAGTTATGGCTTAATTACTCTAAAGCCTACCATGTATATCGCTAACGTCAGTGAAGATGGCTTTGAAAATAACCCATATCTAGATGCAGTACGCAATTACGCTACTGGTGAAGACTCTATCGTTATCGCCCTATGCAACCAAATCGAATCTGAGATTGCCCAGCTTGATGAAGACGATAAAAAAGACTTCTTAGCTGAGATGGACATGGAAGAAGCCGGTCTTGACCAAGTGATTCGTGGTGGTTATGACTTGCTAGATATGCAGACTTACTTTACGGCAGGCGTAAAAGAAGTACGAGCTTGGACAGTCGCTGTTGGCGCAACCGCTCCGCAAGCAGCTGGCGTGATTCATACTGACTTTGAGCGCGGCTTTATTCGTGCCGAAGTGATTGCTTATGACGACTTTATAGAATTTAACGGTGAAAAAGGCGCTGCGGCTGCCGGTAAATCGCGTTTAGAAGGTAAAACCTATATCGTACAAGATGGCGATGTCATGCATTTCCGTTTTAACGTTTAATGCTTAACCTTTAATATTAGATAGTATATTTACACAGTCTTAGCATAGAACAACCAAAAGCCAGCCTCGATGCTGGCTTTTTTTATTATACTGGGAGTAATAATATTTAAATAATAAAAATAAAGGATTATAAACTATGACCACTTCTATTAATAAACCCCTTAATAGCCGTAGCCATTGGGCAAAGCTGTTTAGTGCCCAGCGTTTAGGCAGTAATAAAAAAGCCGCGGCGCAAGATAGCGCCCGTTCCTCTTTTCATAAAGACTATGACCGATTGGTGTTTTCGCACTCCTTCCGTCAACTCAATCAAAAAACGCAAGTCCATCCATTGACCAATCAATTGGGCATTCATACGCGCTTAACGCATTCGCTTGAAGTCTCGTGTATTGGACGCTCTTTAGGCGTTATGGCAGCAGAAAAGCTGCATGATAAATTAGACGGTGGTTTACCTAACAATGTATCGCCAGCTGATGTTGGTGTGATTGTACAAGCAGCTTGCCTTGCCCATGATATTGGTAATCCACCATTTGGTCATGCTGGAGAGTACGCTATTCGCGACTGGTTTATGCACCCTGATCGCCAAGCAATGCTGAAAAGCATGAGTAGCAATGAACAATTGGACTTGCTCGCTTATGAAGGTAATGCGCAAGGTTTTCGCATACTTACCCGTAATGAGCATCATCCTGATATGGGCGGTATGCGCTTAACCTGCGCGACTTTGGGCGCATTTATGAAATACCCTTGGCTTGCCACCCATAGCAATGAGCTTTATCAAGGGAAACCTATTAGTAATGTTCAGAAATTTGGCTGCTTTTATAGTGAAGCCGTGCAATTAGAAGAGCTAGCCGCCTGCTTAAGTCTACCGCGCTCGCAGCAGCATGAGGGTTTTTCCCGTCATCCACTCGCCTACTTATTGGAAGCCGCCGACGATATCTGCTATGCGCTAATAGATTTAGAAGATGGTATCAATCTGAATATGCTTACCTATAACGAGGTAGCTGCTATCTTTTATGAGCTGATTGGCGAGCGTCCAAGTAGCATTAGCTTGCCAGCACATATGTCGGTCAGGCAGCATTTGGCATCATTACGCGCAAGAGCAATGATGCGCTTAGTCAATGCCGTCACTGACGCTTTTATTAACAATAGCGATGCGATGCTAGCGGGTACATTACAAGGCAGTCTATTTGCGCATTGTGATGCCAGCGTTCAGAGCGGTATCGCCCAAGCTAAGCAATTGGCTCGTGAAAAGATATTTAATCATCCAAGTAAAGTGCGTATGGAGTTGATGGCCAATCAATGCCTGCAACGCCTGCTTGATGCATTTATGCCGTTAGCTTGGACAAATCAGCACAGCACATCGATGTCCTTTGAGCAGCAGCGCCTACTAAGATTGCTACAGCCACATCTTGATGAGCATCGCCGTGTCTTAGCCGATGATATCTATCACAATATGCTTAATATTTTAGATTTTATCACTGGCATGAATGACCATGAAGCGTATCAACTTGCTCAAGAGCTGCAAGGACATTGGGGAACCATCGTTTAAAAGCCACATTTAAGATCATATCCACGTACTTCATTCGTATTTCATTCGTATTTTTGCAATGAAATGAGTATGATAGACATCTATCTGGTAATTTTGAAATATTATGAGCAGTCGCGAACAAAAAAAACTTCAAACTCGGCACGCTTTTTTTAATGCGGTGCTCGATTTATGTATGACCGGGCAATCCTTTAGTTCTATTAGCCTCAGGCAGGTGACGCGTGAAGTTGGTGTAGTGCCAACAGCTTTTTATCGCCATTTTGACGATATGGAATCGCTCGGTCGCGCCTTGGTTATTGAGGAATTGGGTGGTACGCTAGCCACTTTGAGTGAAAGCCTACAGATTGGACGTAAACGTAGCTTTGAGCGTCAAATTGCTAAAAGTATTCAGTTGTTTTTGCATATGGTCAGTGAGCAGCCTTACTATTGGCAATTTTTGGTCAGTGAACGCTATGGTGGCTCAGATTCTGTACGTAAAGCCATTAATGAGCTTATCAAAAAACATGGGCAAAGCTTAGCAGAAGACTTGGCGCTACAACCTGCTTTTACCCACATCAATACTTACGATCGTAGACTACTGGCAGAGGCTGGGGTCAATATGTTCTTTTCTTGGATTATTGATTGGCTCGAGCTGACTTATACCGAAGATCATGATGATGAGGTTGATTTAGCTGATATTGAAAGGAAAAAACAGCTGATGCTACATAACTGCACGCGCCAAGCGCAGATGCTGTTTTATGGCGCTTATAACTGGAAATCTACCGAAGAAACTCATTTAAGTGATTAGCTTTTTACTAGCCCTTTACTGTTTACTGTTTACTGTTTACTGTTTACTACACTATCGATTTTTAATAATACCGGCTAAAAAACAGGTCGGAATGCCCAAAGGCGCTGGGAAACCACTTTAACGTTTTTGGGCTTTTTATTATCAGCATTTTTAGTATTGTTAGCGCTATTACCGTTATTGCCACCATTATTACCACTGCTATTTTCCGTAGCATCAGCAGCAGTTTTACTAATGATAATGGTCGCATAGCGTTGTCTTTCTTGCCCATCATCGGCACTATCGCTAGCAGTTATCAGCGCAGTAAAAGCTTGGCTATCAACTGCTAATAATGGTGTTATTGATTTTTTCTGCTCTTGATTTAAGCTTGCAAATATAGGCAGTTGCCAAAGTCCATCAATAGATTCAAATACTTGCTTTTCTCGAAATTCCACGACCATCTGCATTTGCTGACTGCTTGCGCCCTCGAGCAAGGCAGCAAGCAACACTGGACTTGCCGTATTAATATTAATGGGTAAATAATACGGTACCGTAGTGATATAAGGTCGTAACGCTGCCAATACTTCAGCATCTACGCCTTTCATATTTTGTAGCTGATCAATATTAACCAATGCTTGATTAGGTAAACTGTTATCCGCTGAGTTAGTAGACTGCTGGGCATAAACTGTACTTTCATCACCGCCATCTTTATAAACCTCACTATCTGCATCTTGGTAATCAAGGACAGCAACAGCAATTTCTGGCGCCAAATTTAATTGCGTTAGCAATCTTTGAAATATGTCTAAGGCATCAGTATCAACTGCGCCATTATGATATAAGTTATTGATATTAAAGCGACTGGCTTCATCCCGTAATTCGATGCCAATGCCATGCGTGCCAAACATATAAGGCGGTACTGGCTTTGCCCAAATATCTTGCTGACTATCGGTATCATTCAGCTTAGCGTCAGCACGAATCATCGTCACTGCCAATTGTTGACCAGCATTAATATCCTGTGAAAGCTGATTTTGATCAAACAGTAAGCCGCTGCGCCTAATTGCAATCTTTTGACTGGCAAGCATCGCTCCTGCGACCACCGTAATGCTAACTACCAAGAGTAAAATAGTTAATAGCGCTACCCCGCGCTGAGAGTCAGGTTTCATTGGTGTGCTTGGCTTACTTGGCATCATAACCCCTATCATTGACCAAACGGCGCATTTTCAATGCTATTCTCTGAGCGATTGCTTTCTACCTTGCCATCGGTTGTGCTATCAGTGCTGCCGTTACTATTATTGCCACCACTACCGTTATCATTGGGATTATTAGCTACGTTCTTGTTTGTATTCCCATTACTCTTGCTGTTATTGGGTATCGGCTGAGGAGCAAGCGCCCATTGCCAAGTAATCGGTATATCTTGATAAGTGAAAGTGACAGCAACTCCCTTTGGTAAAAGCATAATCTCTGGCTGACCATTGACTGAAGCTGCCCCTTGCCCAAATTGGCTATTCAAACTGGCATTATTACTGCTGCTGTCTTTATTGGGAAACTTTGTACTTATTTCTGGTAAATAGGCTTGCCAACGCGCCGCTGTCACACCTTCAAGCAATATGCTGTCCAAGCTAATATTGTCAGTGCCTCTGCCTATACTGCTATATTGACGGCGAATCAGACGTTCATCGGCAAAAACGTACTCAACATGCTGCATGCTAGCACTGCTTTGATAACGTGGGTCAGGGTCAGCAAAACGGACAAAGCTAAGACGCTCCCCATCCAAACTCATAAAAGGTTCAGGTAAAGGCATTTTTTCTTGACCATCAGTAATGGCATCGTTAGTAGTGACAGAATTTTGACCGCTCAAAGCTTGATAAGGAATAATTTGTCCGATATCTTGTTGTAGCTGCAAATAAGCGTACTGTAAAACAGCTAAATTATCTGCATGGAATTGTGCCCGTTCACGAGCACGGGTGACGCTATCAAATACCTGCCAGCCAGCCACTGCCAGCATCGCAAATATCGCCATGGCTACCATCAACTCAAGTAAGGTAAATCCATGCTGCGATTTCACTGACTACCTCCATTTGGGTTTGAGCCAGTTAAGTCCAAACTACCAATATCTTGCTCAACGTTACTTAGCATTATATTAATATCCGTCACTGCGGTGCGTGTCTGTCCCTCTATAATAGGTGCGACGGCAATATTTACCTTTTTTAGTGCTAGTGTGATGCCATTAGAAACACTCATAGTCACTTGCCAATCACGACCTTGGGCATTAATAGTTTGGGTTTTATTAGCCGTCAACCAAGTCTCTTGAATCCGCAAATCAGCTGCAGCGTTTTGCGCAACAAAATGTGCAAGCGTGCGCGTCCGTAATATATCGACTGAGCTCAGATAAGCACTACTGGCACGGCTTGCAGCAACCGCAACGACCGCTAAGATTGCTAGAGCAACCATCACTTCAATCAGGGTAAATCCGTGTTCATACTTTGATAGGGTTGGCTTTCGGTTTATATAGGTAGGTTTGGCTTTCTCATTATTAATCATCAGTTATTGCCCTTGTCCTATCGACATACTGCCATCGGGCATAATGGTGATGACTTCACCGACCAAACGCGAATTATGGCGCACCTCAATGGTTACTGGTGCAGCTTGCCCTGTACCAAACCATAAGACTTGCGGTACCGTTTGATCTGCAAACCAAGGTTGTAGCGCTTGGGTTTGTCCGACATTGGATATATTACTAGCATCTAGGCTTTGCACACTTAAGCTCACCCCAGCAGGCAATTCAGGCAAGGTAACTTCTGACTCAACCTCCCAGCTTGGCGTTTGTAATTTATCTTCAATCGCACTAGACATACTGGATAAATCCGCCGACAGCTCCATTGAGTTTTTAGGAGTACTATCGCCCCTAGATGATGTAGAAGTGTCGGTTTGATAAGAAATATACGGATTAGATAGAGTGACAATAACCGGAGTAACTTGACCTTGCTTATTGGCTTGTAGACTCAGTCCCATCGGCTGCATACGCTCAGCAGATAGGAGCCGAACATAGTTCAATGAATCCGTCAGATGCTCATAGAATGCGCGGTTTTTACGTGACTCACTGCTACCCACCGATAAGCTCATCATGCCAGCAAATATAGATATAATGACCACTACCACCACAATCTCAACCAGCGTAAAGCCAGCTTGCGGATGATGATTTTTCATTGCTGATAAGGGTTTTGACATACAGAGGTCATCTAGAACAGTGCCATCCTATTAAGGATGACAGTATATTGGGTAAGATATAAAACGATAGATATGATTGACTGTGTCAAATAAAAATTAATGTGCTGCTATATAGCATATAACAACACAGCTTTTCATAAAATAACTACTCGCAGCTGTCACGATATAGTAAAAATTTAATAATTGGTGTTGCGATGCTCTTCTGACTCGGTCTCAATCTGTTCAACCAATTCCTGCATATCCTCATCCATCACTTCATGCTCAGCTGCCGGATAATGGCTTGGCAGCTCTAGTATTTGCTGCACAAAGGCATAACGCAGAGTATCACGGCGTCCCAAGTAACGCTGATAAAAGCTTGAGTTCAATAATCCTGCACCGCCTTGACCCATCGCCCAAATAGACGATAGATAATCACGCGTACTTAGGCTACTGTGCTGCTCTTGTAAATAAGAACTAATGATATCAATCAAACGCTTCAGGCGCTGACGGCGAATATCATACAGTTCACCGAACAAGCGATTAAGACCCGTTACTGATGCCGCCAAACGCTCTTCGATTTGATTAAGCAACATGGCTTTTTGTGGGTTAAACAGTTGCTGAAAAATCATACGAGCAACGCCCGCTGATGGGCAGTCATCAATACGATTAATCTCAAACAACTGCTCTTCATAACGAATAATAATGCGCAAATAGAGCTCATCTTTACTGGAAAAATGCTTGTATAAAGTTCCTTTAGCCAAATCAAGCTGGTCTGCCAAACTGTCTAAGGTGATATCACCATCGCCTGACTCAAGAAGCAATTGCTCCGCCATCGCTAAGATATTCTCTTCTCGTGCCTTGAACTGATGCTGACGACTCATAACCTCTCCTAAAACTTGACAATATCATGCATATGACCACAGTTTGCGTTGGTATATCGCCATCTAGAGTATGAAGTCATACAATGTCTGCGCGAAGACCACACTAAAGTACTATGCGTTTTTTATTAACTAAGGTTTTACAATCATATAGTTACGTCTAAATCTGTTATCATGTAACTGGTAAACTGTCAAAGTAGCCAATAAATGACTGAGTGGTCATAGCATAACCATTTTACTGGTACTGTGCCAGTAAATTCTCAAAGTTTTTTGCAGTCAAAGCTCCGACCTCCTGCGCACTACAGCCATACATCTCTGCAATACAACTAGCGACATAAGGTACATACGCAGGCTCATTAGGTCGACCACGTTTAGGAACAGGGGCTAGATAAGGACTGTCTGTTTCGATCAGTATTCTGTCCCTTGGCATATTTTTTGCTGCATCTTTAATATTTAGTGCACTTTTAAAGCTCACTATGCCTGAAAATGATATGTAAAACCCTAAATCCAAAGCACGTTTTGCGGTTTCCCAATCTTCAGTAAAGCAATGAATAATGCCGTGTTCAGCACCTTCTGATCTTAAAATATCAATCGTATCTTCTTTGGCGTCACGCATATGGATGACAAGGGGTTTTTTCAGGCTTTTACTGGCATGAATATGGCGCGCAAGGCTGGCTTGCTGCTCTTTTTTATTTTCTGTTGACCAGTAATAATCCAATCCCGTCTCGCCTATTGCCCATACATGGTCAGCGTTTGCCGTTGCTATTAAACGCTCAACGGTTGCCGCTTGTAAGACGCTGATATCTTCACAAGGATGAATGCCAACGCTCATACCAAGATTTAAAGTATCGTCGCCATAAGTCTTGACGATATTAGCAATCTCATCATATTCAGAAAAATCACACATTATTGCCATCGCACGGGTGACATTAGCTTCTTTCATCGCCGCAATCGCGCCAGATAATTGAGCATCGTACTTGGTTAAATCTAGACGACTAAGATGGCAGTGGCTATCAGTAAACATAAACGATCTCGTTATTAAAAATTTATCATTAAAAAAGGATTTGAAATTAGGTGTTTAAATGGGTATCTATTTTTATTGCTCTAAAAGAAGTATTTTTCAAGTAATTTTGAATAATCGTATTTTTAATGCAAAGGCAGTTTTTAATGAAGCGGAACTACTCGCATCACCTCTTCCATAGTTGTTACTCCCTCGCTAATACGCTTTGCACCAGATAAGCGTAGCGGCTGTACGCCTTCGCGGTAGGCTTGCTGCTTCAACACATCTAAATTCGCATCGGCGGCAACCAGCTTTTTTAACTCATTCGACAACGGCATAATCTCATATAGACCAACGCGACCTTGATAACCGGTATGACGACAGTGCTCGCAGCCCTGCGCTTTATATATTTGTGCTGGAACGGGCGCGCGCCATGGTTGCACCAATTCTTGCCATTGTATCGCTATTTCACTATCTGCAGTAACATCGAGCGCTTGTTTGCAGTGGGGGCACAATGTCCGTAACAGACGCTGCGCCATGACGCCCAGTATCGTCGCTGAGGTTAAAAACGGCTGAATACCTAAATCATGCAAACGAGTAATCGAGCTTGGCGCATCATTAGTATGTAGCGTTGATAATACCAAATGCCCTGTCAAGGACGCTTGTACTGCCATATTGGCAGTCTCAGCATCACGAATCTCACCGATCATAATGATATCTGGATCTTGACGCATTAAAGAGCGAATACCGTCGGCAAAATGCAAATCAACCCCAGGATTGACCTGCATTTGATTGAAGGCGGGCTCAATCATCTCAATGGGGTCTTCAATGGTACAGACATTAATTTGCTCAGTCGCTAACTGTTTAAGCGTACTATATAAAGTAGTCGTTTTACCCGAACCTGTCGGACCGGTGACCAGAATAATACCATTAGGATGCGCGGTCAGCTCGTGCCACGTTTCTAACTGCTTTCCCGATAGACCAAGTTGTGCAAACGAGCGTACCAGCACTTCAGGGTCAAATACCCGCATCACCAGCTTTTCACCAAAAGCAGTCGGCATAGTAGAAAGACGCAGCTCAGTCTCTAAACCTTTTGGCGTGCGCGTTTTTAGTCGTCCATCCTGCGGCTTACGCTTTTCTGCTACATTAAGCCGTCCTAAGATTTTAATACGTGCGGTCACCGCTACGATAATCGCAAGCGGCATCTCATAGACGCTATGCAGCACGCCATCAATACGAAAACGCACCTTGCCTGTCTCGCGGCGTGGCTCTAGATGAATATCACTGGCGCGCTGCTCAAAGGCATACTGCAATAACCAATCAACCACCTTCACAATATGCTGGTCATTGGCATCAGGATTGGTGTTGTCGCCTAGCTGCAATAGCGCTTCGACGTTAGTGATATCAGATGCTGTACGCTTATGCAGAGAGTTTGCGCCCGCAATCGCTTGCGTCACTTGATAAAACTCCTGACGGTAGCGACTCATCTGCTCAGGATTGATAAAGACCGTACGATAGCTTTTTGATTTAATCAGTTTTTCAATATTGGCATGCCAGTCAGTATAAAAAGGCTGGTCGGTACCTATGACTACCTCATCAAGCGTCACTTCAATCGGCAAAATATGCTGCGAACGCGCATACTCAAACGACATCAACTGCGTTACTGCCGGTACATCGACCTTTAATGGGTCAATACGTATAAGTGGCATATCTGCTTTGGCAGCTAGCCATTGATTGAGCCAAGCCAGCGTTAATTTATTGTCACTATTATTATCAAGTGCATGACCATTTGATAAGCCAAACTCGCTAATCGTCAATAGCGGATGCTGCGCCTTAGTACGTCGGCTAGTAATCACTAAGTTATAGCCACGTTGATCGATGACTTTATCTGCCAATAACTCATCCAGACACCAACGCAAGTCAATCACTATCGAGTACGGTTGAGCAGGCATAATTTTCTTCTTCTATAGTTTAAATCAGTTTATAAGTAAGCATATACAATGCGATGTTTTATATTTCTACCACTGCGGTTATCTGCAACTCACCTGAATATATCAATTGAAAACTTATATCAATAGACTTATAACGCATAACAAATAGCGTATTTATCTCCTTACGTCGATAAGCAGGACGCGGGTCTTGGGCGATCAATGCTTTGATATTATCGAAATCAGAGATAAGCAACTGTTTCTGCGTTTCGTAAATAACACCTTCAACCGTTGGTTTTTCATTTGCAGCATTTTCTGTTTTATTATAATTATGTTGCTTATCTATAATTTGCACAAATTGCTCATAGGCAAGTTCAGTGATTACAACTTCTAATAAATGCGGCGCAGCGGGCGCAAAGCCACTTTTTATGTCAAGTAGCGCATCACTATAAGCCACATAAGGCTTGATATCGATAATGGGCGTTCCATCTATCATATCAGCACCGCTAATGATAAGTAACACCCGCCCTTCTACAACCTCAATCTGTTCAAGCTTAACGACAGACAATCCTAGCGCTGACGGGCGGTACATACTACGACTGGCAAAGACGCCTATTTTTTGATTGCCACCCAAACGCGGCGGTCGCACTTGTGCACGAAAGCTACTATCGTCTTTATTAGTCTGTTTGTCTTTATGTTGATAATTATGATGAAACTGCCAGCTGACCCAAATATGGCTGAAATCTTCCAAACCAACAAACGCAGCTGGCGTATCATAAGGCGCAATCATCTCAATAATACTGGTTAATGCAGCCAAATTTGGCTGTCTTGGCGCGCCAAATTTCTGTGAAAGTGGCGCATGATGATAGCCGATAATTGGTGCTATATGATTACTCAAAGGAAAATCCGCCTGACAAGACATAAATTAAATCCAAAAAAACAGGTTTTTATAGCTAAAATAAGCGCGCTACAAGAATAAACGGTAAATCATAGAAAATAATCCACTAACGATATTCCATTTTATCATGCCCTCCCAAAGCTGCTTGACAGATTTTTATTTTAAAGTTTGTTATGATGAGCGAGAAATTTATTGAGAATGGCTTGCATTCATCAATAACGGCTTAGAAATTGCGCTTATACGTGCCGCATCCCCTTATAACGCCGAATAATAATGTTAAAATAACAGCGTGATGACTTAATTAGTACTAATAACATTGATAGCATTCATCTTCTATTAAAAATTTGCATCATTTTGACTTTATCATAGCAAATGAGCATTTATTTAGACTAATTAATCGATACAGACAACCACTTATTAACGAGGAATTTATGTCAAAACTCCGCACCGAAACAGTCACAGAGGTTCATCACTGGAATGATTCCTTGTTTAGCATCAAAACCACTCGCGACGATGGCCTACGCTTTCGTAATGGCGAGTTTGCGATGATTGGTTTGGTCGTTGATGGCAGGCCGTTGCTGCGCGCTTATTCGATTGCCAGTCCTAATTATGAAGAACATTTAGAGTTTTTTTCCATCAAGGTGCAAGACGGTCCATTAACCTCGCGTCTGCAGCATATTAAAGTCGGCGATGAGCTGTTGGTGAGTAAGAAACCAACGGGCACTTTGGTATTAGACGATCTATTACCAGGTAAAAATCTCTATATGCTGTCAACGGGTACCGGTGTTGCGCCATTTTTAGCATTAGCACGTGATCCTGAAGTCTATGAGTGTTTTGAAAAGGTGATTTTGGTACATGGCGTACGCGGCGTTAGCGACTTGGCTTATCGTGATATGTTCGAAAACGAGCTCCCAAATGATGAAATTTTTGGTGAAGATTTCCGTGAAAAATTCATTTATTATCCGACTGTCACGCGTGAAGAATTTAGAAATACGGGTCGTATTACCGATTTAATGAAATCTGGCAAATTTTTCGAGGATATCGGTCTTCCTCCTATGAATAAAGAAGATGATCGTGTACTCATATGCGGTAGTATGCCGTTTAATGCTGAAGTCTCGGCTATCTTGGATGATTTTGGTCTGACGGTTTCACCGCGTATGGGTGTGCAGGCAGATTATGCCGTTGAACGTGCCTTCGTTGGTTAAAAACTGATTTTTATTCAAAATAACATAAATAATTCTTGACGCTCAAAAATAGGCTGCTATAATACGCAGCCTATACAGAGATAACCCTGTAGCCCAATTCAATAATGTTTGGCAGTATCAACGTTATTACCTAACACGCCGGTGTGATGGAATTGGTAGACATGACGGATTCAAAATCCGTTGCCTTTAAAAGCGTGTCGGTTCAAGT
>NZ_CBCPJH010000015.1:0-80519 GCF_965118485.1 Psychrobacter glacincola | reverse complement strand
TGAGTAAGTCATGGTCTTTATAATAACAATTGGGTTTGATAATTAATTTATAACACTTTTAGGTGGGCTTGACTATATGAGCTTTTAATCTTCTCTGCCATCGACACTGTCTTATTGTGCGCCTGCCACTTTCTCGTTTACTGCTTCACGTAATGCTTTGCCTGGCTTAAAATGCGGAATCGCTTTAGCAGGTACTGGCACGCTTTCACCGGTCTTAGGATTACGTCCCATACGAGCACGGCGATGATGAAGACAAAAACTACCAAACCCACGTACCTCTACTCGACCGTCATTGGCGAGCGTATGAGTCATCAAATTTAATATTTCACGTACTGCGTCATCGACAATGGTATCTGTCATCGTGTCACAATTCGCACTTAGATTGCTAATAAATTCTGACTTATTAATTGTTTCTTGCATTATCACGCTTACCTTACTGATTAATGGATAAGATGATTGAAAATCACCATAAATACTATAAATAGAATGGAAATAAGCAATAACCACGCCTTTGTTGGTTAAATAACTGTTCATTTATAACGACTTGGTGCAATTTTACAGTCTGTTACTCAATGTTGCAAATAATAGCGGATATTAAGCTAAATTGGCAATAAGAATTCCTTTATTAAGGAAAAGACTTTAATTATTAGTACCAATACCTAAATTTAGCCATAAAAAAAAGCGACCGAAGTCGCTTTCTTTATATAATCATCACATTAACAATAAATAGCTTATTGCATTTGTTCTTTGATCAAATCACCAATTGTTTTTGGTTGTGCATCAGAACCAGCAGTAGTACTAGTCGTGCTAGTGCTGCTTAGCTCTTTAATTGCTTGACGTTCTTCAGCTTCGTCTTTCGCTTTGATAGACAGGCTGATGTTACGTGTTTTACGATCAACGCTGATGATTTTAGCTTCAACGTCATCACCAACGCTCAAATGCTTAGTCGCATCTTCAACGCGGTCACGTTGAATCTCAGAGGCACGTAGATACGCTTCAACTTCATCAGCAAGTTCGATAGTAGCGCCTTTAGCGTCTACTTCTTTTACTTTACCATTAACGATAGCACCACGGTCATTATTGACTAGGTATTCATTGAATGGATCTGAAGTCAATTGTTTCACGCCTAGGCTGATACGGTTAGCTTCAGAATCTACAGACAATACCATTGCTTCAACGGTGTCGCCTTTATTATAGTTACGGATAGCGTCTTCACCAGTTTCATTCCAAGAAATGTCTGACAAGTGAACTAAACCATCAATACCGCCATCTAGACCGATAAAGATACCGAAGTCAGTGATAGATTTGATCGTACCAGTGATTTTATCACCGCGCTCATGTTTCTTATCAAACTCATCCCATGGGTTGGCAAGAGTTTGTTTGATACCTAAGCTGATACGACGACGTTCTTCATCGATATCAAGGATCATGACTTCAACTTCATCACCCACTTGAACAACTTTTGATGGATGGATGTTTTTGTTGGTATGATCCATCTCTGATACGTGTACTAGACCTTCAATACCTTCAGAGATTTCAGCGAAACAACCATAATCAGTTAAGTTGGTTACGCGTGCTTTCACAACTGCACCTACTGGGTATGTACCGCCAACGTTATCCCAAGGATCAGTACCTAGTTGTTTTAGACCTAGGCTAACGCGATTGCGCTCACGGTCAAATTTAAGTACTTTAACTTTAAGATCTTGACCAACTTCAACAACCTCAGATGGATGCTTGATACGGCGCCATGCCATATCAGTGATGTGCAATAGACCATCAATACCACCAAGATCAACGAATGCACCGTAATCAGTAAGGTTCTTAACGATACCTTCGATCTCGATACCTTCTTCAAGCTTGTTCAATAGCTCTTCGCGCTCAGCTGAGTTTTCAGCTTCCATAACCGCACGACGACTAACGACAACGTTGTTACGTTTTTGATCAAGTTTGATAACTTTAAATTCTAACTCTTTACCTTCAAGATGCGTCGTATCACGGATAGGACGTACATCTACTAGAGAACCCGGTAAGAACGCGCGTACTGAACCGATATCTACGGTAAAGCCGCCTTTTACTTTGCTAGAAATAATACCTTTTACAATCTCATCGTTATCAGAGATTTTTTCAAGGAAATTCCAAGTCTCAACGCGTTTGGCTTTTTCACGTGACAGTAAGGTTTGACCCATACCGTTATCAACTGCTTCAACCACTACGTCTACTGTATCGCCAACTTCAACTTCAAGTTCGCCTTCTTCGCTTAAAAACTCTTCACGAGCGACGATACCTTCAGATTTTAGACCAGTATCGACAGTGATCCAGTCGTTATCGATGGCGACAACAGTACCAGTGATAACCGAGCCACGCTCGATATCCAGACCTGTTTCTTCGATGCTCGCTTCAAATAGTTCAGCAAATGATTCCATTATATCTACCTTTGTATAGCCGTATCCTGTCCAGCACAGTACGGATCAAATGTATGATTGCATAAAACGAGAATACTGGTTTTATATCTTATGCCGTCATATAAAAAAACGTTTGTTGCTAATAAGCCAATGCTGAGCAAACTCACTAGCAACAACTGTCTTTTATTAAAATACGTTATACTTATTAATTTACATCTTTATAGAGGCTTTTCTATTATCCTATAAAAATGATTAGCGTCTACCACTGTAATTTTATACTAAAATCAAGCTTATAGGAAACCTTTTCATACTTACTAACTTGTTTTTATTAGCTATTGAAGCAAATACCTTTATTCTGACAATGTCTCTTCACTTGCTCATAAACCGAATCAGCATCTAAATTAGAGCTATCTAATAGTAGCGCATCTTCTGCAGGCTTTGATGGTGCCGTCGACCGATTTTCATCACGATCATCACGGGCTTTAATCGTTGTTAAAATCGCGTCAAAATCCGCTATTTGACCTGCATTTAGTAGCTGTGTGACACGGCGCTCGGCACGCGCTTCAGCACTGGCAGTCAAAAACACTTTAACGTCAGCGTCTGGGAACACGACTGTACCCATATCACGACCATCAGCGACCAATCCTGAACAGCTTGCCATATCTTGTTGCAGTTTTAATAGTGCTTGGCGAACTTTTGGAAACACAGCTATCTGTGATGCATAACTGCCGATCGTTTCATTACGAACTTGCTCACCTACCGCTTCACCATTGACAATAATATCGACACGACCCGACTCATTGTTAGGTACAAAGGCAATATTCAAGCTTTGCGTCAACGCTAATACAGCCATCTCATCTATTACTTGGCTTGCATCAGCAGTAATCAATCCAGCTGCAAATGCTTTAAGTCCAACGATACGATATAGCGCACCCGAATCAAGCAACTGATACCCTAAAGCCTGTGCTAAGCGCCATGTAACTGTACCCTTGCCTGCGCCACTTGGCCCATCAATACAAATAACAGGATAGCGCAATGACAGCGTTTTAATATTATCGTTAGCATTAAGGGTAGGAACAGTCATAACATTCACTTAAAGTCGATAATCTTTATAACAATATGAATAACCATAGAAGCATCAATAAAGTTTTTTTACTTGTTCATTAAATACTTACAAGCAAATAGGGCGATATTATAGCAAACAAAGCAACCTATCACTAGCAGCAAGACTGATATCTTGTTAATCACTCATATTACACTTGGCCTTTGCTGCTTTTCGGCGCTGACGAAAAAAATCCTTGAGCATCTGACTACTGTGCTCACGGCATAAACCTGTGTCAACTTGGATATTATGATTATAAAAAGGCTGTTCAGTCAAATTCATTTGACTGCCAACCATCCCAGCCCTCGGCTCGTGTGTTGCATATACCAACCTATCAACACGCGCATGTATCAGTGCCCCAACACACATAGTACAGGGCTCTAAAGTCACATATAAAGTCGTCTGCAGCGGTAGGCGATAATTCTCTAAACGCGCGCACGCCTCTCTTAATGCAACAATTTCAGCATGAGCAGTCGCATCATGACGTCCAATCGGTTCGTTAAATCCCTGCCCGATAACTTGTTGGTTATGTACCAGTATCGCTCCTACTGGTACTTCCCCGTGCTCAGCGCCTTCTTTAGCAAGTTTAAGTGCTTGTTGCATCCATTTAACGTCTTGCATCGACCAGAATACAGCTGTTTGAATATGCTCACTTATTACAGCAGTATCTATTAAAAAACCATTTAGTAGAGGATAAAGGGTTAATTTTTTAGGTAAAAAGTGTCTCATTTATTGCGGCAACTGCCAATCGATAGGCGTTTGACCATATTGTACTAAGTAATCATTGGTTTTTGAGAATGGCTTTGAGCCAAAAAAACCACCACGGTTCGCTGCCAATGGTGATGGATGTACCGCCGTCAAAATCAAATGCTTATCAGTATTGATATACTTACCTTTTTTCTGGGCTTTACTGCCCCACAAAATAAATACTGTATGCTCAGTTTGCTCATTAATCACATCAATGACCGCATCAGTAAACTGCTCCCAACCTTGATTTTGATGGCTATTTGGCTCACCTTCTTTCACGGTTAATGAGCTGTTTAATAACAGCACTCCTTGCTGCGCCCAATAAGTCAGATCACCATGTTTTGAAGGCGCAATGCCAATGTCACTTGCCATCTCTTTAAGAACATTATTGAGTGAGGGTGGCTTGGGAATTATTTTAGGTACTGAAAAAGACAGCCCCATTGCCTGCCCAGGTCCATGATAAGGGTCTTGACCTAGAATAACGACTTTTACCTGCGATAAAGGTGTTAGATTTAAGGCGTTAAACATTAGTGGTGCCGGTGGATAGATACTGTCATCCGACTGATAGGCTTCCTTTAAAAAGACACGCAGACTATCCATATTATCAGAGGTTAATTCTTCCGCTAACGCATTTTTCCAATCTTCTGGCAAGCGTACATTGTCCAAAATCGCTTGCTTTTGCGCAGCTGTTTTTGGTGGTTGGACGTCGAATAATTCCATAATATGTCCTGTTTTATTTGTTATTAGGATACGCTAAGGTTGATATTAGCAAAATACTAGGGTTACGTTACCATATATATTAGCAATAAAAAAACGGCTACCGCAGCAACCGTTTTTACAATAGTTAGAAAATAAACTAACTGGCTAATGATTCAGAGTCTGGACGTGGCTCATGAGTCTCAACGACAGTCAATATAATACGACTGTCCGCTGAACCTTTATCTGAACTCTTACCACTACTTTTTTCAAGCTCAATAGAATCGACTTCTTGACCTTTAGCATCTTCAGGCTCCAAGGTTAGATGTACCACCCCACCGTTGACCAAATCACCAAACAAAATCATGCCTGCTAACGGCTTTTTGATTTCATCTTGAATAAGACGCTGCATTGGACGCGCGCCCATTAGGCGATCATAGCCTTTATCAGCTAAGTAATCACGGACCTCATCATCAATCTCTAAAGTGACTTTTTTGTCATCAAGCTGTACTTGTAGCTCAACCAAGAATTTATCAACCACTGACACAATAACTGAAGTATCAAGCGGATTGAACTGAATAATCGCATCAAGACGATTACGGAATTCAGGGGTAAAAACGCGCTTGAGTGATTCAGTATTGTCACGGCTATGATCTTGCTCTGTGAAGCCCATAGACGAGCGACTGATACTGTCGGCACCGACGTTGGTAGTCATAATAACGATAACTTGCTTAAAGATAGCAACCCGACCATTATTATCCGTCAAGGTACCATGATCCATTACTTGCAATAGTAAGTTAAAGACATCTGGATGCGCTTTTTCAATCTCATCAAGTAAGAGTACACAATGGGGATGCTGATTGATTTTTTCAGTTAATAATCCACCTTGATCATAACCAACATAACCTGGCGGCGCACCAATCAGACGTGAAGCAGTATGCGCTTCCATATACTCTGACATATCAAAACGCACCAACTCAACCCCGAGCAAGTTTGCTAATTGGCGAGATACTTCTGTCTTACCAACCCCTGTCGGGCCGGCAAACATAAATGAGCCGATTGGCTTATCAGGTGCTTTTAAGCCGGCACGAGACAATTTAATCGCATCTGCTAAAGTCGCAATAGCTTCATCTTGACCAAATACTAAACGCTTAAGATCACGATCTAGATGCTGAAGAATACTCTTATCATCACTTGATACTGACTTGGGCGGAATACGCGCAAGTTTGGCGACAATCGCTTCGATATCAGCCACATCGATTTTTATCGGAGCACGTTTAGCTTTTACTTTTTTAGGTTCAGATGATTTTACACGGTCATTTTCTTTTGCAAGATTGGCTTCATCTTGCATTTCATTGACTGTTCTGTCAGCAGCAGTCTCACTGTTAAAGGTATTAATGCTATCGAAGTCGTTATCAAAACCTTCTTCATCGCCCTCAATTTGTGCATCAAAGTCTTGCTCTATATCAGCAATGAAGCTTTCTTCTGCTTCTACATCGTCTGCATCAGCCACAATACCTAAACGCTTATAAGCACCGGCTTCATCAATGACGTCGATTGCTTTATCTGGTAAAAAACGCTCATGAATATGTTTCGCTGATAACTGTACCGCTGTTACTAAGGCTTCATCAGTATAGACAACGTTATGAAACTCTTCATAACGCGGCTTAAGACCTCGTAAAATATCAATCGTATCGTCGACACTTGGCTCTTTAACATCGATTTTTTGGAAGCGACGCGATAAAGCATGGTCTTTTTCAAAAACTTGACGGTATTCAGTAAAGGTAGTTGAACCGATACAACGCAGCTCGCCATTAGCAAGTGCTGGTTTAATCAAGTTCGAGACATCCATATTGCTGCTCATTGACGAACCTGCACCAATAATCATATGAATTTCATCGATAAACAAGATAGCATTGGGCTTTTTCTTTAATGCATCAAGGAGCGATTTCATACGTTTTTCAAAATCGCCACGATACTTAGTACCAGCGATTAATGAGCCGATATCAAGACTATAAATCACGCAGCCATTCAACGGCTTCGGCGCTTTATCGTTAATAATCAACCATGCTAGACCTTCAGCAATAGATGTTTTACCAACACCTGGTTCACCGACCAGCAATGGATTGTTCTTGCGACGGCGACACAATACTTGCGCGGCTCGTTCAATCTCAGGACCACGTCCAATTAACGGATCTGTTTTGCCTTCAGCAGCACGCTGATTTAAGTTGGTTGCAAACTCAACTAAAGGATCTTTACTGGTTTTCTCTGAAGCACTGCTACGGCGCTCACCAGTCATAGAAGCACGCGGCTCAGAAGGCTCATCTTTGTCTTGACCATGTGATAAGTACTGGGTCAGCTCAAGACGACTGATACCCTGTTTTTTGAGCAAATAAACCGCATAGGTATCATGTTCTGAAAACATAGAGACCAGAATATCTGACCCTTCAACCAAACGACCACCACCGATAGACTGCACATGAAAAATCGCCCGTTGCAAAATACGGTCAAAGCTTTGCGTTGGCTGTGGAGATTGTTCCGTATCTGGATCAACCGTTGGGGTGTGCTTGTTAATATAGGCCTCAAGCTCGCTACGTAAAGCTGAGACATTTGCATTACAGGCCGTCAAAGTATTAGCAGCATGTGTATTTTCTAAGAGTGCCAGTAAGAGATGTTCAACAGTGAGATACTCATGCGATTTTTGGCGCGCAAGGGTCATTGCTAAACGCAAAGAGACTTCGAGATGACGACTTAACATAAGGACTTCCTACGGTTGTGCCTATCTTTATAATCGATAGCTTTATAAATGAGTTAGTAAGTAAATCAGGGCGATAGCTGCATTGTTCAAGGGCAATATGCGTATTATTAAGTGGAAGATTGAATATTGACTTCCATGACTTGGGTTTAATACCTACTTTTCTTTATCTCAACATGATACTTAAGCATAGTCAATCTATTAACGCCGACTTAAATGTATCGAAGTGTCGCAACCACATTTTTCTCAATGAGAGTATTTATGTAGACAGCAT
The DNA here is from genome assembly GCF_965118485.1 of Psychrobacter glacincola. Lineage (GTDB taxonomy): Bacteria > Pseudomonadota > Gammaproteobacteria > Pseudomonadales > Moraxellaceae > Psychrobacter > Psychrobacter glacincola_D. The sequence goes on along the minus strand of NZ_CBCPJH010000015.1, from coordinate 72,543 downwards.
AATATTAATATAAAAAGAATGGCGCTCATCTAACAAAGCTACACATTATCAAGAGGTTTTCATAATGCAGAAAAAGAATAAAGACAGGCAATAATGACGAAAATTATTGTAATGAGAAGATTTTAAAGAAAGCGTCTTAGAGCAAGTTGGATTGATAACACTTGCTGTAAGACGCTTGATGATATTTGTTCTGAAAATATTGGAGGACTGAGTGCAGTTGATAGAATCAAAAATATAATATTGAGATATTATTCGCCTTGATGCGGCTCGATTTGGGTTAATAATGGATAGCCTTCACGGTGGGCAAGACTGTTAACCTTTTTGGCTTTAGTTTCAGCAATATCTTTAGGGTAAATGCCCGCAATACCTTTGCTACTATTATGAATAGTGAGCATAATCTCAACCGCCGAATCAGTACTATGACGGAATTCAGACTGTAAAATATAGACGACAAATTCCATCGGCGTATAGTTGTCGTTATACATGACCACGGCATACATGGGCGGCTTTGCCACTTCTGGCTCTGCCACCAATACATCAGCTTGCGGCGTCGTTTCACCTTCAGGTGTGCCAACTTGCGCAAGACGCGTGGGCATATTAGGAAAGTGCCAGTCTGACGAGATTGGTGCTGCTACTGCAATGGTTTGTTTTATCATAATTAGAGTACAAATGAATGGCTAGGTTTCATGAATGAATATCTTTATAAGTGTATAAAAAGATAAATATATAAAAGCATATTAAAGATAGCAGATAAAATGATTCTAAATATTAAATATCTAGCTATCTGCTATGACGGCCGTTAAGGCTCAATAGGGCTTTCATCAACTTCTGGTAAATCCGACAGTGATAATGGCATGCTATCAACCTTAGCACCAAGTTTCCAATCATATAACTGCTCAACTTCCTGCCCACCCGCTTTTAGATTAAGCTTAACTTGCAAAGGCTTAAAACCTGCTGGCAGCATAAAGCGACCACGAATACGCGTCACACCTTCGATATTATAGCTGACTGGATCTAAGGGCACTTCTACAAAATCATCATCATCAAGTAAGGTTAGCGTTGGTTTTAAACGTTTGGCCTTACCATCGCTTGCAAGCATCGCAACATCAAAGCCATACTCAAAGGCATTTTCAGGTAAAGGTTCAATCTTTGCCCCGAGTATCTGTAAAGGCAAACCGCCTTTGTCACTAACAATCTTAGCATATAGGTCATTTAGCTGGGCTACTTGCCTGTTTTCAACGGTCAAAGCCTGCTGGTTATCACGCAATTCTTTTAGGTTTGCCAAACTTATTTCGAGCTCTTGTTTGGCAGTAGCCACTTGATTGGTGGCAATTTTATGACTAACACGCAAATCTTTCAGCTCTTGTAATGATTCTTTGCTGGTAATGACCGCTTGCTTGGTTTCAGTCTGCGTTGAATGATAACCACGCTGATAACCAAGCTTATGACCAAATACTATCGCGACAATGGCAGTCACCAATATCGCAATCACAAATAACGCCAACACCGATGTCGAGGCGCCTTGCTGGGAGCGAGCAATACTGTCATATTTTATAGCATTAGATCGAGTATCAAAAGACTGCGATGAACCATGTGGGCTGCGCTCTAATTCATAGGAAACAGAGTCTCGGCACGATAGACGTGCGGGCTGTGAGCAAAAGCGTAGGGTACTCTTAAAACGCATCTAGACAGTATCTCGTAACAGGAAAGGCAAGTTATTATAGCGGAATTTATAATCAATACCTAGTATGATAAATAGTAATGATTTAGTAATCAATAAACATCTGTTAAGGAACGATGGGCGCAAAATTTAAACCAAGCGACTCATCAAAGCCAAACATCACATTCATATTCTGTACTGCTTGCCCAGCGGCACCTTTGACCAAATTATCTTGCACCACAATCACCGTCAATTCAGCACGCTCATTATCTTGATGGACAGCAATACGCAAGCGATTGCTAGCGCGCACACTGCGAGTATCTGGATAGATACCTTTTGGCATCACATCAATAAATTGCTCAGATGCATAGCTTTGCTCAAAGACTTGTTGCCAATCTATCAAAGCACCCGCATCGGTCAGCTCCATGTGAATAGAGCTGAGCATACCGCGTATCATAGGTACAAGATGCGGTAAAAAACGAATACGATGATTAAATTTACTGTCTAATAACTGTGCAACGCCCTGCTCAATCTCTGGTAAATGGCGATGACCTTCTACGCTATATGCCTTAAAATTGTCTGTGCTTTCTGCATAATTCAGCGCAAGACTTGCTTGGCGACCGGCACCAGAAACACCAGATTTAGCATCAATGACAATACGCGATTCAATCAGCGCCACTGCTTGTTGGTTCTGTAAATCTATAATAGGTTTTAAACCCAAAATAGCAGTAGTTGGATAGCAACCAGGATTACCAACCACCAGTGCATCAGCAATCTTGTCGCGATTGACTTCGGGCAAACCATAAACCGCTGTTTTTAACAATTCAGGACAAGCATGAGACTGCTGATACCAGTGCTCAAAATCCGCCAATGACTGCAAACGAAAATCCGCTGCCAAATCAATGACTTTTACGCCTGCTTGAGTAAGCGCCTCTGCTTGCTTCATCGCTACGCCATGTGGTGTCGCAAAAAACACCACATCGCATTTTTGTAATGTCGCTAGCGTTTTATCACCTAAATCGCTGAAGACAATATTTGATATACCGCGTAAACTTGGGAATATCTCATCAGCACGGGTACCAGCTTCGCTACGCGATGTTAGCAAATCAATAGACACCTCAGGATGGGCAGATAATAAACGAATAAGCTCAATACCCGTATAACCCGTACCACCAACAATCGCTGCTGAAATCATGAAATATCCTTTTTTTACTCAGTAAATACTAGATTTTATAGCTTCTAAAGTTTAAATCTTATAGTCATGTACTGCATCGATAAATACTTTAGCATTATCAGGATTAACCCACTGTGTAATACCATGACCTAAGTTTGCCACGTAACCGGTTTTTTCGCCACTTGCATAAGCACTATCAAGCATGGCGTTTACTTCGGCACGGATGGTCGCAGGTGAGCCATATAGTGTGGCTGGGTCTAAATTACCTTGAATAGCTTTGCTGCTTTGTAGTTTTTTATGTTGCTTAGTCAACTGGCGCTGACTCTCAGTTAATACTTGACGAGCACGATCGATTGGCATCGTCCAATCTAGACCCAAGGCGTCCGCTTCGCTATCCGCTTGAATATCAAGCCATAAGCCGCCACCTTTAGTAAACAATACCACTGGTACTTCTGGATGACGTACTTTTAGCGCGGCGACAATGCGTTTATTATACGCATGAGAAAAATCTACAAACTGACGATGACCTAGTGCTCCACCCCAGCTATCAAATATCTGTAGAATTTGCGCCCCTGCAACGACTTGCGCATCTAGATAGTCAATCACAGATGTCGCTAACTTATCTAGCAGTTGATGTAAAAACTCAGGATTACTATACAAAAAGCCTTTGGTATAGCGATAGTCTTTTGAGCTACCACCTTCAATCATATAAGTGGCAAGTGTCCAAGGGCTACCAGAAAAACCAAACAACGGTACTTGCCCATTAAGCGCAGTACGAATACTGGTCACTGCACGCATAACATAATCAAGAGAGTCATTAACATCAAGTACAGGTAATCTATCTAAATCAGCTTGCGTGCGAATAGGATGTTTAAACTTCGGACCTTCACCCGCTTCAAAATACAAACCTAATCCCATCGCATCAGGAATGGTCAGAATATCACTGAATAAAATAGCCGCATCCAAGTCATAACGACGTAATGGCTGTAATGTGACTTCAGTCGCGCGCGCGGTATCTTTGCATAAGCTCATAAAATCACCGGCTTCAGCACGGGTTGCTTTATATTCTGGTAAATAACGACCGGCTTGGCGCATCATCCACACAGGCGTGGTATCTATCGGTTCAAATCGTAGCGCACGTAATAATCTATCGTTTTTTAAAGGCGCAAAGTTCTGCTCAAGCGAATTATTATTGTCTGAAGCACTCATGTACAAATCTCCAAGACAGCACTGTATTTCATAATAATAAATACCGTACTGGATAAAATAAGTTAAAGAAAAGAATATTAAAACGCTTATTATTAAAATATTTATAGCTTAATAAATAATAAGTTTTTTACATCGTTAATGCTAAATTATCACGGTGTACCATGACCACACGTTCTTCTTTGTTACCAAAAATGCGATCAAACTGTTCGGTACGTTCACGAGCCACACGACAAGCATCACGAGAGGAAAAATTGACCTGACCGACGGCTATACGCTCGCCAGTATCCTGATGCACAATCTCAACCACATCGCCTTCATCAAAATCGCCACGCACTTCAGACACGCCAACGGGCAATAAGCTTTTTTGATGTTCGACCACTGCTTTTGCAGCGCCTGCATCAACTATTAAAGAGCCTGACATACGCAAATGCGCCGCAAGCCATTGTTTACGAGCAATGATTTTATCGGCATCATTGGTCGTTAATAAAGTTCCAACGGCTTCACCAGAAACCACACGAGTAATAACATCGTCGATAGCGCCGCTTACAATGACTGTTGGGCACCCACCCATAGCAGCCAAGCGACCAGCACGGATTTTGGTGAGCATACCACCGCGCCCAAGCTTACCGCCATCACCAGCGATATCAAACAAGTAATCAGCCATAGCACGCTCTTGGCGGATCATTTTTGCATTAGGGTTGTGACGTGGGTTGTCGGTAAAGACCCCTTCTTGATCGGTTAAAATAATGTACAAGTCGGCATTAACCATCGCCGCTGCCATCGCCCCTAATGTATCGTTATCACCAAATTTAATCTCATCGATAGTGATGGTATCGTTTTCATTAATGACCGGTAGCACGTGCCATTCTAATAACTGTGTCAATGCACCAGTGGTATTAAGATAACGACTACGGTTAGACAAATCGTCATGAGTCAGCAATAGCTGTGAGCTTTGAATACCATATTGAATCAATGCTGACCACCATGTTTCAATCAAACCCATCTGACCAATAGAAGCGCAGGCTTGTAGTGCTGCCAGCTTCTTAGGACGCTCCTCAAGGTTCATGCGTACCACACCTTCAGCAACGGCCCCTGAAGATACCAATAGCACCTCAATCCCCTGCTTATGTAGCTTAGCAATCTGCTTTGCCCACTCGTAAATGGCAGTTCGATCCAGCCCTCGACCATTATTTGTTAATAATGATGAGCCAATCTTGACAATGACGCGCTGAATATCAAAGTTACGAGCTTGCTCAACAAACCTTGCTTCTTCTATCGTGTTCTCTATGTCAACTGCCATATAAACTCCTGTTGCTAAGGTAAATTAATCACGGGATACATACATATTATAAAAATCACATTAAGGAACATAAATCACTTCAACGCCATCGTCATCATCGAAACTGCCATCGTCATTTAAGTCAATACCTTCACGTGCCGCTCTGCGAGCCGCACGATAGGCTTCACGCTGGGCTTCAGTATTCAGACGTACTTCTACTTCTAAGCGCTCAAAACGTGCTTTTTGTGCTTCAGCGAAGATAGGATCCTCTATTTCGCGTTCGCGCTCTAGTTCAATCTCATTCATCAAATGATATTTAACAGCATCAGTCCCTTCACCCATTAGGGTTGAAGTGCGAAATACCTCTCCTATCCAACCAAGCTCGTCGACAATATGAGTACAAAGCTCATTTAACTCTTCTTCAGGCACCTGATCGATTTTATTTAACACCAAAATCTGGGGCAAGTTGGCCAGCTCAGGTGAAAAACGTTCAAGTTCATTTAAGATAACACGAGCGTTTTCTACCGGATCGCTGCCATCAATTGGCTTTACATCAACCACATGTAACAAGCGGCGTGTACGAGCCACATGTTTTAAGAAACGAATGCCAAGTCCTGCACCTTCTGAAGCGCCTTCGATCAAACCCGGAATATCAGCCATCACAAATGAGCGATGACGCCCAATATCGACCACTCCCAGATTAGGAACCAACGTAGTAAACGGATAATCAGCAACCTTTGGTCTTGCAGCAGAAACCTGACGGATGAAGGTCGATTTGCCTGCATTAGGTAAACCAATTAAGCCAACATCAGCCACAACTTTTAGCTCAAACTTAAGAACTTTTAACTCACCTTCAAAACCTGACGTCGCTTTACGCGGTGCTTGGTTGGTCGAGCTTTTGAAATGGGTATTACCCAAACCACCATCGCCACCTTTGGCAATCAGTAAAGTCTGACCAAGTTCAACCAAATCACCCAACACTTCGTCAGTTTCAGTATCGACCACAGTCGTACCAATAGGCACTGGTAAAAAAAGATCATCCGATCCTTTACCTGAACAGTTTCTACTATGACCATTCTCAGCGCGCATAGCATCATGACGACGAGTATAACGATAATCAACTAAGGTATTAGTGTTATCCTCTGCAATGACATAAACATCTCCGCCCTTGCCACCATCACCACCATCAGGACCACCGCGCGGGACATATTTTTCTCGGCGAAAACTGGCGATTCCGTTACCACCGTCACCTGCTTTTACCGTTACGACGGCTTCATCAATAAATCGCATCTTACGTTCCTTTATTTACACTCTAGTTTATAGGCTCAATAGCAGTCATATACTACTTCTTTTGCTTATAGGTATCTTTTAAAAAATGGAAGACTTTCGTCTATATTGCTCTATATCATTGCTTTATTTATGACAATAACACCCGATAACCAATTGGACTATCGGGTGCGGTATATATTAGCTTCAAAAATCAAATATATTTGTTCACGCCAATAGTGACTATCAAAGCACTCTTCTATAAAGAATACTTCAATATTAAAAACTCACTACTGCCGTACAAATGTATTAAGCTGGAATCTGTGTATAGCTGATACCTGCCATTTGTGTCGCTAAACGCAATACTTGCGTACTATAGCCAACTTCATTGTCATACCAGATATAAACAATGGCATGATTGTCGGTCAAAATAGTCGCTTGGGCATCAACGATACCTACATGGGTATCGCCAACAAAATCCGTCGATACCGCTTCGGTAGAATCCGTATAAGCAATTTGTGTTTGCCATTGACTGCTATTAGAGATTTTACGCATGAATTCATTTAAGGCATCAGCACTAGCTGGCGCTGTTTTCAAATTCAAATTTAAAATCGCTAAGCTGACGTTTGGTGTCGGTACGCGGATAGCGTTACCCGTTAATTTACCACTAAGCTCTGGCAATGCTTTACCAACCGCTTTTGCTGCACCAGTGCTGGTAATAACCATGTTCAATACCGCACTACGACCACGGCGATCCGCTTTATGATAATTATCAATTAAGTTCTGATCATTAGTAAACGAGTGAATGGTTTCAACATGACCGTTTTCGATACCATATTCATCATTCAATACTTTCAGCGTTGGGGTAATTGCGTTAGTCGTACAGCTCGCCGCACTGACGATAACGTCATCGCCAACCGTGTCATTATTGACGCCATAAACAACGTTTTTAATCTCACCGCCAGCAGGAGCTGTTAATAGTACATTTTTCACGCCTGTCGATTGAAGATGCTTGCCAAGACCGGCTTCATCTTTCCAAATCCCAGTATTATCAATGACTAATGCATCGTTAATACCATATGCATTATAATCAATCTCGCTTGGGTCTTTAGCATAGATAACTTGGACAAATCGACCATTAATAATTAAACCATTATTTTCATTATCTACAACCACGCCACCTGCAAAGCTACCATGAATTGAGTCGCGCTCTAGCAATGAAGCACGCTTCGCCAAGTCGCCAGCTGCTGCAGGACGTACCACAATGGCTTTTAGCTGCATACCTTTGGCACTTGATGCTTGTGATAACAATAAACGCGTTAAAATACGACCAATACGACCGAAACCGTATAGCACCACATCAGTTGCGCCATTTACAGTATTTTTATCGTTATTAATAGATTGCAATGCCGCTTGGATATCACTGTCATTAGCAATCAGCTGACCAACATCGACACGAGTAGCTTGAATGTCTTTATTCTCGGCTAACACTTTAACCATCGCTAAGGTATCAGCGATATCGATAGATTTAGCACCTTGATCACGCAATGCCACTTGTTGATGCAGCGCCAATATTTGACCCACTGAATTGGTGTCTAGCGTATCACCAAATAAAGTCACTTGTACATCTTGCTCATTATAGAGCTTATTTAATAGCCCCATCAGCTCAATGGCTTGTTGCTCTTGGGTGTTGTAGTTGCTCAAATGGTCTTGATGTAATTGGCGTAAGGTATCAGCGTTACTCACGAGAAACATCCTTATGGTCAGTATTGGGGAGTCAGTAAATTTTGAAGGAATATCATTGAATAGGTTATATACAGTCTAGGCACTCACTCAGATACGCTAACAGGCGACTACTGTCGTCAGTTATTATCAGAAAATTCTGTAGATAAACTCAATTTTAGCTTAAAACGCCTTATTTTGCTAGTGATAACCATTCTGTATAATTTATAAGCTATTTAATAGGTATATATTTTTATGATAAAAATAAAGGCAGCTTATTATGCTACCTCATTATAAATCTACTTAATCCATAACAAACACCAGAACCACGATAGATAAAGCTATATAAACCATTATCGCGCTGCTATGGAATCAGATTAACTGTTTGATTGGTTTGCGCTGTCAATTTAAATTCTTTTAAATCATAGCCCTGTTGCTGAGCAATTTGACGATACTTAGCATAAGTATCTTGGCTCACGTTTGGTGAGCGAGCCAGCAGCCATAAATATTTCTTATCAGGTGTGCCAACCAGCGCAGTTTTGTATTTTGCATCACGTGCTAGCACCCAATAATCAGCGCGACCTACCGGCAACCATCGAATCCACGATGGTAGAAAGGTAACCTTCAGTTTACTACCAGTAGCATCAGCAGGTTTTGCTAAGCCTTCAGCCGTAATACCTGAACCATCTTCAGCTTTGCACTGGTTAATAACTTTGATACCTGAGCCATCAGTTTTTTCAACATAAGTAGCCGTGACATCACTGGTGCAATTACGTTGAAAATACATCGGTAGACGACCTATCTCGTACCAAGTTCCTGCATACTTTTTTAGGTCGACGCTATCTACTGTAGTCGGGCTACTGGCAGACTTATATATAATATTATTCGGTTTAACATCGATGAGTTCTGTCGTGGTCTTAGATGTTGCGAAAGTTTGAGTAATAGCAGGTGTCGCTGCATAGGCAGAAAACGCAGCTAGCGGGATAATGATGGCTAAGGCAATACCGGTATGTTTAATAAGACCATTCATAAATATACGCTCTGGTATCTCTACAACGCTTGCTGCGTTTTTAGGAGATATAGTGTGAGTGGATTCAGCGTTCGATTGCTCAAACTCTTCGAAAATACTGGTCTTAATAGAACCAATCTCAACCGTACTAGCTTTTAAGACATTGCTATCGATTACATTAGGCTTCATTGCGCTTATATTATTCTTTTTAACGCTTTTATAGCCAAAAAATTTGGTTTGTTGAGACATATATTGTCCCAAAATTTCTAGAGGCTCTTCATTACAACCTACATGGTTATAACTGGCGTCATTACTAGCGTGGTCAATGCTCCTTGCCGGTATTGCCTGATTTTGATTCATCTGATTCTGAGGTAGCTGGTCAGTATGCTGCGATTGAGAACCAGCTGCCTGAGAATCAGACCATGCTGACTTCGGTAACTTATTGGTTTTCATAGGGATACCATTCATTAATTGTGATTATTAGAGACACTTTATCTACTTATAAGATTTTTATTTATCAGAGCAGCACAGAGTAATTTTTATCTATCATCTCTGCGATAAAAACTTGATTTAGTGCTCTTCGATAATTAATGATTCATAGTAATGGCAATATCCCGAGCAAAACAGTGTAGCAATGTATGAAAACGCAACGGTTTGTAAGTAATTCTATATATAGACCACGAAAGATTACAGTTTTATTAAGTATTGAAGGAGATGAAAATCAGTCAGTTGTCTTATGCGATTGCTCCTTTGATACTTCCTTCATCTAACTTCCTTCATCTAACTTCCTTCATCTAACTTTATTATCTGAATTTGGCAGTGTTCAATTGGCAGCTTGATACCTAAAGCTGCCCTAAAAATTATAATAGCAATGATGAGAGTGATAGCGTTAATACCTATTTAAAGAACTGGCGAATGCCAGCAACAGCAACTCCTCCATGTAACATGGCTTGATCACTCATCACAGGAGATAAACCACCCAAACCGATCACTGGTATATCGGCTAATTCTGCTAACCTTGACCACGCCTCCCAGCCTAACGGCGACGTATCAGGATGGGTTTGAGTATATTCAACAGGTGCTAAAAAAATACCAATAACAGGTGCTAGCTGATGTTTTAAACACGCCTTAGCAAGCTGATTGGCAGCGTCAATACTCTCTTTATCATGACAACTGACTACCAATGGCAAGCTTGAAGCAATAATAAAGTCTGGGATATCGTTTTTTGCAATGCCGTTTGAGCATTGCATCAGCTGTGCCTGTGTCAAATGCCTTGCTACGATTTGACGATTTATGACAGTATTATCCGCTTTTTCAGTATAAAAGTTATACGGAATAATTGCTTTTATGTCGTTACGTAAATGCAATAGTTGATTAATACTTTCTTCTGTCCCTGTTTCTTTGATTCGTATATAAACCAAAGCACCTATCTGCAAATGCTCCTGATGATACTGTACCCATACAGTCATAGGATTAGAGGCATTGTTAAAATGCTCCAACGGATAAGTAATACTTATCTGCGTTGGCAGTTGCAACCAAGCAAGAATCGTTTTATTGGCAGCTGGTAAATCATAATCCCCTGCTAGCAGCTTTTGCTTCTCTACCCATGTCAGTTTTTGACCTTCTAAGCCTTGGCTTAGGTTTTTATATTGCTGATATTGTTGTGCGGTTACTTCAATACGGTATACCTGTAAGCAGACACGTTTATCACCATAATCATGATGCAATCGACCCAGTTTAACCGCTATATTATTGGCGATATCAATACCCGTCTCTTCACTAACCTCTCGTATTAATGCTTGTGTTGCCGTCTCATGAGCGTCTATCTTTCCGCCCACAAATTCATAGCGATTGCCTTGGTGCTGAGAAGCCGCTCTAAATCCTAATAAATATTGATCTTGATAATGAATAACGGCAACCGCTACATTTACGATGACGATTGAATAATTTTCTATCAAGCTATTTTGCTCAACTGCCATGCTACTTTCCTTTTTTGAAACTGAAATTAACGAATATCATTGGTTGATTTGATTACTTAAATAAAAAATTAGTGAGATTAGTTTACACAATCACTATCATTTATTTTATAAATTTGCTTGCAAAAGCCTTCAATCTAAATGATAATTATTATCGTTAATAATTATTTACTACGATTAGTTGTTACTTTGCCTATCTACTACTTTGCTATCAAAAGGAATTTACCATGAGTTTCGTTATCTCTCGTCATTTGAATTTTCGTGAAAATCGTCTACCCACTTTGCAGTCGCAGCACCTGTTTGCTTTGACTAAAGAGGTACGTATTGAACATGAAGGCGAAGAATATCGCCTTCGCTTAACACGTAATAATCGGCTAATTTTGACCAAATAAGTTGCCAGTTATATCCAATAAAAAACGCCTTTAATAAAGGCGTTTTTTATTGAGCAAATAATAATAGGTCAAATTATAAATAGCTGCTTTCAGTCAGCCAGTCTCATAATAATTATGAGACTGGCTATCTAGCTACAATTTCTAAAACTGCCAACTATAAACCACATCAACTGCATTTTCTGCTGCTGACGTTGCTTCTACATAGATACGGCGCGTCAACTGGTAACGTATCGATAAGCTATTTTGTGCATTAAAAACGCCCACACCGTAGCGGATATATAAGTCGGGCGTTACATAGCCTGTGACATTGACGTTGGTATCCTCACTGCTACCTGAAGCATCAACGGTTAAGCTTTGGAAGCCAAACGCTTGACCGATTTGATTGGTCAAATTACGTGTGCCACTAAGGCCAAAGCTAAGTCCAGCCGCCGCTAAGTTATTAGTAACTTGTGATTTAAAACCCTGCTCACTGATTTGAGTAGCACTTTGATTATTAATACGACCCGTTATCAAGGCATTCATCGCCTGCTGCTGCGTCAGCCCAGCATTATTGAAAACGATAATATTAGGGCTTTCAGTATTACCTTTGACACGGACACCGACGGTTTTTCCACTGATAGTTTTGACCGCTTCAATACTCAGGTTTGGCTTCATGACATCACCGTCAAAGCGCACCTGTCCATAATTAAGCTCTAGGTTCTGACCAAAGGCATTGATATTGGTACGACGTGATACCTGTACCACGCCCTTCGCACGCATGATGCCTGTGCCACTTTGAGTCACATGAATGGCACCTGCTAGAGGAATCACCGCACCAAAACCACGGAAATTAATGTCATTGCCCAAATCGATGCCGATATCGGTATTGATTGACCAAGGTTTTGAGATGGCTAGAACCTCTTCAATATTACCAATAAGACGGCGGTCAAGTACTACTGCATCTTCGGTCTGCGTGATGATATCTTCACTGGATTCTGGCGGACGAATAGTCGCTGATGGCACACTGACTGCCCCAGTAATATTGACATAGCGATCGGTCGGACGCACGATGATATCGATATCAGGATCGACACTGGCCACTAACAATGGCGGCTGAGTCAGTATTAAACCCTTACCGATAATACTGAGCTTCGCTTGTAGTTTTTGTTGCCAATTGACAGTACCAGTCAGTGTACCTGTGCCTGTACCACTATTGAACTTACCATCAATAGTCGCTTCCGTACCACGAATCTTGGCATCGACATTAACCCGCCTTAAATTCACTGGCAAATCGAGCATCGCAATACGACCCTTAGACAGTTTCACATCACCGTAAAATTGCGGCTTGTCAAGTGTGCCACCCAAACCACCTGCCATCGTAATATTGCCTTCAAGCACACGCATACCAGGGAAGAAAGGTTTAAAAATAGCCAAATTAAGCTCGTTAAGTACTAGCGCACCCGTGATTGGTTTCGGTGTCTTATAAGGGTCGACAATGACTTCTGCGTAGCCACGAGCACCGCGACCGGTATTAATATCTGAGCGTATCTTTAGACCATCTGGCACAGATACGGCAATGAGCGAAACACGTTTGTAAGGTAAGGTAACAGGCAAGCTGTCGCCGTCTTGAATCAAGCCAATTTTGCCGTTATCAGAATACAGAGTGGTATTAATAGTTGGTGGACGACCACGTTGCCAACCGACAATAGCTTTACCGTTAATCTTGCCGTGCCAATCAATATCTTTTGGTAAAAACGCTGAAAATAGCGAGGTATCTAGTTTTTGTATCGCCAAGTCAACTTGACCACTTGCCGCTGAAGCGATGAGGTTTTTACGTAAGCACAGCTTACCGGTTTGGTCAGTCGCTTGCCAACAATGCGCCGCCAGCTGCACTTTTAAATCGCTGCTACTTTTACCTTGTTTTTGCGGTAAATTAACAATCAATTGCGCCGGCTGTAATTGATTTAAGGTGGCATATTTGGAAGCAACTTGACCCTTACCGATGACGCCTGACCAGATCAGCTTATCTCGATTAAAACCGCCTTTAAGCCTTGCGGAGACATCAAGCTTCTCATTGACCAAATCAAAATCGACCACATGTACTTGTTCAGTACCATTAAAGGTCGCTTTAAGATTTTTGAAGCTTTGACCACCCGCCTCTAACCCTTCAGCGGTAACAATAAACTGACTTGGACTGTTTGCTAGATTAACCAGTTTGCCGCGTATGCGCCCTTGACGTAAGGTAAAGCCTGGTAACGTGATACGCTCACCAACCAAATCCACATAGAGTGTTGGTAACGCTTGCCCTGCTGGCTGCGACAAAGTAGCGCCACCAGAGACTTTACCAGCAAGCTTGTCTGAGAGCTGATCAAGGCTTGTGATATTAATCTTGGCTTGTAGCTGTTTGTCATTACCATTGGCAGTGATATAGTTGTCACCCCAACGTAACAGCAAATTATTCGCATTTAAGCTTTCGATTAAGGCATTCACTTGCTTATATTGTGCCTGCGCATCTTGCTTTTGTAAGCGTTTAAAATAGCCTGCTAAATCTTTTGGTAGATGTAATTTTGCGGTCAAGCTACCTTTGGCGCTAAGCGGTTGACCTTTTAGCATGCCAGTCAAATTCACCTGTTCGATGTTAATGATTTGCTGGTTATCACCCCAACGCCCATTGCTATCAATAGTGCCGGTAATCGTACTCGGTATGTCTTTAAAGAAGTAACCTAAGTTAAAGCGATCCATGACCGCATCAATATCCCAAGCAAGACCCTGACGCACATCGACCGTACCCTTAGCATCAATACTGCCTGCCGCGCCCACATGACGGAAGCGCTTGATACGAATAAGCTGCCCATTACCACTAGCGTCAATGGTAATTTTACCTGCCGGTAGCTGTTCAGCATCTAAGACACCATCAAAGTTTACAACAAAGTTTTTTAGTGTTCCTTTTGCTTTGGCATTATTTTTGGGTGGCGTTTGCCACTCGCCAGTGGTTTTTAAATCACCGGTAATGATGGCGGCATTATTGGGTAAGAAGTAACCCAAATTGAACTTATCAAAGCGACCGTCTAGCGTCCAACCGATATTCTTACGCAGATCAATGACACCTTTTGCTTTGACCGCACCTGCTTCGCCATTGTAATTTAACTTGCGAACGCTAATCAGATTTGGCGTACCAGCGGCGTCGATGGATAAGTGACCTTTTGGCACATCAGCCGTATCAATCTGACCATCAAAACGTGCATCAAACACGGATAATTTACCGCCGATAATATCGACACTGGCATCGCCGCCCCCAGTAATGCCGATAGCGCGACCTTTCTGCGTGGCATCTAGCTGCGCCTGCAAATCCGTATTATCAAAATTAATAATATGACGTTGACCTTTGACACGGTTTTTGGTGATATTTAACATGCGCCCGCGCGCATTGATACGCCCTGTTAGGCGCTCAAGTGGTATATCACTACGGTATTTTTTAGGTAATAAGCCATTGGTACGTGCATCAATCTGCCACGTGAGCGGCGATTTTTTACTGGCCAATTGAATCTGACCTGTTCCCGATAAGTCGCCCACCACACCTTTATAATTTAGGCGGTTGATGTCAATAATATCGCCAGCTTTATTTACCCGCACGTCATATTTACCTTTGGGCGCAACGTTAAGCTCATTAATCATTGCATTGGCATCAACAGATAAACGCGAACCACGGACGATGACACTGGCTTTACCGCTTGGACTATCCACATTACCGATATTTGGTAGTTGTTTGCGCACTAGATTCTGCCAAGTTGCATCTATATACAAAGGCGCTGCTTGTTTAGATTTGGCTAGCTTCTTACCCTGTATGATTTTAGCGTTGACATGCTCACCATCTTGCTGCCGCAAATCAGCATTGAGCTGTAGATTTCCCGTGGTATTTTTGTGCTGATAATGGACGAACAGCTTGCCATCAAGCTTTTGTGGCGCGTAGACTTTATAGTCGGCATAGTCTTTAGGAATAGCACGGCGAATATCAAAATTACTACCCGTGGCAACTACTTTGGCATCAAAGCTGTTTTTCCAATCTAAAATACCTTGTGCAAATAAACGCCCAGCAGGAACATTGGCATTCAGACTGTCAATACGTAGTTGACTGTTGGCAATGATACCCCGCCCTTGATAGTGACCTGAAGGAATGTCTTTGGCGGTCAATTCGGTATTAATACGTAAGCGTATCTCAGAGATAACGCCTGATGCGGTCGCTGTACCACTTTTTAGATGGATACCTTGACTGTCTGCATAAGGAACAAGGATATCATCCCATTGTAGCTTGGCTTGGAACGGTGCGCCTTCATCGAGTCCCTGTACAACAATATCACCACTCACGTCACTATCATTATAGCGACTACGTACCTTGCCCACTGTCCGTTTTAGGCTACCAGTTGCCGTAATATCAAGCGGATCTACATAGACTTTCTCTAATGCACTGACTTCAGCAATTGCCGTAAGGTCTAGCGGATAGTCACCTTGTAGATCGATATTACCTTTTAAGGCACTGATTTTTACAATATCAGCATAGTGTAGGTCGCCACGACCAACATTTACTTTACTGCCTACCCATGTTAGATCACGCGCAGTAATATCATGAATGACAATATCATCTCTAGTAACTTGTTTATAAATAATGGTTTTTACTTTTGCGTGATCGAAACGTAGATTAACCGGTAAGCTAAGGGTTTTATAATCGAACGCCTCGCCTGTTGGCGGTTTTTTATTGATAATCTCGATAGTTTGTATATCTGCATCACGCAAGTGCACTTCTTTGGCAAAAATGGCGCGCCAACCTATTTTGACGTAAGCTTTATCGACTAATATCTCAAGATCTTCAGTTGCTTTGATGTCGATATCATTGATCCAAAGACCATCACGTAGATTGCCGCTGCCATATTTGAACTCAATACCCGTTTCTGCACTGATTTTCTCTAAAATAAACTTAGTGCCTGACTCTGTCCCCGCTGCATATAGAAAGATAGCAAACATAATCGCTAGCACGATAAGAATCAGCACCAGTAATTTGAGCACAAAAGATAATGGATACCAACGTTTTACCGCGCGGGCGTCTCGTTGTGCTGGATCTTCATCCAACGTCTTATTAGGCGGGTTATTTTCGGTCGACATGACACTCAACTACGTTAAAGAATGATTACCAGCAAGCGCTAGAATGATAAATAAAACGGTTCTGCTTATATGCTATTTTTATAAAGGAGAGCCAATAAACAGATGTAATCTGACTGGAATATTCTCTTCTGTCACGCCAGCTGCTACATCGACGCGCACCACGCCAACGGGTGATGCCCAGCGGATACCAACGCCGACGCCGACTTTGGTATCTGTCTCAAAATCTTTGTCGTAAGCGTTCCCGATGTCAGTGAAAACCGCACCGCGAAAGCCGGGTTTAAACTCATAGTTATACTCTGCACTACCAACCGCAAGTATTTGCCCGCCTGTCAGATAGCCTTTATCTATTGGCGATAAGCTTTCGTAGTCATAACCACGGATACTTTGATCGCCACCGGCAAAGAAACGCAACTTATAAGGAACCTCATAAAAGTCATCTGCCCAAATATAACCAGTATTGATACTGCCAAGCACTTGGTGCTTATCATCGCTACCAAAACTATAAATACCGCTAACCCCAGCGCGAGCGATTGCTAAATTGGTCTCGCTAAGCGCTTTATCAGCGCCCGCTTCAATCGAGTAATATTGACGAATACCGCGAGTTGGATTGGTGGCGCTATCAACGTCTGTCTTATTGATACCATAACCAAGTAATAACGCTTGCTGTCTAGGCGTAGAGGACGTAAAGCGGATAGGAAGGTCATCTAACTGCGTATCATCAATACCTGTCTCCAACTCATCTAAACGGTAGCGTAACGAGTAGCTACGATTCCAGCTGTTTTCACGGCGAATATTACGGGTCAACGCCGCTTTTACCGTTTTGGTAGATAAATCAAAGTTACCTTCGCCTTGATCGATAACTTCTTCTTCGTAAGTTAAACGTGCATCTAATTTATCATTTAGCGGGTGTTTCCATGGTCGACTTGCATAAACACTGGCATTTTTAGTTATTCTGGAAACTTCTGTCTCAAACCCTGCTTGATAGCCTTTACGATTCAGCAGATTATAATCTATCTTCGCTGTTGCACGGACGCCGGTATCGGTACCATAACCTAGACCGACTTGGGCATCGCGTGGTTTATTAGCAGAAACGAACACATATAGCGGTACTTTTTTGCTCTCTAATACTTCCTCTGGTGTCTTACGCCCTGCCAATGTCGGAGGTACAAAATTCTCATCCGCCAGTATATTTTTCTCATCAGGGAATACCTTTTGCACGATATCACTAATAGAGTCACTGATTTTACCTAAAATATTATTTGATTTTTGGTCTTTTTCGTCTAACACGCGATCGCTTGGCAAACGGCTTAGGCGCTCTGCTTTTTGCTTAATTGCCTGTAGCTTCTCAAGGGTCTCTTCATCAGCTGAAAATTCAATGGCAGCAATGTCAGCAGCGTTTACTTTTTCGCCGCTGCTGCTATAAATAGCACCGTCATTGCCAATACCATCTATTTGGCGAGCATTACTCACATCGGAGGCATTATTAATATCACCATCTAGAAGGTCGACGCTATCACCATTAGTATCAGTATTTAGAGTATTATCAAAGGCTAACGTAGCGCTTTGTGTACGCTCATCGGGTGGCAAAATCGACTCAACGTTGATGGTATTAAAATAGCGGGTCGCTGATAAATCATTACTGAATTTGGTCACTGCCGGACGATAGAAAGGATCGCCTTCTTTGAAGTCAAATAATTGTCTTAACAATGACAGTTCAACGGGCAGTTTTGCAGGGTCGCGAGTTAAGGTGCCTGATTCTTTATCATAAGTAAAAAATACCACTTCATCGAACTTATAACGATTGCCGGTATTGTAGACCAGTGACACATCAGCAGTATTATCAGGCAAGATAATATCCACAGATTTATTCAACCAATACTGGTCAAAATAACCGTAGGTATTACTGAGTGACTCAAGCGCTGATTTACTGTCTTTATAAACACGGTGGTTAAAGATATCACCCTCTTTTGGTGGCAAGTCTTTTTCTAACGCGGCAAATTCTTTTTGCTCACTGCCTTCACCGCGAATATCGACAATTCGGCTATCAACGCGCACTGGCTCACCTAACTTTTCGATGACAACATCAATCGTGTTCGTATAAGGCTGGCGCAAACGTAAGCTGATATCATAATAACCCACTGCTTTTGCGGCATCCACTGCTGTTTGGCGTAAGCGTGGTAGCGCCGCTGTAAAGTCAATGACAGACTGTACAGTGGTTTCATCGAGCGCTGCTTTGATGTTCTTCATTGGCTGCACATCATTATCAGCTTTGACTAATACTGTCTTGCTAGTGACAGCATTGGTATTAGCCGCAACTTGTTGCAGATAAATGGTTGTATCTATGTGCGGTAGCGCCAGCGAGCCTGCATTAAACAAGCGATCATAAAGACGCTTAACGATATTGCCTTTATTTCGCGCCATTGGACTTGGGGTTTTGGCTTGCTCAATGCTTTCGCTAACGGCTTCAGTATCGTTTTGATAATCAGGCAAATAATCATTAGGATTGATAGAGCCTGCGGTATTTTTTTCTTGATTTATATTGGCTAAAATATCATTATCGATAGTCTGGCTCGCACTACCGCTACTCACAGCATCGCTTACCTCAATGGGACGCGACATAATTTCTGCGGTTTCGGCTCGGTCAGCAGCGGTTTCGCTGATGCCTAATGTATCCAAATTACTGGGTGTTGGCAGACTACTGGCATCCAATTCGATATCTAGACCTATCGGCGGGGCGATAGCGTCTAAAGTAGCAATCGGTGCATTAAAGCCACTATTGTTAGCACTACCGACATTATTACTACTTATGTTATCGATATCTTGCGCATTTTGCCTATCCATTGCCGCAAGCTCACGGTCAATCTCGTCAGGTGTCATCATCTGATAGCCTTGCTGTTGTATCGCAGCGGCTTGTTGCTCTATATTTTCATTAGTATCGGCTATATTGAGCTGTTCATTATTATTACTATTTTTGCTTCCTGATTTAGGTTTTTTTATACCTAGAGTTTGCTCACTATAATCATCCAATACAGATTGATCGATAATGCCTTGCTCAACCGCCTTTTTCAGCCGCAGCGCATCTAAAGCAATATCTGTTTGACTGTCATTAGAGATCGATGGTTGCACTGTTGACACACTAGATGTGTTTGGCATTTCTGACGCAGACGTCGCTGCCTTTTTTATCATCGTTTGGCTATTATTAATATTGCTGTTATTGACGTCAGCAGTAGCGGCAAAAGCAGCAGGCGCCATACTACAGCCAAAGCCAACCAAGCTTGTGGTCAAGGCACTAAAAAGCGCCGTACGACTAAAATAAAGGCGCGGCGCATCAATAGTATTGCTAGCAGCACTAGACTTATTTACACCATCTTTGTGACCTAAGTTGTCAGGCGACATAACGCGTAAACTGGGCGCTGGCGTTGAAGGCTGGTGTTTCATATTTATTTCCTATCCCCTCACGCAGTGCAAGGTTGCTGACGATGACGACTGCTAAATCTTAGCGGTAATGATGGCTACTTCAATAAACTAAAGCGGTTTTTGACTTGCTACTCTGATTTTTATCTAATGCTTTGGAATTTTTATTTAATTTTCAGTACTTAAATAAACACCCTTGTTAAACCGTTTTGAGCGCTTGCAAATCTCTGCTACCACTCGCTATATCAGGATTTACTCGACCAAAAATTACAAATCATAACTTAGATAATTATGAAATCATAGTGGCGAGTTCATGTATTTTTATCAAAGCCTTGCTATTATACGGTTTAATAGTGACAAAACCTACGTCATATTTAGTTAAGTTTTTGATAGTGTTGATAATTCTAATAATATTGACGGCTATCTTATACGACTTCCGCCTCTTTTACTTGCCTTGACCCATTTGTAGGAATTTTCATGGCCAATCAGTTTCAGTTATTTAAACGCCGCCGTTTTAGTGCCATGTTCTTTACCCAGTTTTTGGGCGCGTTTAACGACAATATTTTTAAGCAGGCACTAATATTAGTACTGACCTACACGGCAGCAAGTCAGCTTGGCGTTGAGGTCAGTATTTTAAATAACTTAGCGGCGATGCTATTTATTTTGCCTTACTTCCTGTTTTCGGCATTGGCAGGGCAAATCGCTGATAAGTTTGAGAAATCCAAACTGACCCGCTTTACCAAGCTACTTGAGCTGTCTATTATGGTCATTGCAGCCGTAGGGTTTGTATTTGAGTGGTATGCCCTGTTATTTGTGGCGCTGTTTTTGATGGGGACACAATCTACCTTTTTTGGACCTATCAAATATGCCTATTTGCCACAAGCGATGCACGAAGATGAATTGGTCGGTGCCAATGGCTTGTTTCAAATGGGCACGTCACTAGCGATATTACTCGGTATGATTATGGCGGGCATACTAACCCAAGTGCCGCAGCCGCTATACTGGATTAGCGCGACGGTCTTGGTTATTGCGGTATTAGGCTATTTTGCCGCACGATCGATACCTACCATGCCAGCGATGCAGCCTGATTTAAAAATTAATTGGAACATCTTCACTACCAGTGTCTCAACGGTGCGCTACTTATATTCGTTACGATTTTTATTCTTTGTTATCTTGGGCAATAGCTGGTTTTGGTTTTATGGCGCTACCTTTTTAACCCAAACGCCTGAATTTAGTAAAGTCATACTTCACGGCGATGAGTCAGTCGTAATCTTCTTACTGACTTTATTTTCAGTTGGGGTTTCTATCGGCTCTTTATTATGTAAAAGGCTCACTAAAAATCAGGTCAGCTTACGACTGCTACCCTTTGGTATCGCTGGTTTAAGTATTTTTGCCATTGACTTGTATTTCTCGTTATCAGGATTATCCGTTGACGTGAATAGCGAAACCTTGATTGGGGTTGGTGGACTGTTCGAAATCGCTGGTAGCTGGCGTGTGTTTGTCGATTTATTCTTCTTAGGCTTTAGTGGCGGTTTATATATTGTGCCTTTGTATGCTTCGATGCAGGCTTATGCACCCAAAAGTCACCGCGCACGCATCGTCGGTGCCAACAATATATTCAATGCCATATTTATGGTTGGTTCCGCTATTTTCTCCATCGTGGTCTTAAACAGCTTAGGTATGGCGTTACCGCAATTATTCCTAGTGACAGGCTTGCTAAATCTTGTCTTTGGCGTATTTTTATATACCAAGCTCAACAAGCATATTCAACATGATAGCATCCAAACTCATGATGACGAGCTTAATAGAGACGATTAGTGAGATAGTAAATCCAAGTAATACGATTCTATTAAGCTAAAGCTTGTTCAAATGAATACGCATTTAATAGTAGGTTAGCTTTATAAATAGGTTTAATAGCTTATTTTAACAGCTAGTCATAAGCCATGATAATTATCATGCCGATAATCGCAATTGTTTGCTATAGTAAAGTCATTGACTCAAATAATAAATATTGCCATCAGGAGTGAACCATGGCTTTGCGTCCCTTATCAAAAATCGATCACTTATTACTTGGGGTAGACAAGGCATTGCGCGCGGTCGTACCTTATTCAAACCCGAGTACTCGCCCACTGCCTGTCAGCAGCGATGCCATTCCTGAGCTAAGCATCACCGAGGCGCGTCATGTCGCAGGATTAATGCGTATCAATCATACTGGTGAAGTCTGCGCGCAAGGGTTGTATCACGGTCAAGCATTTAGCGCCAAAGACGATAACGTTAAACAAGCTATGCAGCATTCAGCTGAAGAAGAAGTCGATCATTTGGTTTGGTGTGAGACTCGTCTAAGCGAGCTTGGTAGCCATCCAAGTATTTTTACGCCGTTATGGTATGGCATGTCATTTGGTCTTGGTGCCGTCGCTGGTGCTATCTCTAACGAGTTTAGCTTGGGCTTCGTCGCCGAAACAGAAGCACAAGTTAGTGAGCATTTACAAGACCATATTGGGCAACTGCCACCACAGGACTTGCGCTCAAAAGAGATATTGGCACAAATGGATATTGAAGAATTGCACCATCGTGAGCTGGCGCTTGCTAATGGTGGTGTTGCATTGTCGCCACCAGTACGCCATACCATGAGATGGATGGCCAATCGGATGAAAGCCACCGCTTATCATTTATAATCGTCAATACAGTGAACTTTATTATGTACTATAACAGCCACAAAGAATGACTCAGTATTGACTTTTAACAATCCTACTATTGATAGCATTGATATTAATTTGCTACGGTATGAAAAATTTGTACGATTTTAATATTTACCATAACAGTGCGACATCACTATTAATCAACGGATTTATTAATAACGACCAAGTAAACAAGATAACTATTAAACATAGCTATTAAACATAGCTATTAAACAAGGTAACTATTTATATGAAAGCGATCAGCCAACCTACTAACTCTAACAAATCACACAAGCTTGCGACTTTAACCGCATTAGCCGCAGCATGTGCCATGATGCTGTCTGCGCCTGCAAACGCAGCTGAAAACACTGCTGCTACCGCAAGTACCGTTGTACCAAGTGCGGTTGATTCAAGTAAACGTGTGATTCGCCTTGCTAAACCTAACGCTGCTGTTAGTAGTACTCAGTATGAAGCACCAATAAATACTGCGCCAGATAGCTTACAGTCAAATGCTAATACTGCTCAACAAAGCAGTGCTCAAGCAAACAACGTACAACAAAGCAATGCACAACAAAGCAATGTTCAGCAAACCAACACGCAACCAACCCGTATCCCTTTAACGGCAGCTCAGGCACAAGCCAATCAAGAACTTGAGTTTACAGGAACCACTCGTGTTTATGAGCGTGGACCAATGAATACCTCAGGTATTGATTTACGTGGTGGTCAGTTGGCAAATATCCCAACGCCGCAAGTACAGCTTTCTGATATCAGCTTTGTACCTACGATCTTGATACCGCAACAAAAAGGTCTTGGTACTGATAAATTAGATGTCAGCTTATTAGATGATTTTATTGCAGAGGTGTCACCAAATGCACGCCACTATCCGCCAAATTTCGCTACCCGCACCCAACGTCATAACGCTCGTGAAAAGATCAAAGTAATGACAGACTGGATTGACACTTATGCCAAATCACCAAATGCCTCATACGATGTGCTACTACGTGCAGCTAAGCTAAACGGCATGGGACGTAACTTAGATTTGGGTTCAGAGTACACGGTACGCGGCGGGCAATATGTAGATCGCGCGATCAAAATCAAGCCTGACAGTGCTGAAGCCAACTTTATATATGGCTTGATGTTGTCTGAAGGCGGCGGTTTTAAAGAAGGACAAAAATACCTCGATAAAGCAGTTAGTCTAGGTTACACCGAAGCAGAGCAAAGTTTGGCACAATCAGATTTACTAAGTGATCGTCGTGATAAAGCACTCGAGCGCTTACGCCGCCTTGAGCAGACCGTCTCTGATAATGCTGTTATCCGTCAACAAATCAAACTGGTTGAAGATGGTAAGTTTTATATTTGGGATTTGCCAGCCTCAAACGTGAAGCCAAATATGTAAATGAAACCTATTTAAAAAGGTGACGTATGCAAAAGATGTCATCAAAAATAATTAAGTAATTAAATAACTAGCGTCTTTATTTTATAAGGTGACGTATGCAAAAGATGTCATCAAAAATAATTAAGTAATTAAATAACTAGCGTCTTTATTTTATGTTGAATCCTTAACAATATAAGATAAAGACGCTTTTTTCTGCCTAATAAAAATGCTAAATAACTCACATCTGTATTATTTCTTACAGGAAGCTGTTTTGTATGTAGTCTATCCACTTTTAAAAGAATCCCAGTAGCAAGTGATAATGTTTGTACTTTTTTATTTAGGACTGACTATATATGCCCTTTGTTTTGAACAATCTTTATTGACTCCTATCTAGAATAGTAGATCAATCAAATTTGGTAATATTTGAATATATGGCAGCAAATTTGATGGTTGAGCCACAAAAGTTACGTTACACTCATTCTGATTTATTACTTACCTAACGATGCATTCTTGACCATTATTATCTGGATAATACCTATGTTTTTTGCTGACCCTGTCAATAATGTGCTGACGCCGATTAATAAGAATATAAAGCCTATTGCCCTACTGGCGTTAGTCTCAGCAATGGCTCTATTGCCTGCTTGTAGCACTATCTCGGTCAATAAACAGGCGTCTGCAAAAACCATATCGGCACAGCGAGGCAATATCGTTACTGACAATAAATTAAGTAGTGATACTGCTTCAGTCTTGCTGTCAGCAGGACTCAACGAGCAAGCCTGTATGCAGCAATTTGACTTGTGCCTAACGCAGCTAAATGACAGCATGCTTAATGAACATTACCGCCCAGCATTGGCAGTTTTCTCAGAGCTATATTATGCTAAAGCACGTGAGCTGGCGAAGTCGCAGGACTGCCAGAATGCGCTTGCCCGCCCGCCACTTGATCCTTATTTTGCCAACGCTTCCTTAGACGATGCCGCTAATGAGGCGCAGAAGCAAAAAACCAATAGCTGCTTAGTGAATTATCAAGGACAGTTATTTGATGCCATTAAATCAAGTTATACTTACTTGTTTTACGACAGTTTAATCCATGACTTCGAAGGAGCGGATAAGGAGCAAGGCAGAACTCGCCAGCAAAATCGCATACCAAGTGATATCGATATCCAAACCCAAGACATTTATAACGCTGCCAGCAATGATGTGATTACCCAGCTATATCAACCAAAAGGTGGCACCAATAGAATGATGGGTGATGTCAAAGTGGAGTATCTACCAACGGCGGCAAATAGCATCGATAGCAGTGAGCAAGCAGCGATTGCCAATCGTACACCACTCAAAGGTAACCCTACCGATCAAATCAAAGTCATGAAGGTAAAACTAGACAGTTATAATCTTAATGTCTATCTGCCTAATGAAAATAACTATCTAAAAAACGCCAATCAACAAACTTCAGCGCTTGCCGACTTGGTTTCGACTTACGAGCTACGCCTGTCTGGGCTTAACTCAATCAGTAAACGACCAGGATTGGGTATTAGCTTGGTTGCTTCACTCGATGATCGCTACACCACGACTATCCGCCAACTCCTCACCGCAACACTATCAGGTAGACTGAATAAAGAAACCACTAACGGTAGTACAGATGATAGCGAAGCCAGCTCACGCATTTATCCGACTGGGCATTTGCTGATGACCGGACTGATTAAGCCAACTGGTGATAGCGTGCTCGGCACCCTCAGTAGTGAGGAGCTTGATATCCATTTATACAACCCATATCGCAGTGAGAACGCTTCCATCTTAGGTGATGACTATCCACTAGCCGCTAACTTCTCTGCTGGTTATGGATTGTGGTTGGCAGAAAACCAGCTCGACGGCGTCGGCTATTTAAACCTCATTACTCGTCAAAAAGAGGCCAATCTACCAAAGCTCTTTATGCTCGAACCTTATGATCCCGATAAACGAGTGATTATCATGCTGCATGGTTTGGCATCAAGTCCGGCAACATGGGTCAATTTAACCAACGATATTTTTAATGATGACAAATTGCGTGATAACTATCAGGTATGGCAAATTTTTTATCCAACCAACTTACCTATTTTAGAAAACCGCTATCAAATCCAGAATTTACTGGAAAGTACTTATAAGCAAACTGACCCTAAAGGGCAAAATCTTGCCAGTAAGAACAGTGTGATTATTAGCCATAGCATGGGTGGTATCATCGCTCGTATGATGCTGTCTGATGATAATTTGGCAAACAACTTAGATGCATTAGATGATAAGAATTTACTTGGGAATAGTAGCCAACGTCAGGTTGATGCGATGCTCAAACAGGCGCTTACTAATCAGGAACTACGCAATCGTTTTGAGTTAAACGCCCTGCCGCAAGTTGATACTGCGGTATTCTTATCCTCACCCTTTCGAGGTACAGACTATGCCGATCGTTGGTTTACTCGCGCCTTACGTCGCATTATTTATCTGCCTGTTGGTTTGGTAAAAACCGTCACCGACAATTTAGCAACCATTGCTATCCAAGGTGACTTGGCGAATAATCCATTAGGCGCGCTATATCTACAAAATGGTGCCAGTCAATTAAGTGATAAATCTTCTTTTATTCAATTAACGAAAGACATTAGCATTAATAAACGCATCACTTATCATTCAATAATCGCCAATAACGATGCTGATATCACCAGAGGTCTTGCAGCGATGCAACCAAATGGCGCAAAAATTGATTTATCGCAAGAAATTATAGAAGATGACGATAGTAAAATCTTGGCTATTGATACAAGCAATACAGATACTACAAGCGCTGATGCTGATAAGGATGGATTGCCAAGCAAGGCGCCGCTTGTCGCTGCTGTTACTATCAATGAAGAGATTAGCCAAGCGTTAACGGAGCGCTTATCAGATGGCATCGTGCCTTATACCAGTGCGCACCTTGATGGCGCTGCGTCTGAAACCGTCATCAATGGCGGTCATAGTATCCAAGAAAACCCGCAAACGATTTTGACCCTGAGACGTATCTTGCATCAACAATTACAGCACTAATTTAACAAGCTATGTATTAATTTTCTTATAATCTGTAGCGAAAATCTATTATTAAAAAATGTTGTTTTATATTACTGTTATATGTCTATTAATAACCTCACTTAAACAATGGCTTTTTTTAAATAACATTGTTAATAAATTATGACTAATAGGTGTGTATTAAGAAGCTACCCTAACTTGCGTGCAAGCATTGTCAGGCGCATAATAGCGAAATACAAAATATTTTAAGACTGTCATTAGCGATCAATTTTATAGTTTATAAGGATATAAATTATTCACTTTAACTAAATAGTGATGCTCGAATCATTTTAGCTAAAGTAGTATCCTGATGACAATGATAGCCAGATAATAATTGATAATTGTTCTTAATCGATATTACTCTATTGACGACTCCGCATTGACTGAGAGCCACAAACAATGTCTTCAGCGTATCATGGAAGCAAGCGCTATTCAGCTACAATATAAGGATAATCGCTTATGTTCGCTACATTTATGATTGACCAACTGGATGCGCTGATGCTTGCGCGTATCCAGTTCGCTTTTGTTATTTCATGGCATATTGTTTTTCCGGCTTTCTCTATCGGACTTGCCAGCTTTTTAACTGTTCTTGAGTTTCGCTGGCTGAAAACTGGCGAACCTATTTATGCCGAAGTCTACAAACACTGGGTGAAAATATTTGCTGTGGTATTTGGGATGGGTGTGGTATCGGGCGTGGTAATGTCCTACCAATTCGGTACTAACTGGGCTGTGTTTTCTGATAAAGCAGGGAACGTCATAGGTCCACTACTCGCCTACGAAGTATTAACTGCCTTTTTCTTAGAAGCCTCATTTTTAGGCATTATGCTATTTGGTTGGGGTCGCGTTAGTAAACGCATGCACCTTGCCGCGACGGCGATTGTTGCTATCGGTACGCTAATATCAGGTTTTTGGATTTTGGCTGCCAACAGCTTTATGCAAACACCGCAAGGTTTTATGGTTGGCGCCGATGGTCTACTTTATCCTACCAATTGGTTAGAAATTATTTTTAATCCCTCATTCCCTTATCGTTATGCACATATGATGACCGCAGCCTTTTTGACGACTGCTTTTGTTATCGGTGGTATCGGTGCGTATTATCTACAATCTAAAAAACATCTTGAACATCGCAAACATGGGCGTGTCATGCTTGGTATGGCAATGGTGATGGCTATTTTTGTCGCGCCAGCACAGATATTTATTGGTGATATGCATGGTCTTAATACGCTTGAGCATCAACCGGCAAAAGTCGCAGCGATGGAAGGTATGTGGGAGAATGAGCGTGGAGCACCGCTTGTATTATTCGCTATTCCAGATCAAAAAGCGGAAAAGAACCACTATGAAGTTAAAATCCCCTATCTGTCAGGCTTAATCCTCACGCATTCATTAGATGGCGAAGTAAAAGGTCTTAAAAGCTTCGCACCAGAAGATCGACCGTACGTCCCTATTGTATTTTGGTCATTCCGAGTCATGGTCAGTATTGGCATGTTAATGTTGCTTGTAGGTCTGTTTAGTCTCTATAAATACTTTAAAAAGCAACAATTTGATCCTGAAAGTAAATGGTTTCACCGCCTTTGGATGATGATGACACCGCTTGGCTTTATCGCGCTACTTGCGGGTTGGTTTGTTACCGAAACCGGACGCCAGCCATGGACAGTCTATGGAGTAATTCGTACTGCTGAGAGTATGTCGCCGGTTGCCGCACAGCAAGTTGCAACCACACTCATTGGCTTCATTGTGTTGTATGTCGTTGTCTTTGGTGCAGGGAGTTTTTATATCCTACGCTTGATTGCTAAAGGCCCACAACCTTACGAAGATCCTGCTGCTGATAATTTCTATGAGCATTCTATCACTGAAGGTCAAGGTCGCACGTTAAGTGGCGATAGTAACGCCAGTGAGAAAGTAGAAGATTTGGATAAACCTGCCGATGACGTCGATGATGGAGGGTTACGCTAATGTTTAACTTTGGTGATGTATTAGATTTACCCCTCATCTGGGGCGGTTTAATCGCTTTAGCCGTCTTCGTTTATGTGTTACTTGATGGCTTTGATTTGGGCTGTGGTATTTTATTCCCGTTTGCGGGCTCCGATAAAAACCGTAGCCGCATGATGAACTCTATCGCACCTTTTTGGGATGGTAATGAAACATGGTTAGTCTTGGGCGGTGGTGGTTTATTTGCTGCCTTTCCAGTCGCTTATGGGATCATAATGACCGGTCTTTATCTGCCAGTGACCTTTATGCTGTTTGGTCTCATCATGCGCGGTGTGGCATTTGAATTTCGCTTCAAAGCCACTTCACACCGTTACGTATGGGATTATTTCTTTTTTATCGGCTCTGTCGTTGCAACCTTCTTCCAAGGAGTCATGTTAGGAGCTTTAGTCCAAGGATTAGAAGCTAGCAATCGCTTATATACTGGCGGTGCTTTTGATTGGTTCACGCCATTCTCTATCGCTTGTGGTATTGCACTCATGATTGGTTATGCGTTACTCGGTTCGACATGGCTGATTATCAAAACTGAGCATAAGCTGCAAGTTTGGGCACGTAAAGTATCGGGCTGGATGTTGTCTGCATTGGTTGTAGCAATGATTGCAGTAACGATATTTATGTATTTCTCAGATATAAAAGCGCTTGAAGGCTGGTTTAGCTTCCCAGGTCTACTGTATCTTGCACCGATGCCGATTATTGTCGTGCTGCTATTTTTCTTGATGCGTAAAGACTTAACTGGTGAACGTGAATATCGTCCATTCTTATTGACAGTCGCACTGTTTTTGATGGGTTACATCGGGGTTTGTTTTGCCATTTTTCCTTATATCGTGCCGTATCAGATGACGATTTATGAGGCAGCAGCAGCGGATACTTCATTATCATTTATGCTGATCGGTGCCGGTATCATGCTACCGATTATTTTGAGTTATACGGCTTTTGCTTATTACACCTTTAAAGGTAAAACCGATCATGAGCACATGTATTAATAGCTATTAAGTAACATTTTATATCCTAAATTTTCAGGAGAATACTTTTTAGGAGAGTATGATGAAAAATCTTAGTAAAAAGCAGTCGCAATGGGCATGGTTTATTGGCTTATATATCGCAGGTTTTCTGACTATCTTTATCATTGCACAATTGATTAAATTGGCAATGGGCGTTTAGATATTCATCTACTAGCCTTGTCCCTTCATAAAAAAACCGCCGCTCTAATACTATTAGGGCGGCGGTTTTTTAACTACACCTATAAATCTTGAGTAATGTACCAAATAAACACTATTTAAGCGCCGCGATGTGCGCCTGTGCCTTTATTTTCTATAAAATCGTTAATCTGTGCTAGACGTTCAGGCGTACCGACGTCTACCCAGTTATCTGTAATGACCTCAGCCGTTACTTGGAACTTTATCATGGCTTGTCTAAGTAACGGTCCAAGTGCAGCTGGCTGTCCTGTTACTAGTCCATCAACCAATCGTGGTGACATGACACTAATTCCCGCAAAAGTATATTTATCAGCATCAGCGATAGCTTGCTCACTAGCCAAGCCATTATTGACCGCAAAGTCGCCACCATTATTATGCTCAGGATTATCAATAAGCAGCAAATGCGCACGTTGGTCTGCGCTTAACTCATAAGTAATTAATTTAGTAAAATCAAACGTCGTCCATACGTCAGAGTTAACCAAAATAAATGGCGCGTCCTTTAATTTTCCGGTTTGGAGCGCTTGGAGAATACCGCCTGCTGTCTCTAACGGCTCTTCTTCTTCAAGTGACCAATTTAACGTTACGCCAAACTGCGTGCCATCACCGAGCGTATCCATTAACTTATCAGCGAGCCAAGAGACATTAATCGTAATGTCGGTAATACCAGCCGCTTTGAGTGCTTTAATATGCCAAACAATTAACGGCTGCCCACCC
The DNA here is from genome assembly GCF_965118485.1 of Psychrobacter glacincola. GTDB lineage: Bacteria > Pseudomonadota > Gammaproteobacteria > Pseudomonadales > Moraxellaceae > Psychrobacter > Psychrobacter glacincola_D. The sequence continues at coordinate 41,297 of NZ_CBCPJH010000015.1, read as the reverse complement.
ACTTCTACTAATGGCTTTGGTGTCTCAAGGGTCAACGGACGCAAGCGCGTTCCCTTGCCGGCAGCTAAAATCATTGCTTGTGTTATTACCGACATGGATATTCCTTAGTTTGAACGACATTCATACGAGGCTAATATTTATCAATAGCGTTAAATATATTGCTGCACAAACTTGGTTTGATAAGCAGGCAATACACTCTCTCTAATCCATTCATTAAACGGTAGCACAGCTTGTTGCAGGCGCTCATTACCTTGCGTAGTTAGTTGAGTGCTTAGCCAGTCCAATTCAAATAGGAAATCACGCATCACTTTAGGAATATCCGCTAGATAGCGACTTTTACCATCGCGCTCATAAAGCCGGATAAAAATACCCAGTACTTTTAGGTGCCGCTGTATACCCATGATATTGACCTGACTTTCAAACTGCTCAGCACTGTCTGTTGTTAGTAACCCTACTTGTTTTTGCAGTTGCCAAAAGTCATGAATCCACTGCGTTATTTGCGCTTCCGACCATTCAACATACGCATCACGCAGTAGTGACACCAAGTCATAGCTGTGCGCGCCAATCACCGCATCTTGAAAATCAATCACTCCTAAACACGTATTATTCGCCTGATCTTGCATTAAATTTCGGCTATGATAATCACGATGGACGATGACTTGCGGCTGCAATAAAACCTCCTCTATCAAGGCTAATTTTAGATTTTCCCACAATGCTTTATCAAGTGTCACGCCAATATGCGGAATAAACCATTCGCTAAATAAGTCCATTTCACGATTGAGCAATGCGTCATCATAATCATGCAATTGATGCTGAGATTTTGCTGTCTCTACCGGTATTTGTTGTAGCGCAACTAAGGTCTGCATCGCTGATTGATAGTAGTCATTTACTTGCGCCGGAGTAGCACCAACCAATAAATGAGCGAACTCTACTGCACCAAAATCTTGTAAGACCAAAAAGCCTTTTTCAATATCTTGCGCAAGCAGCGTGGGCACGTTAATAGCATCAGACATAAGCTTTGCCACATTAATAAACTGCTGCATCGCGTCTTGCTCGTCAGCAGAATCCATGACAATATAACGCGCTGTTTTTGTTGCATCATCCTGATTGCTATCTATTAGCTGAATACGATGATAACGGCGAGCACTGGCATCACCCGGTAAACTCTCAAGGGTAAATGGTTGATCCACAAAAATTTGCGCTAACCAACTTTGTAATTGTTGTTCACGCAGGTCAATAAAGTCGGTAGTTACGTCAGGCGCTGGTAAGGTTTGATCGGTCATAGGAGGCATCGCAGGTTAAATATAAGTCGTAAATAACTAAATGAGTGATAAGTGGTACAAATACTTGCTAAAATAGTGAGTGCTTGCTGAACAGACATTCCTGTCTTAAAAACAAACTTGCTCAAAAACGAATTGGCTCAAAAATAGCTCACTTAAAAACACTTGGCTAGCTAATGAACTTTAATAATTTGATAAATAGTGTAGCTGATTTGGTTTTTTTTGACTATGATTAGTCGTCATTATATGTAAAACGTCGCAGTTATTAATATTATATTATTTATTAATCGTTTATAAAGTGTTTTAGCTGGCTAAATTAGGCCTAATAGACGGCATATCGCCATTCAATAGGCTCTACAAATCATAGGTGTGCCCTTGTTATATTCTCCGCTTTACCAAAGCATCCGTTTGGTTTTATTTGGTGCGCTTGGCTTATCGAGCTTGGCTGTCAGTGCCGCTATCAATCAGACTGATACGCTGATGCCTGAGCCATTAGTCACTAATAACTCAAACCAGCATGCCGCTAATGTTGCAACTGACGCTAATACTGATGTTAATAATAGAATCAATCCAGACATTAGCTATCAGAATGATAATGAGCAAACGGCTTACAATGAGGCAGAAAACGCCAGTTTGAGTAATGATGCTGCTTTAGATACTGATACTTTAAATAAAAGTAATATTACTGCTATTAATGAGCGGACGAGTAGCAGTCAAAACAGCCCTGCTACCCCAGTAAATGACAACAGCACATCAAAAGCTAAAAAAACGAGTGGCAGTCGCATTGATACCAATGACGAAAGCATCCAAGAGAGCCTCAAACGTTTGGCAGAGTTTTATGAACTTACGCCAGAGACGAATGTTATAACTGCAAACGACAATCAAAATAGCCTAACACCTGTAACAACCAATATTCCAACAGTCGGTAGAAACCTGCAACTACTACCAAACTCTGTTGATAGCGCTGAGCGCTGCGAAGGTCAATGGGTATATCCTAAGAAAAACCCCAATTACCAACGTGCTGTCGATGAAGCTGGCGCTAGTGATGGTCAACCAGCACCCAATTTGAATGGTATCTCTAATAATCAGGCGCCACTCTTTGCGGAATCGGATTATGGTTATTACGATAATATCGATTATGCCGAGCTATCAGGCAATGTCATTATTGACCAAGGAACTCAGCATATTGAAGCTGAAAAAATCGTCTTGGATTTAAGCAATGGCGTGGCGGCAGCGCAAGGTAAAGTGATGTTTACTGACCAAGCGACTGGCAATGATGCTATTCAGACGCAAGACCGCGCTCAGACAAACGGTAAGGCTAGCATCACTGATAAAGCCGCCCAAGGTGGTCTCATCGGTGTCGCAGACAATTTAAATTATAATACTGAAACGGGTCAATCTACTGCGACCAATGTAGCGTTTGCTAGCGTGGATTTGCAAGCGCATGGTTATGCCAAGCGTTTGAACCGACCGAATGAGAGCCAGTATGAGTTGGATGAGGTCATGTATAGCACTTGTCCACCGACCAATCGTAAATGGCAGTTTGATGCCAAAAGTATCGATTTAGATACCGATACCGGACGCGGTGAAGCCTACAATACCACCTTCCGTATCGCGGATGTACCGGTATTCTATTTACCTTATTTTAATTTCCCTATCGACAATCGACGCAGCAGCGGTCTTTTATTGCCCAACGCAAGCATTAGCAGTAAGAACGGGCTTGAAGTTGATGTTCCTTATTATTTTAATCTGGCACCCAACTACGATGCTACGCTAAATACTCATATTTATACCTCTCGTAATCCCATGCTCTCTGGCGAGTTCCGCTATTTAACCGAAAACTATGGCGAGGGGATCTTTAATGGCTCCTATCTACCTAATGATAAAAAGTATGATGGCGAAGATCGTAGTAGTTTATTTTATGATCATTACTGGTCATCCACTAGCATTCCACGCCTAACCGGTGAAGCCAAATATAGCTATGTGTCTGACTCCGATTATCTCAATGACTTTGATACGCTAGGTTTATCAGACAACACTTTAAACCTGCCGCGCCGCGCACAGTTAAATTATTATAACGATTATGTTGATGGTGAGCTAAAAGTAGAAACCTATCAGACACTCGATGCATTGAACAGTAATGGGCAGATATTGGAAGATAAAGATAAACCTTACTCACGACTGCCGCAGCTTAAACTGGATTATCGTCTGCCTTGGGCGAAGAATTTTGACATTACGGGCGTGAGTGACTCTGCTTATTTTAAAAAGTCTATCGATGATGGCTCTGAAAGTGAAAAAAGTGGCACGCGTTTTTATAATAAACTCAGTGCCTCTTATCCTATGGAGAATTCGTGGGGTTATATCAAGCCAAAGCTTAGCTTGCAGCATCTGTTTACCTCTTATGATGATGATAGCTTAGCGGCCAATGGTTTGGATAAAAACGATGGCAGCCAATCGGTATTTGTCCCGCAAGCCAGTATTGATGCAGGTTTAAATTTTTATCAAGCAGGTTCACCGTTTGGGGCATTTGACGATACCTTAGGCGGTTATCGTTTGCTTAGCCCACGATTAAAGTATACTTACTCGCCTTACAAAGACCAAAACGATATTCCAAACTTTAATACTCGTATTGCCTCTATAAACTATGAGCAACTGTTTTCGGACAGCTGGTTTTTGGGACATGATCGCTTACAAGATTTACACGCCTTCACTCCAGGCATTAACTATCGTTACATCGATGCAACGGGCGTGACACGTTTTGATGGTAGCATTGGTGAACAATTTTATCTCAATGATGGACGCGTTACGCTTGATAATACAAAGCTTGTCTTTACCTCATCGTCTTCAGGAGTAGTCTGGGATACCAGCACCCAGCCTTACAATAATGTCTGGATTGATATAAGCGGTGCACTCACCAACAGCTACGATTTAAACTATATTACCACTGAGCTACGTTATCAACCAACCGACAACAGCTTATTTAATGTGGGCTTCATCAAACGTCAGGCTGATGAAAACACCAACCAGCTACCACTGTCGGCATTGACAGCATCAGCGGTTTTCCCGATTAATAATAATTGGCGTGTATTGGCTCAAGGTCAATATGACTATAATCGTAATCAGGTGCTAGACTCGTTGCTTGGCGTCGATTATGAAGATTGCTGCTTTGGTTTTGCAGTTTATGGTCGTCGTTATTATAATGATTTAAATATCAACGACAAACCAACGCAGGCAATTATGGCAGAAGTGAGATTGAGTGGCCTTGGTAGTGGTAGTAGCCGTCTAACACGTCTGCTTGCTGATAAAGTATTAGGTTTTGAGCCGGTTCAAAGCGCTTGGAAAGATTAATAGCTCGGCAGATTCTAACCTAATTGATATCTTATTATGTATAAAAACGTTTTTACCTGATTATAAACAACTAAAGCCGCTACTTGATTATTAATATTATTGAATAATCAAAGTATAATGAGCGGGTTTAACCGATTACCATCCGATGCAATGACATTGATGAGGAGCATCATGAGATTTTTTACTTTACGTCAGACGAGCCAAGCAGTATCCCTAACTATGGTGCTAACAACCGCGCTTGTATTAAGCGTCGGCGCGCAAGCAGCGACCGTCAATTCTGCGAAAGCGCAAGCAACGACCACTCAGCAAAACAGCGCCTCGCGTTTAACGCCTGCCAATAGTACAGACGGTATCATTGCATTGGTTAATGACAATGCAATTTTAAAAAGTGATCTTGTTGCTGCTATTGCTCAGACTCAGGCACGTGCCAAAGCAGCAGGCGAACCTATTGCCAATTCAGCACAATTGCAGTCAGAAGTATTGAACGCACTTATCTTGCGTGAATTACAGCTGTCTTTGATTAAACGTGTGGGACTAAATCCTGATGAAGCCGCTATTAATAAGCGTTTAGAGCAGATAGCACAAGCAGAAGGTTTAAATAGCATTAGTGCACTTCAGCAGCGTTTAGATTCGGCGAAAGCGGGCAGCTATGCTATTTTGCGAGCGCAGCTGATTGAAGATGCTGCTATTCAAGCCTTACAACAGCGTCAAATCACTAATCGTGTGCGCATTAGTGAGCAAGATATTGATGCATTTTTGGCCTCACCTGAAGCCAAACGCCTGAACCAAAGTGAGTATCAAACCGTTCATGTCCGCGTTCCCTATATAGACGACTATAGCCGTCTATCAGAAGCGCAGCGTAACGATGCATTAAAAGTAGCGCAAAATCTACGTACTCGCCTGCTGGTACCCAATGTCGACGTAGCTGCAGCGATCGCAGCCAGTCAAGGCAACTATCCTATCCAACTACAAGGTGGCGATATGGGCTTTCATAAAGCCTCAGCCTTACCTACTGAGCTCTCAAGCGAGATTACCAAGCTTGAAGTGGGTGCTGTGAGTGCGCCTTTAATTACGCCTGAAGGGATTGACATCATTAAGCTTGCTAATAAAAAAGCTAGTGATACCATGCTGGTTCCTCAGTGGAACACCAGCCACATCTTAGTCAAGGTCGATGAGCTACAAACTGATGCGCTTGCTGAACAAAAAATCAATGACCTCTATAGCCAACTACGTAATGGTGCAGATTTTGCCAGTCTGGCGTCAACATATTCAGATGATCCAGGTTCAGCCGGACGTGGCGGTGATTTAGATTGGGTTGGTGAAGATCAAATGATTGGTCCGTTTGAAGCGATGATGAAGAACACCGCTGTTGGCGATTACTCTGCCCCATTTAAAACACAATTTGGCTGGCACATACTTAAAGTTGAAGGCCAACGTCAGCAAGACGTGAGCGATGAGTATCGTCGTACGATGGCACGTCAAGCGCTATACCAACGCCTAGCTCCACAAGCAAAAGAAGATTGGCTACAAGAGTTACGTGCTGGCGCTTATATTCAAGTGCTTGGTTAGGCTGTAACTAACCAATGCATGCTAAAACTCCTTATGAAAAGGGTATATGCCAGTGCATATACCCTTTTTTATGTTTTTTAATGAATCAGAATAATAGGGCGTGTTGAACATTCATAATTTCAACCAGAGATAAGCACAAGCAAGAGCCACCGTATTTTCATAACTCTGCTTGAGCTTATCGAATCTTGTTGCAACCGCTCTGTAATTTTTTAGCTTAGCGAAAGCGTTCTCTACTAAGTGGCGGACTTTATATAACTCCCAATCCATATGGTCGTTAGAGAACTTCGTGTTTCGTTTTCGAGGGATGTTATCACGCGTCCCTGCTTGTTTAATATGTTCTCTTAGCGCATCAGAATCATAGCCCTTATCGGCGCACACGGTCACTGTGTCGCTTAAATCTATGTTGTCAATTAAGTCTGGTGCTATCTTCACATCATGTGTGGTGCCATCTGATAATATAAAGGTGATTGGGTTACCATGAGCATCAACTGCCAAGTGAATCTTAGTTGCACGTCCTGCCACACTTTTACTGATACCTTGCAGGTTCTCATCAGCACCACTGCTATGCTGATGCGCTTTAATATGAGTACCATCGATAAATACCCATTCAAGGTCTGAATCTTTGATTAACAAAGTAAATAGTTGAATTAATTTATTACTGCGAAACCAGCGCTGGTAAGCTTTGTAGACTGTGTTGGGCTTACCAAAATACTCAGGTAAGTCACGCCAAGGGCAACCAACGCGCATCCGATAAAGAATACCTTCAACGGTACATCTAAGATTTCCTTTGTCATAGATATTCAGTTCTAGTAAGATAGGTCTTAGTCTGGTCCAGTGTTCATCTTTGAGCATGGTGCGAGGCATAGCGAACGAGATCTTTTGGTGTGAGAACTTAAAGATTAAACGTTCGCTATTTTTTTGTCATCATTTTATTCCCAATGTTCAACACGCCCTAATAGATACGTAATAATTTAATATAAATCAACAACTCGCACACAAAGAAAAGCCCCGAACCTAGGGCGATTGGTTCAGGGCTATGGTATTTCATATTGTTATTATTATCTCTTCCGTGTTGACTTATCCTAAGTCATAAACAGTAGTTTATAAGACAGCGGGCTGACCTGCCTTGTTATTGATACTGATACTGATACTGATACTGCTTCAACACTACATCCTTGCATATCCTTGTGTTGATGTGTCCATTTTAAGCCAATTGATACGCAGCGAATAGTAGCTAAAAACCTTATTTGACGTAAGCATTTGCTTACGTCAAATAAGGTTTTTTTAAAGACAACTTATATCCAAATTAAGAATCGTCTGAATTTCAATTTTCTTCTACGTGCTCTTTAGATAACTTGGAACCTTCTTCCTTTCCTGCTTCGATCTTATTTTTTGCCTCTATGAAATCTTCTGCTTGTGCAGTAGGAGCATTTCCTTCTTGGTTACTCTCCTCCTCTGGCTCGTATTGCAACGTTGTCAGTACCGGAAAGTGGTCAGAGCCAACAGAGGGTAAACGCTGGATATCAATAACCGTAAAGCAGGGACTATGGAAAATATGGTCAAGTGCCCAACGTAAAAATGGATAATCGACATGAAAAGTATTGATAAAATGACGCCCAATACGAGGGTCTAGCAGCCCTGAAATACGCTGAAAGCGACGAGTGGTCTTCGACCAAGCGACATCATTAAGATCACCTGCCAATATAGCAGTCTGCTCATTGTCTTTAATATGCTTGCCAACCATCAACAGCTCAGCATCGCGAGTGGTAGATTTGTCAGCTTCCGTTGGACTTGGCGGCATCGGATGCAAGCAGTATAGCCAAATGATGCGCCCGCCTTGCAAGCGTAGCTGAGTATGAATAGACGGTATATCATCAATGATTAAGTATTTAACTTCAGGGTCTATCAGCTCAAGCTTAGAATATAGATGCATACCATATAAATTATCTAAAGGTACTTTTACCGTGTAAGGGTAATCGTCTTCAATTTGATTCAGCGCTTTTTCCCATTTTTCATCGCTCTCTAAAGTAATCAAAATATCAGGCTGCTTTTGTTGTACTAATTCAACCAATTTATGGGTATCGTCATTAGTCGTCAATACATTTGAAACCATAATTTTTAACTGATATTCGTGCACATTCGGCTTATCTTTAGCATTTTGTACTTCTTTCTTCCATAGCATGGTATACGGCAATACCATTCTAAGCTGAAACGCTAAGGCAATGCTCAACACTCCAAACAGCAGCCACTGTGCTAGCTGCCATTCGGAGCCAAATACCACCATACCAAGCCATGCAATGATACCTAATATCATGATTTGAATACGAGGGAAATCTACGCCACGTACCCACCAGTTATCAAGTGGTAGCCAGCCCCAGATAGTGACAAATGCGACAAGCCCTGCCAGTCCTTGTGCAGCGTAATATAGAAAGGAGAAATCCATAATTTGTATTGACCGTTTATCAAATGAATGGCTAAGCCAGTGATTGTATTTATTATGACTGTTATGCATCTATGGTAACCAAATAAGCAACTTATAGATTATAAATCTTGCAAACTTAGCATAGCGGCTTACTTTAGCATTTCATAAGACCAGCGCCTACTTAATAAACCTTAATTAATTAATAGACACTATAAAAAACTACAATAACAATGCCTGCATCTGTACTTATACTATTGAGCAAAATTCATATTTTACCAATAATTCGCATCATTTCTAACTTATTAGCCAAGTTTCAGTCCTGAGCATAACTCAAAGTTATGACTACCATAGTTAATAGTGGTGTCAAAACCAACGAAACCCATCAAAAAACCTTGCTTTTTGGGCCTATTCACGGCATTGTTATTGGTTGACGATGCAACAATTTATTGTAAAAAGGATTAAGTTTGATGAGTAATTTAACAGTAGGCTTGGTAGGCTGGCGCGGTATGGTCGGGTCAGTATTGTTACAACGTATGATGGAAGAAAAAGACTTTGACGGTATTACACCGGTGTTTTTTTCAACCAGTAATGCAGGCGGTGATGCGCCAAGCTTTAATGATATTAAGACCAGCCAACTACAAGATGCTCATGATATTAAAGCCCTTACCGCTTGTGATGTCATTGTTACTTGCCAAGGTGGCGACTACACCTCAAAAGTACATCAACCACTACGTGATAGTGGCTGGACTGGCTATTGGATTGATGCGGCAAGCACCTTACGCATGGAAGATAACAGCATTATCATTCTTGATCCAGTTAACCGTACTGTGATTGATAGTGCACTTGCTAATGGCAAAAAAGACTTTATCGGTGGTAACTGCACCGTGTCACTGATGCTAATGGCAATCGGCGAGCTATTTAATAAAGGCTGGGTCGAATGGGTCAGCGCCATGACGTACCAAGCTGCTAGTGGCTCTGGTGCCAATAACATGCGTGAGCTCATCGAAGGCATGGGCGTATTGCATGATGCGGTTAAAAATGAGCTTGCCAATCCTGCTAGTGCCATTCTTGAAATTGATAAGAAAATCGCCCAGACTCAACGCTCAGACGACTTCCCTAAGCAGTATTTTGGTGTGCCATTAGCTGGTAGTTTGATTCCTTATATCGACTCACAGTTAGAAAACAAACAGTCACGTGAAGAGTGGAAAGGTGGCGTTGAAACCAATAAAATCCTTGGTAACTCTGAAGCAGATAAGATTGCTATCGATGGTATGTGTGTCCGCGTTGGTGCGATGCGCTGTCATGCACAAGGCTTAACCATTAAGCTTAAAAAAGATATTCCATTAGAGGAAATCGAAGCGGCATTGAAGAATAGCGGCAATGAATGGTTAGACGTGGTAGAAGACGATAAAGAAGCCACCATGAACCGTTTGACGCCAGTAGCCGTAACAGGCACCTTGACAGTCGCCCTAGGACGCCTGCGTAAGCTAAATATGGGTCCTGAGTATCTAGGTGCATTTACGGTTGGCGATCAATTGCTATGGGGCGCGGCTGAGCCACTACGCCGTATGCTCAATATCATTCGTGAGCAAAACGGCTAAACCAGATATTGTGCCATTATTATAAAAAAGACAGCAAACGCTGTCTTTTTTATGGCTTATTTTTTCTCATAAGCAATCATGATTTCATTACGACGCATAAAAGGCAGCGTCCATGGTGGATTATAACGTGCCAGTTCTGGTGTGCCTGTCAGCGTTAATTTTTGCGTCTGCATCCAAGACTGTAATTCTACCGTTTTTGCAGCTACCTTTTCACTGCCAGCAAGCCCTGAAAATTTGATAACACCATAAGTTTGTGGCGGCACTTCGCTAATGATGATGTCTGTATTATTCGGCTTCGGTAGCGTCTGCATCGTATATTGACTTGGCATAGTAAACTGTACGCGCCATTTACCATCGTTTTGCTGCATACTCACCGGCGCTGTCATAGCAATTTTTTGCGATTCATTACTATCATTTTTATTAGTTGTAGATTGCTTTGCTTCAAATTGCATGGCTACGGGCGCAGTCATACTAATCTTGCTACTCTCCCCACTCGGCGCTGTATTATTGCCAAATATATAATCTGCTAATACCTTAAATCCTGCACGACTAGCCGCATCTTGGTCGCCAGACACCCAAGTTTGTGCGACCAACTGACTCTCATAGCGACGTAATTCAAAGTTTTCAGTTTTTGATAGAACGGTATAGTTTGGCTCTTCGGTAGCCATAGCTGCTCCTGATATTAATAAGGTACTGGTTAATAATACGCCACTTAACGTAAAGCTATTTAATAGGCAAGTTGCTTTAATCATGTCATGTCTCAATTATCCAAAAGCATCATGTGTCGATTTATATGTATCTTCTACTGTAGCAATGATTTGATAACGATGTCTGTAGCTTTTAGTTCTAGCTGGCTATAAATAACCTGTCGAATCTGTACTGGGCAAACTTCAATGTCCAAAAAAAATCTAACAATGCTATAATTAGCGCCATTTTCATAGCTCATATAGCGGTTATCTTATGCAATTTGTCTTACATAAAACAGCCAGCGGCGTCACGCGTGCACGCCGTGGCACAGTTCATCTCAATCATGGCGACGTACAAACGCCCGCCTTTATGCCAGTAGGTACTTACGGTACGGTTAAAGGTATGCTGCCACGTGATATCGAAGCCATTGGTGCAGATATTATCCTTGGCAATACCTTCCATTTATGGCTACGCCCTGGTACCGATATTATTGATAAATTTGGTGGTCTGCATAAATTCATGCATTGGGACAAACCAATTTTAACCGACTCTGGTGGCTTCCAAGTATTTAGCCTCGGTGCGATGCGTAAAATCACCGAAGAAGGGGTGACTTTTAGATCACCTACTGATGGCGCAAAAGTCTTTTTGTCACCTGAAAAATCGATGCAGATTCAGTATAGCTTGAACTCTGACATCGTGATGCAGTTTGATGAATGTACGCCATATCCAGCGACCCATGATGAAGCAAAAAAATCGCTAGAGCTATCTTTACGTTGGGGACAACGCTGCGTTGATGAGCACAAAAAACTTGGTAGCACCAATGCGTTATTTGGCATCATTCAAGGCAGTATGTATGCTGATTTACGTCAGCAATCACTTGAAGGTCTGCTTGAAATTGGCTTTGATGGTTACGCTATCGGTGGCTTATCTGTTGGCGAGCCAAAAGAAGAGATGATAGAAGTGCTAGATTACATCGCCGATGATATGCCAGCTGATAAGCCGCGCTATTTGATGGGCGTGGGTAAGCCTGAAGATCTTGTAGAAGGGGTGCGCCGCGGCGTTGATATGTTCGATTGCGTGATGCCAACTCGTAATGCGCGTAATGGTCATTACTTTGTCGCCGGTGACGCTGAAAATGCGGGTGTAGTGCGTATACGCAATAGCCAGTACCGTACCGATGAAGGTCCACTAGATCCTGAATGTGATTGTTATACCTGTCAGAACTTTAGCCGCGCTTATTTATCACATTTGAATAAATGCAAAGAGATGCTAGGTGCGCAGCTAGCGACGATTCATAACTTACGCTATTACCAGCGCTTGATGCAAGGTATCAGAGATGCGATTGAACAAGATACCTTTGATAAATTTGTAAATGGATTTTATGCTAAACGCGGACAGACAGTACCAGAGCTGAACTTACGTTAATTCGTTTTGACTAGACGTTGCCTTAATATAGTAAGTTCAAGATAGAAACGATACAGCGGGACTGAAATGAGTTTTTTGCAGCCTCTGTCGGCGTAGGCACAGCAAGCTAGAAAAAGTCATTCCAGTCTCGCGTCATAAAATCACGTATCTATTTTATATCAACTATAGTAAGTCTCGCATCACATTAAATACAAAAATGCCAGTCGGCTTAAACTGACTGGCATTTTCTTTTATAGCGATTGAAAACTTTAATAGCTTAATAATTTAAAAATTTGACGCCTATTTTTAAGCCTATAAAACTTGATGCTTTAAGTTTAAAACTCAAAAGTTATCCTCTGGTACTTGATTCATTGGCACATCTGGGTTGTTTCTTAGATGTATGATAGAAGCAATCAAGCCACCCCATATAAGTACCATTGAGATAATCATAAAAATAATCGCTGAAGTGCTCATAATAAATTCCTATTAAAACGTTAATCGTTCTGCTAACTATTTAAGTTTATTGACTAGCGCGCATCATCAATGGCACGAGCTCTAGTATCTTCTTCATCATGGATACCCTTAATACGACTGAGTATAAATGCACCTAGACCGAAGAATACGACGACGCCCCAACCAAATAATAATAGGATAGTTGAAGAGTAACCTTCATAAGGCGTTTTGACCAAATCAATGAACTTAAGACCCAAAGCGATAGTAAGTACCGTTGGTGTAATAACGGTTAGCATGAATATCCAAGCACCGCCTAGTTTGACGCTAGAGATACGATTGCTATGAGCCAATAAGCTTGGAATTTTATTACGGTTAAACCAGGTAACCAATACAATTGACATTAAACCACCAGCAACGATACCGATATTATTAGCAAAATGATCGATGACATCTACTAATACCAATGAACTACCAGTAGAGAACGCTGAGATAGAGATGACCGCACACACGCCACATATTATAGAAACTGCTTTTTTGCGTGACCAATCAAATTTTTCTTGGAAAGCAGAAATAGGGACTTCTAAAATACTGATGAGAGAGCTAATACCAGCAACGACTAAAGAGCCGAAGAATAAGAAACCAACGATATCGCCACTCGCTCCCATAGTAGAAATAATTTTAGGGAATACAAAGAACGCAAGTCCAACACCGCCGCTAGCAACTTCAGAGACATCTTGACCTGTTGATACTGCCATAAAGCCAATAGCAGCAAAGATACCAATACCTGCAATAAGCTCAAATGATGAGTTCGCAAAACCAACTACTAAGCCTGCACCGGTTAAATTAGTATTTTTCTGTAAGTATGAAGCATAGGTCACCATAATACCGAAACCTACTGATAGAGAGAAAAAGATGTGTCCATAAGCTGCTAACCAAACGTTAGGATCCTTCATTTTCACCCAGTTTGGCTCAAAAAAGGCATTTAGGCCGACGATAGCACCCGGTAAATTGACTGCTTTGTATACCATAATGCCAAACAATACTAACAACAATGGCAAACAAATTTTATTGGCAAGTTCCACACCTTTACGGATGCCACCAAACATAATCAATATAGATAATGCCCAAACGATGACTAAACCTATGAACATCTGTGGTACAAATACAGAGGTTAAGTCTCCTGTGTGTTTTACAAAGTCGCTGACAAAAAAGTTCGTGGTATCTTCACCCCACTTTTGCCCAAACGAGAAAAACATATAACTACCAGCCCAAACAATAACGGCTGCGTAATAAATAGCAATCACAAAAGATACGAGCGTCTGCCACCAACCCACAAACTGCCCAGATGGTGAGAATTTTTTATAAGCACGAGGCGCTGCAGTACGATATTTATGCCCTATAATATAATCTAAAAATAATAGTGGGATACCTGCTGTTAATAAAGCAATAAGATAAGGCACCATAAATGCCCCACCACCATTATCATAAGCCACATAAGGAAAACGCCATATGTTGCCTAAGCCTACCGCTGATCCGATAGCGGCTATGATAAATCCCGTTCTACCAGACCAATTTTCCCTTTGCTGTGCCATGTAACACTCCTAAAATTTATCAATCGTCTCTTCGATCATCTTCAGTATTTATTTTAAATGAATTGAGATAATCAAAAAGATAACAAGTCAGCTGTGAGTTAAAATAAGTTGCTGTAACCTTACTACAGGCAATAAGTCAGTTTCTGCTAAGCAACTTAAAAAGTCAAGTAATCATAAATATAAAAAGCCATAACTATTAGTTATGGCTTTTTATATTTATGATTAGTATCTATAATATTTAGTTATGATAGTAAAAACTGTTTAAAATATATTATCTCTCTATTAAAACAGAATTTAGCGCACAACCCCGCGACGACTTTTCTGTAGCGAATCGATTAAAAATTCGATTTTTGGCTCTTGAGGTAGTAGATCTTGCTTTAATATTTCAAGCGCTTGCACAGTGGTTAATCCGGTTCTAAAAATAACCTTATAAGCTTGACGCAATATATCAATCGTTTCTTTCGACCAACCTTTACGGCGCATACCTTCGATATTAAGTCCATGGGCACGAGCAGGATTGCCAGAAACCATGGTAAAGGCTGCCACATCTTTTAAAATCAATGTCGCACCACCAACCAAACTATAATCATCAATAGTACAAAACTGATGAATGCCTGAGTTGCCACCGACAATAATATGGTTACCAATGGTCACGTGACCAGCGACACCGACATTATTAGCCAGTACATTGTGGTCACCAATCGAGCAATCATGAGCCACGTGGGTATTAACCATTAATAAGTTGTGACTACCAATCTTGGTCAAGCTGCCATCTTGCTCAGTACCACGGTGCAAGCTACAGGCTTCGCGAATGGTATTATGATCACCAATCTCAAGCCAAGTGCGCTCCCCGGCATACTTCAAATCCTGTGGATCTTCACCGACGCTGGCAAATTGATAGAACTGATTATACGCACCGATGCGAGTCAGTCTAGTAACTACTACATGCCGATGCAATACCGTATGGGCACCAATGCTAACCTCGTCGCCGACAATACAATAAGGACCAATAGTTGCGGTTTCATCAATCGTAGCAGACGGTGAGATGAGTGCTGTTGGATGGATCTGACTCATAATAGAGGCCTTTGTAGCATCGAATGCAAGTAAATTAGTAAAACAAACACAGGCAGTTTAATAAGGCTGATGAGCCTAATGCCGTCTTCTTAGAAACGAAATAACTTTTAGAAACACAATAACGGTGCCAATCAATTGATATTAACATCAGGATTTAAAATTGTTGAGCATTATTCATTATTTCTTAACAGTCATCAATGTGCCTTATTGTTCCTGACGGGCAATCATAATTTGCGCGCTGACTGCAAGCTCATCTTCAACATGCACGGTACAATCAAACTTATAAATACCCTGCTTCTGCATCACAATTTTAGAGCGGATAATCAGCTGATCGCCAGGGATGACGCGGCGCTTAAAACGTACTTTATCAACCCCTGCAAACAGGTATAAATAACCATCTTCTGCTGTCAATCCGGCACTAATAAAGCCAAGTACACCTGATACCTGCGCCATGCATTCAACCATCAAGACACCAGGCATGATAGGCTCGTCAGGGAAATGCCCATTAAAAAACTCTTCGTTAATGGTGACGTTTTTTATACCAGTAATGCATTCACCTGGTGTACAGTCAACGATCTTATCCACCAATAAAAATGGGTAACGATGTGGCAAATAATGCTTTAACGTATGATAGGTTAATGGCAATGTTAACCCTTGTTCCGCCAAACTTTTGATGTCTTCTGCCGTTGGGTTATCAATATGGGTGGTACTCATAATAGCGCTTCCTTGCTGTGTTTTCAGTGTTGCTTTAGGTTCAAGCTTTGCTAGGTTTTAAATGGAACTAACTTTTTAAATATCTATTTTATGTCACGATGAAATACTAATCACGACCAAGCTGGCGAAATCGTACTGCAGCACGGCGCCAATTGGCAGTCGGCATAGCAGCCGTTCCAGAAGAATAGGAGCCTGCGTTGGTGATTGACTTGGTGACCATGGTCATACCCGATAAGATGACATCATCTGTGATATTAATATGACCGGTAATCCCAACTGCACCGCCAATGATACAGCGTTTACCAATACTGGTGCTACCGGCGATACCTGTGTGAGCAGCAATAGCCGTACCATCACCGATACGGACGTTGTGTGCCACTTGTACCAGATTGTCAATAATAACATGATTGCCAATTATCGTATCATCAATGGCGCCGCGATCAATACAGGTTTGACTGCCAATACGTACATGATTGCCAATCACCACTCGTCCTAGCTGTGCGATACGTTCCCAACCCGTGACACTAGGGTCGCTAGTCGGTGCAAAGCCAAAGCCTTCTGAGCCTATCGTCACTCCAGCATGCAATCTAACGTGATGACCAATGATACAGTCATGCCCTATTACTACTTGAGGTTTGATAACAGCATCTGTGCCAATGGTAGTATTTTCTTCAACGACCACATGAGCATCAAGGACGCAGCCATCGCCAATCTGTACCTGCTCACCAATGACACAAAAAGGTCCGATGGTTACTTGGTTGCCAATAACTGCACTATCAGCTATCACAGCTGTAGAATGAATACCACTGGCTGAGCGCTGACGAGCGAAAAGCTGGCTAGCGCTAGCATATGCCAAATAAGGGGCAGCAACGATTAAGGCTATGGCATCATTTGGAACTTCGTTACGATGCTCAGCAGTAATAAGCACTGCTCCAGCCTGAGTATTCGCCAGACTCGAAAGATAATGAGGATTGCTCAAAAAACTTAGCTGCTTGCTATTAGCCGTCGTCAAATTACCAATACCTTCTAAACTTACATGGTATTGCTCAGCGTTAAGCTCTGCCTTGTTAAGAACAGGCTGATGCTGTTCAATCTGCGAGATGAGTTGCTTAATCGTTATCATAGTAAGTATTAGTATTGGCATGAATAAGAGAGTCGCCAAGTTGAGATATCATCTTGACGACCGGCTAAATCTAACAAACGCTTTAATTACTTAAAGGACTCAATAATAGTTATCAAACCCTTCAGCTAGCAACAGACAATTAGAGAATACTTAGAAAGTATTACCAATTTGGAACTGCACTTTTTCAGTCTCATCGCCTTCTTTATCACCAATAGGTACGGCATAGCTTAGAGAAATCGGACCGATGGGCGTATACCAAGTTACGCCTACGCCGGCACTAAAACGGAATTTATTATCTTGTGTCAATAATGGTACGCCAGTATCGTTCCCAGTAGCTGGATCAATAAAGGTGCGATTTTCCTTATCCGTCGTATCAAATACTTGACCACCCTCTGCAAATAGCACCGGACGTACTTGATCTGCCCAATCGCCCTTAAATGGCACTGGTAAAATCAATTCCGTACCAAAGCTGACTAATGCATTACCACCAATCTCTTCATCTTTGAAACGTACATCATCATTTATCGCATCATTATAGCTTTGCGATTTAGGTCCAAGCGTTGAAGCTTCATAACCACGGACTGAACCATAACCACCGGCATAGAAGTTTTCATAAAATGGTAGATCGTTACCATAGCCAAGTTTGGTATAACCGCGAGCAACCCAGTCTTTGTAGATAGGTTGATAAATATTACCGCGATAAACTAGCTTTTGATAACTAGCATCACCAAAGCCAATGGTCGCATCAACCGTATGGCTCATACCTTTATTTGGAAATACTGGGCGATCTAGGGTGCTGTAATCCCAACCAAATAGTGCATTATAGCTCTGGTATTCATTTTTAAAGCCAGTGCGACCAGAGAATTCATTGTCATCATTATTGTATCTCTCAAACGTACCGCCATCATCAATGATCTGCTGAACACTTGATACACCAAGACGACTACCACCACGTACCGTAGTATTGTCGACGTTTAAACCAGCGCTCACGCGTTTGGTTTCATCAACCGGATAGCTATAGTTAAGCGTTGCACCATAAGCATCGGTGACATAGTTACTGACGTTTCGATCATCGTATTTAGTTTCACGATAATAAGCACTGATACCTTGTGAGACACCATTTTCTGTAAAGTATGGATCGGTATAGCCCAAGCTATAAGAATCACGGGTTTCTGAGCGCGATAATGCCGCTTTAACGCGGTTACCGGTACCCATAAAGTTGTTTTGAGTCAGATCCAATTGGAACGTCACACCGCCACTTTGCGAATAACCGGCGGCAATCGTTGAGCTACCAGATGGCTGCTCTTCAACGGTATAGTTTACATCGACTTGGTCTGGCTGGTTTGGAACCGGCTTCACATCGACGTTCACATTTTTGAAAAACCCTGTACGCATTAAACGGGTACGTGATAGCTGAATTTTATCACTAGAAGCCAGTGATCCTTCTAACTGACGCATTTCACGGCGCAATACTTCATCTTGGGTTTTTAAGTTACCAGTAAAGTTAATACGGCGAACATAAATAGGACGTGCAGGATCAATATAGTAATCGATATCAACGACTTTAGTCTCATCATTGATACGCGGTACTGGTCTGATTTGTGCTAAATAATAACCTTCATTACCATAACGGCTCTTAAGAGCAGCTGTTGTAGCATCAAGCTTAGCTTGCGAGTATTTTTCTTTAGCACCAAAAGTAACCAGTTCTTTTAGCTCACTGGTTTCAAACGTCGGCTTACCTAAGAAATTAATTTCGCCAAACTGATATTGTTCGCCTTCGCTAAGACTGACTTCGATAAATACACTGCTCTTATCTTCACTGATATTGAGCACGGCATTGTCTACCGAAAAGCGCACATAACCGTCATTTAGGTAAAGGGCTTTTAGATTCTCTAAACTTGCCGCCAGCTTTTCTTTTGCATAGCGATCAGACTTAGATAATAGACGTGTCCAAGAGGTTTCTTTTACCGCAAAGACTTCTTTAATCTCTTTATCACTAAAGTGTTTATTGCCAATAACATTGATATCGACGACCTTGGCAGGCTTACCTTCGATAAAGCGCACATCAAGTTTGACGCGGTTACCGTCAAGCAAGGTCTGATCGACTTCAATATTACTATTGTAATAACCTTGGCTGATATACTGCTGTTGTAACTCGTTTGCAACGCCTTGCAGAGTTGCTTGCTTAAGTACATTACCAACAGCAAGACCTGCATTGCTCAGACCTTGCTCAAGTCCTTCTTTCGGGATCAGCTTATTACCATCAAAATTAACTTCCGCAATCGTCGGACGTTCAACCACATCAAAACGCAGCTTGCCCCCTTCGATACGGCTTTGAATATCAGCGAAGTTTTCAGTCGCATATAGCGCCTTGATACTGGCAGCCAGATTGGCATCATTGACCGTATCACCTACCGTAATTGGCAGTACTGGATACAGGCTATCAGGCGTTAGGCGTTGTAAACCATTAAAGCCAATATCAGTGACCACAAATTCTGCAGCTTGAACCGGCATACTCATCATTGCTACAACTAACGGCAACCCAGCCGCGCTCATAAATAAAGGCGTACGCATAAACACTATCCGTCAATAAAAAACTTGCTTAAGTTAAGTTGAAAAGCACATCTTGCCTAGCCTCTTTTGCGTCATATTATAAACACATAGAGCGCAGGCTCAGAACACTTTATATAAAACGCGTCATAAAATAAACTAAAATATAAAATTAGTACAGCAGCAAGGTAATAAAACAAATCACTTACTATGCAAATAATCAAAGCAGGACAAGCCTAGAAGCATTAGCCTATCGCTTCGTACCCGCTAAATAACACAATATATAGTTAAAACAGCCGGCTGATATCATTACCAATTGCTAACACCATGAAACCTGCCAGCAAGAGTAAGCCGATGTTTAAGCCTACCATTTGCACGCCTTCAGAAAGTGGCTTACCGCGTATCAGCTCAATCAGATAATAAACAATATGACCGCCATCTAATACCGGAATAGGTAACAGATTCAAAACCGCAAGGCTTAAACTAATTAAAGCAGCGGTAGATAATACCATTTGCCAACTGATATCAAAGCTTTGCTTGGCAACTTTAGCAATGGTAATCGGGCCTGATAAATTATCAAGACCAATCATACCTGATAGCATCTTGCCCATTGAGCTGACAGTCATAACTGCCAATTGCTCAGTTTTCTCGAATGATTTGATCAATGACTCAGCTGGACCATAAACGACCGTAGTTTTGTATTCCTCAGGAATAACAATTGCAGACTGCGCCACCATAGCACCAATTTGTCCATAATCGTTACCTAAATTGTCTTTTTTACCCTGCGGCATAATCTGTAATTGTACAGATTTACCGTCACGTAATACGTTAAATGTCAGCAACGTCTCAGGGTTATCGCGGATAATACGAGTAGCACTGATCCAATCGTTAATGGCTTCACCATTGATAGCAGTAATGCGGTCACCAGCCTTGAGACCTTGTCGACTGGCGGCGCCATCAGGGGTGACATCACCAACTATAGGGGCGATATTTGGTTGCCACGGCATCATCCCAAAGCTTGATAAAGCATCTTTACCTTGCGCAGCGCCTTGCATAAATTCTTTAATAGGTGCTTGATAGGTCTTGATTGCGCCCTTGTCTACTTCTGATTGCAAAGTAACGCTTATATTGGTTGTCTCACCCATACGCCCAGCAAGGCGATAATTAATACCTTCCCACGTTTGGACGTCATGACCATTAATAGCGACGATTTTATCACCAATAGGCAACTGAGCTATTGCAGCGGGTGTATCTGGTAATACTTGACCAATCTTGGTAGCGAGCTGCTCTGATGGGGTCATAAACAATACCCAAAACAGTACAATCGCAATGACGAAGTTCATGATAGGACCAGCAGCGACAATCGCTATCTTCTTTAGCGGATGCTGGCGATTAAATGCTAAATGTAACTCATCTTTTGCTACTTCGCCTTCACGCTCATCAAGCATCTTAACGTATCCACCAAGTGGTAACGCTGAAATACGATAATCTATGCCACTTTTTTTACTGGTCCAGCCAAAGATTTTCGGACCAAAACCGATCGAATACGTGAGTACTTTCACGCCGCAAAGTCGCGCTATAATATAATGACCCCACTCATGCAGGGCAATGAGTGGACCTAAGACAAATATTGCCGCGAGCAGCGTTAATAAAAACGTCATGATCTTTTCTCAGTAGGTACGCTTAACATCAGTATTTTGTCTTAACACCATAAAGCCAACAGTACTTGATACGCCTAAGCCAATCTTGCTACCAGCTTATCGGTATGCTGACGCGCTAGATTATCAATCGCTAAAATCTCTTCAATATCGGCAGTCTCAGTTAGTGACGCTACTTTTATCTCATTCAATACTCGCTCATTGATATCAGCAATATCTGTCAGTCGAATTTGATTATTTAAAAATGAAGCAACCGCAATCTCATTTGCTGCATTCAATATAATGGTCGCATGCGTACCCGCTTGCATAGCCGTGCGTGCTAAACGCAAACAGGCAAATTTTTGCAAATCAGGCTCGATAAACTCTAAGCCATTAAGCGCAAATAAGTCTAACGGCTGCGAGCCACTATCAATACGATCAGGATAGCTTAACGCATGGGCGATAGGTGTTTTCATATCTGGGCTACCAAGCTGCGCCAAAAAGCTGCCGTCGCTATATTCTACCATTGAGTGAATGATACTTTGTGGATGAATCACCACATTTATCTTATTTTCAGGCAAATCAAATAAATGACAGGCTTCAATCAGCTCAAGCCCCTTGTTCATCATCGTGGCAGAATCAACGGATATTTTTTGCCCCATTGACCAGTTTGGGTGTTTGACCGCTTCAGTAACGCTTGCCTGCTGCATTTGGGTAAATGACTGCTGTAAAAACGGTCCGCCCGAAGCGGTTAACCAGAGCTTACGCACACCATGATTTGGCTGATGGATTTGGGTATGGTCTTGTTGAATAGCAAACGGCAAGCACTGAAAAATAGCATTATGCTCGGAATCAAGCGGTAACAAGGTTGCATGATGGGTTTTAACGGCATTGATCATCACTTGCCCTGCCATGACCAGCGCTTCTTTATTTGCCAGTAAAATACGCTTGCCTGCACGGGCAGCGGCTAAGGTAGAAGGAAGCCCAGCTGCGCCTACAATAGCTGCGACAACGGTATCGGTCTGCGAGTCGGTAGCAATATCCACAAGCCCTACTTCACCGCTGACTACTTCGATATCAAGACCTGCAGCAATCAGACGCTTGGCAAAGTCATCGACTGCTGCTGTCGGTACGCCAACCCGCTTAGGAGAAAACTGCTGACAAAGCACAAGCAGCTTATCTAAACGGTGGTACCCAGATAAAGCATAAACGTCGTAATACTGTGGTTGTGCCGCCAAGATGGCTAACGTACTGTCGCCAATCGAGCCTGTCGCGCCTAATACGGCGATACGTTGGGTCATAACCATGGGTGCCTATAAATGATAATGTAAGTCATACTATAAAAATTAAATCAGCTGCCAAGCTTATGTGCTATCAAGTGACTAATTAAGCCGTTTGATAGCGTTAGACAAATTAAACAACAATCAAACCGAACTGCTGTATTGCCCAAAAACCCAGTGCAAATATTGGCGTAGCAGATAGCAGCGAATCAATACGATCAAGTACTCCACCATGCCCTGGTAAAATCATTCCTGAATCTTTAACATTAGCACGGCGTTTAAGCATCGACTCAAACAAGTCACCCAATACAGACGCCAAAATCGTCAGCGCTGATAACGCTACAAAGGCGATAAGCGCTACGCCCGTCAATTGTAACTTAAAGACACTTATAATCACTACGACTAGCAAGCCAGTGACTAAGCCGCCCGCCAACCCTTCCATACTTTTATTAGGCGAGACATTTGGCGCCATTTTGCGACGACCAAGCTTGCGTCCAACAAAGTATGCACCACTGTCGGCGCACCAAACCAATAAAAATACATACAGTAACCACCATGCTGATAATTGCCATAAGTAAAACATAGCGGTAATTGAAGCGGTTAATATTACTGCCCCCATTAGCGCCAACTGCTTACCATACCAGTTGGTAGAAGTTGGAAAGACACGCACCCAAGACAGCGCCATTAGCCATATAACCACGGAGGCTGCCCACCAAAATAGCCAAGTCACTTTAAACATCAGCGATACTATAGTCAACAGCAATACTAATAGCACAAATACCGCTGGCTGACGCCATTTTGGCATCAGTTTTGTCCATTCGTGAGCAGCAATAATGACCCCAATCGCTAAAAGTGGCGCAAACAATATAGGCGTTTGGCTCGCAAACATTGCAATACCAACGATAATAACGAGAACAATTGCCGTCTTAATTCGTTGCCACATACTTATTGAGCCTTATAATAATGAAGGACATTTGATCAAATTGGCTGACAAGTGCTTACCATAGATAATAACGTATTACAGCCAACTGCCGACCATAATAACGTATTGATAGTGACGCACGCTATCGAAAGTGATTTAAATTGATAAAAGTCGCCTAATATCGAAAAAATTATTGCCTAAGATATCTGCTGCACTGCCGTCACTTGCTCGCTAGTTTTACCAAAGCGGCGTTGACGTTGGGCAAATTCTTCTAGCATTGCTGCTAGCTCATCGACGTTAAAATCTGGCCACAGCGTTGGAGTAAAGAACAGCTCTGCATAGGCTGATTGCCACAATAAAAAGTTCGAAAGGCGATACTCGCCGCCCGTACGTATTAGCATATCTACTTCTGGCGCATCTGCCAACTGCACATATTTACCAAGCTGCTCTTTATTAATATCTTCCACTGATAAGTGACCTGCTTGCACTTGCTCTGCCAGTTGCTTGGCAGCATGAGCGATATCCCATTTACCGCCATAACTAATCGCAATGACCAATGTCATCGCCTCAAAGTCCGCGGTTTTTTGTTCAGCATCTGCCATCAATAGTTGCAAGTCATCGCTAAGCTGCCTGCGATCGCCGATAAAACGCAGACGAATGCGATACTTAATCATACGAGGCATTTGTTCATTGATAGTTAAGCTTAGTAAATGCATCAGCAATGCTACTTCACTTGGTGGACGTAGCCAATTTTCACTGGAGAAAGCAAATACGGTCAAGACTTCAATGCCCGTACTGACGCAGTACTCAACAATAGGGTCTAGCGCATCTTTGCCAGCGATATGCCCCTGACCTTTGCCTAACTGATTAATTTTACCATAACGATTATTACCGTCCATGATGACAGCAATGTGGCGTGGAAGAAGAGCTGGAACTAAAGTATCTGACATAGTCATAGGCTAACTTGCTTATTGTTGGGGTAAAATAATCATAACGCACGACATGCTGTATAAAATCTTAGCACGTACTTTATCAATAAATGATATAAAACAATGGTGCGTCTATACGGCAACAAACAGCCAATAGCGATATGATATGGGCTGTTTGTTTTAAGTGGCCGACTCTTAACTAAGTTACGGCGCTTCGTTCTGACAATGATAAAAGGTGCTTACACTGACATCAAATCGGTTTCTTTTTTGCTCAGACGGCTATCAATCGTTTCAATATACTTGTCAGTGATTTTTTGAATATCATCACTAGCGCGGCGCTCATCATCTTCTGAGATCTCTTTTTCTTTTGCCAACTCTTTGATGTCATTCATCATATCACGGCGGATATTGCGAATAGAAACGCGACTGTTTTCTGCTTCTCCACGAGCTAGTTTTTGCATATCTTTTCGAGTTTGTTCTGTTAATGCTGGCATAGGAACACGAATCACATCAGCAGTCATTGGGTTTAGACCCAAATCTGCTTCGCGGATAGCTTTGTCGATCGCTTGTACCATAGTACGCTCAAATGGCTGCACCAGCAACGTACGCGAATCTTCAACGTTAACACTTGCCACTTGATTTAAAGGCGTAGGCGACCCGTAATAGCTGACCATCACACCTGACAACATACCTGGATGCGCGCGTCCTGTACGTACCTTACTAAAAGTACTTTCAAGCGCTTCCAATGTTTTTTGCATGCGCGCTTCGCCGTCTTGCTTAATCTCATTAATCATTATGTATCCTTATTTATCGCTAGCGACAAATCATTTATTGTTTATTATAAAAAATATTAGGGTGTTTTCACAGGTAAGTAGCCGTCTTACTTCTACTTATCTTCTATCATGTATTTGTCTATGCTATTAATGGTAAACGCGGGTGCCTTCATTCTCACCCATCACAACATTTAATAAAGCATTGGGCTTATTCATATCAAAAACTTGTAATGGCACATTATGCTCACGGCATAATGCAATAGCAGTTAAATCCATTACGCCAAGCTTTTGCTCTAACACTTCATCAAAGGTCAGACCGTCATATTTTACTGCATCAGAATGTAGGCTTGGGTCTTTATCATAAACGCCATCTACTTTGGTCGCTTTTAGAATCAAACCCGCTTCGATTTCAATACCACGTAAGCAAGCAGCGGTATCTGTAGTAAAGAATGGATTGCCTGTACCAGCGACAAAGATACATACTTCGCCATTTTTGAGGTAACGAATCGCATTACGACTGCTATAACTTTCTGTCACCTCACCAATCGGCAAAGCTGACATTAGGCGCGTTTTGATATTACGGCGCTCAAGGGCATCACGCATGGCAAGACCGTTCATGACGGTGGCTAGCATGCCCATTTGATCACCGGTGACGCGACCGACTAAACCTTCTTTTTGTAATTGAGCACCGCGATATAAGTTACCACCGCCGACCACAATACCAACTTGTACACCAAGTCCGCGTAAATGAGCGATAGATAGGCTCATCTTATCAAGCACTTCGCTATCAATACCCATATCTTTGGTACCGGCTAAGGCTTCACCAGAAAGTTTTAGCAAAATACGAGAATAACGCGGGTTTTTGTCAGACATGAGGTCACCTTGTCAGTATTAAATTATAAGTAAAGTGTTCGGTAAAATACAAATAGAGTTTGCTTTGAGACTTGACGCTAGTGCGATACGGAATGATAAGCATCTACAACTGTCAAATTGCACTAATTGTAGCAAAAACTGCCCACTGTTGGGCAATTTTCACTGACATATTATGTTTAAGCTTTATAGCTGGCAAATAAATCATATTCGCTAGCATCGTCGATAGTAACCGTTAAGAACTGACCTACTTTCACCGCATCAGTAATATCATCGACATAGACATGACCGTCAATCTCTGGCGCGTCAGCATAGCTACGGCAAATCGCTACGCCTTCTTCACTATCAATCTCATCAACCAATACCATCAAGTTTTTGCCGATTTTTTCTTGTAATTTTTGCGCTGAAATATCTTGCTGTAAGGTCATTAAACGCTCATAGCGTTCTTGCTTAACATCTTCTGGCACATGATTGGGCAAGTCATTAGCAACCGCGCCTTCCACTTCCGAATAAGTAAACGCACCAACGCGATCTAAGCGTGCTTCAACCAACCAATCAAGTAAACACTGGAAATCTTCTTCGGTCTCGCCTGGGAAACCAACAACGAAAGTTGAACGAATGACAATATCAGGGCAAATCTCACGCCATGCGTGAATACGTGCTAAGGTGTTTTCGCTATGCGCAGGACGCTTCATCGCTTTTAGGATACTGTGGCTGGCATGTTGAAACGGAATATCAAGGTAAGGCAGTAGCTTCTTCTCACCCATCAATTCAACGACTTTATCGACATGTGGATACGGATAAACATAATGCAGACGTACCCAAATACCCAAATCGTTTAATGCTTGGCATAAGTCATAAAACTTAGACTTCAGCGGCATGCCATTCCAAAAGCTGGTCTTATACTTCAAATCCAGCCCATAAGCAGAGGTATCTTGCGAAATAATAAGCAATTCTTTCACGCCAGCGTTTTTCAGTGCCAGCGCTTCATTCATGACGCTATCAATCGGACGCGACACCAAATCACCACGTAAGCTTGGAATGATGCAGAAGGTACAGCGATGGTTACAGCCTTCTGATATTTTTAGATAAGCATAATGACTGGGCGTTAACTTGATACCGGCCTCATTAATCAAATCTATTTTTGGGTCATAACTGGCATCCAAACTTCGGTCAGGCTTAGGCACATGCAGCGAAACGGCTCTAATAACTTCGTCATAAGCATGAGCACCAGTCACTGCTAACACAGCAGGATGCATTGCACGGATTTTATCCGCTTCTTTACCCAAGCAGCCCGTCACAATCACTTTACCGTTTTTACTAATGGCCTCACCGATGGCATCAAGCGACTCTTGCACTGCTGACTCGATAAAGCCGCAAGTATTCACTACGACAAGGTCTGCACCTTCGTAATCACTGGCAACTTGATAGCCATCACGACTGAGTTCCGTAATGATACGTTCGCTGTCGACCAAGGCTTTTGGGCAACCTAGCGATACAAAACCAATCTTTGGCGCGGCATTAACTGGTGCATTTTCAGTCAATAAAGCGCCTGAAGTCGCATCGCTACTTTGGCTAATACTACGGTTTTGATTGTGGTTGGCTTTATGGTGGTAAGGTTCACTGCTATCGATTGAGCGCTGCTCTGACGGCACTGTCGGCTTAGCAGGATTAAAGAGAGTGACCGTGTTTTGTATAGAAGCCGATGGTGTAGAACTTGGCTGTGAAGGGGCTGTAGTCGTATTAATGGACTCGGTAGAAATATTGGGCATGGCTAACCTTGCTAGAGATAAATTGGCTGTGCGCATTGTACGTTTTTTTTGTGGTAATCACCAGTTTTGCCGCGCTATAGTGTTGATTTATGGTTAAATATTACATTGAGCCTCGCGCTATACTAGGCATTACTGATGACAACTGATTTTATAAGCATAAAACCGACACCTGATTTAGCATTTATAGCACAGCATTTATTCACGGCTATTTTATGGGTCAACGATGAGCTGTCTGTTACTTGGATAAATGCCCAAGCTGAGCAACTATTAGCTATCAGTAGCGGCCGCTTGCTTAATCAGTCGGTATTGATGCTACTTGCACCCGAAGAATTGGCAATTAAAAATAGCACTATTATTGACAGTCCAACAGATAAAACTTGCCCTTTGACTGAGCGCTTTTTTCAAGCGAAGCGCTATCAACAACCTTTTATTGACCATGACCATCTGATCAACAGCCCTTTAAATAGCCGTTTATCACTTTTAGTCGATTATAGTGTCACGCCTGTCATTTATCAGCAGCAGAGCTATTTTGTTGTCGAGATGTGGGGTAAGGATCGCCAAAGTCGTATCTCAGAAGAACAACGCCAACAGCAGCAATATCATGTTGCCCGGCATATGCTGCGCTCGGTCGCCCATGAAATCAAAAATCCACTTGCTGGCATACGCGGCGCGGCGCAATTATTGCAACGTCAATTTATCAAATTTAGTGAGAGCTCTTTTAACATTCATACTGCTCATAATAGCTACCAACAACTTACGTCCAATCCCGTTTTAAATTCTGATAATAATCTACAAAAGACCGCTGAAAAATTACGCAGCTATACTGATATTATCATCTCAGAGACAGATCGTTTAACTCAGCTAATTGGACAATTTCTAGGTTCTAATCAACTACCAAATTGGCAAATAGTTAATATTCATGAACCGTTAGAGCATGTCTTGTCCTTAATACTCAATCACTATCCACAAGTAACGGTACAACGCGACTATGATTTGTCTTTGCCTGAACTCTGTGCGGATAAGGACCAGCTGATTCAAGTGTTTTTAAACCTGATTAATAATGCTTGTGAATCCATGACTGAATTTGCGCAAACCTTGCCACATCAAACACTTTCTGCATTGAGCGCATTAGACTCAACGATTACCTCTTTAGAGGATAATAATAACTATCAGCCTCTACTACACATTCAAACGCGCGTTGCCTTTCAACATACCATCGGTAGCCAGCAGTACAAACAAGTCTTGCAAATAACGATTACTGATAACGGCTCAGGGATAGATGAAAAATTAATTGGTCAGATATTCTTTCCGATGGTGACCAGTCGTGCCGCTGGTACAGGACTTGGATTATCTATCGTACAAGATATCATCAGCCGTCATCATGGTATGATTGATGTTAGTTCTACCCCATCGCAACGTGCGGATGCTAAGTACAAAAATATCAGTAATAGTCAGACCCGCTTTATCCTTTACTTACCTTTTCATCAGCCAATTATTGAAAGTTAATGCATTCACATCTATCCTTCTCACTGCTTATTAGGCTAAATATATGACTCAGTATCATGATCCCCAACCGCTTATAAGCAATGAGCAAATGCCAATAGTCACGGTCAATAACAATCCTGATAGTCAGCCTGCTACCTTATGGCTCATTGACGATGATGCAGCACTACGTTTGGTATTGGCAGATACTTTTGAAGACGCAGGCTTAAATGTTATTAGCTTTACCCAAGCACAAGCGGCATGGACACGCCTTAACGATATCTTACAACAGCGCGAGTCAGTCGACCAATTACCAGATGTGATATTGACCGATATTCGTATGCCGATGATGGATGGTCTATCTTTTAGTGACTGGGTGCATCAGTATTTTCCTAAATTGCCAATTGTGATTATGACGGCGCATTCAGACCTCACTTCTGCTATTAACAGCTATCAGACAGGGGCTTTTGAATATCTAGCTAAGCCCTTTGACTTAGATAATGCGGTTACTACGATTTATAAAGCCATTAATTATCAGCCTAATATGATAATAGCCAATCATTCAATCGAGACTGACACCAAGACAATAAATGATATAGCACTTAATACTGATTCAAAATTAGATAGTAATACTCAACCACTAATCAAGGCTGCTAGCAAAGCCAATATTGCAAGCAAGCCTAATAAAGCCCCAAAAAATAAAGAAAGTCTCCAAAGTAAAACCCGTGCTAATAACAACCCCAGCGGCATCATTGGTCAATCACAAGCCATGCAAACGGTGTTTCGTGCCATTGGTAGGCTTGCGCACTCACCTATTACTGTTTTAATTACTGGTGAATCTGGCACAGGTAAAGAGCTGGTTGCCAGTGCCTTGCATCAGCATTCACCGCGTCGACAACAGCCATTTATTGCCCTTAATATGGCAGCCATTCCACATGATTTAATTGAATCCGAGCTGTTTGGTCATGAAAAAGGTGCATTCACTGGCGCAACAACCTCACGCCAAGGTCGATTTGAGCAAGCGGATGGCGGTACGCTATTTTTGGATGAAATCGGTGATATGCCATTTAGCACCCAAACACGGCTGCTACGGGTGCTAGCGAATGGGGAGTTTTATCGCGTGGGTGGGCAGCAACCCGTTAAGGTGAATGTGCGTACCATTGCCGCCACTCATCAAAATCTAGAAGAATTGGTCAAACAAGGCAAGTTCCGTGAGGATTTATTTTATCGTCTTAATGTCATCCGCCTACCATTGCCACCACTACGAACACGGTACGAGGATATTCCAGCGTTAGCGACTTATTTTATGCAGCGTGCTGCTACACAAATGAATACCACACCAAAGCAGCTTCATACTACAGCACTGCAGATTATGCAGTCTTTTGAATGGCGTGGTAATGTCCGTCAACTTGAAAATGTGTGCTTATGGTTGACAGTGATGACAACTGGGGATACGGTAATGGTTGATGATTTGCCGCCAGAATTTCTCGAAAATACCTCTGCCAGTATAGAAGCGTATCAACAACAAACTCTATCTGAGCTAGAAATTACCCAGATCAACCAACAGCAAAGCAGCCAACAACAAAACAATGATAACCATATTTATAACATTGCAGGCAGTCCAAGTTGGCAGCAAGCATTAGCTATATGGGCTGAGCAATCCTTAAAGAGAGGCGAAACAGATATTTTGCATACGGCGACGCTTGAGTTTGAACAGGTATTGCTGACAGCCGCACTCAAGCATAGTGGCGGTAAAAAGATAGCAGCAGCAAATCTCCTTGGCTGGGGCCGCAATACATTAACCAGAAAACTGCAGCAATTAGATACATCTTCATCAGAATGATAAAAAAAATGTAATTAAAAGCAATAAAATGAGAAACAAATCCTTTTAATATCAGCAATTTATCACTTTTAGTAAAAATAATCGCTAAATAATTGCAAATAGGGGTTGCCAAACTTCGCAAACTCTATATAATAGCCAACCACTGAGACGCACTACCGAATCAGTTGTTTATCTAGATGGTATTTGAGTTTAAATACTTTTGATGATAGAGTAACGAAAATGGGGCTGTGGCGGAATTGGTAGACGCACCAGATTTAGGTTCTGGCGCCGCAAGGTGTGAGAGTTCGAGTCTCTCCAGCCCCACCATTTTCGGATAGTACATCTTAGATCAAATATTAAAACCTGCCTTTGAGCAGGTTTTTTTGTGTTTAAGATTTATGTGAAATACTTATAAATTTAAAATATAGTCAGTGAAAAGTAATATCGATACATCATACATGACTGATATCAATTTTTCTTGCTTGCTGTGCCTGCGCAGACAGAGGCTACAAAAAATTGATATCAGCAATACCGTAGCGTTTTTAGGATTTTTTGACTATAGTCTCAGCATTGACAATGCTACCCTTAGAGCAAATTAAACCATCTATCAGAGACATAAAATGACGAGTTCAAAACAATGAATAAAGGATTTTGGCTAACGATAGGTTTACTGGTAATATTAGCAGGTGGTCTTGTCGGGCTTCGCAGCCTGTATAAACCCAATATGTCAGCTGACATTTCAGCAGAAGCCGGTGCAGACTTAAATACTAAAATTATGATGAGCTTAGATAAATTTAGTGGCTTTCATCATGATGCAGAGATACTTTTAGAAAAATTAACCACTCTAAAGACAGGTATGGAAAGCGCAGTTGCTAACCAAGATACCAAACTACTAGCAAGCACTATAAGCAACACCTATAGAATCATAGATAATGTAAACGTGAATCGCCTACCAACGATTGCACCTTTCAAGATATGCGATGAGGCGCTCAACACATTAAGCCTCTATGCTATTAGCGCTAAGTCTTATTACTCTAATACTAAAAAAATGAATATCAATCAAGTTAATGAATTGAGAGATACATTCAATATTCAGTTTTCTCAGTGTCAAAGCATTGTTAATGATAAGTCTGTCGAAGCACTCTATCAAGACTACCAGTAATACACTTTACCTACTTCCCAATGACTCTAAATCTCTCAACACCTCATCCATATTTTTATATCGTGTCTCCATCAGCTTTGCCAATGCTTTATCGATAATATGTTGATAATGATTATATTCTTCGGGTAACTTTGGTATAGGCTGTTGGCAATGCTGAGTCGCCCAATCTTTTAGTGGCTCACTAGTTTTAATATTTATCTTAAATGGTCGTTCGCCCATTAATAGCTCATACATCATAACCCCAAATGCATAGATATCGCTTTGCACTGTCGCACCCTGCCCTTGCCAGCGCTCAGGTGCAAAATAGGCTGGTGTACCTGCGGGATGATAGAACGTTTCAGCTGCATAAATATGCTTAGCCAAAGCAAAATCCGTCAATAATAAGTTAAATGTGATACCACTATTATCCGTATTATTTGGCAGTGAGTCTTCTAGTAAAATATTACTAGGTTTAATGTCATTATGTAGCCAACCAGCTTTATGCAGATGGGCAATAAGAGATGCCGACTTTGTAATAAAATGATGTTTTTGTCTATTCGTCAATAATAAATGCTGTTGAGGCTTAAGCTGAGTTGCCAAACTATGATTGCAATAATAAGGCATGGTCAAAATAGTTAATTGCCAATTTTCTTCTAATATCTGGATATCTAAGCAATGATGAGCCCATATTGATGGTGCAATAGCGTCAATACAAGGCTGATTTTGCTGGATGCTATTCAAAAACTTCAATACCGTTATTTCATGATTTAAACTCAGGATATTACTCTGCTGACATCTAACTAAATTATGATTAGTCAGCGCCCATTTAATCATTACCTGGCCAAACCGCCGATGCTGGGCACGTGTTAAACCTTGATAGTCAAGTTCGCTACCACCACTTTGCTGACTGAGTCGCTGATGTATGATCTCTCTATAGTTCTCTGCTAATAATGACTGGGTAATAACTGGTAATAGCTGCTGAGCTTGCGCTTGCAACGCTTGTATAATAGACGGATTACTGGCATTATTTTTCATGGTACTGTTTTTTATAGTGTTGTCTTTCATGATACAGTAAAGCCCCTATTAAACTATCATCGCCTCATTTAAACGTCACCTTAACTATTAGAGTCATTATGTCGCAACCGTTTCATTCAGCTGCTCATTACGCCATGCCCGCACCTCTATTGGATTTACTCAGTCAATACCTGCAAGAACGCGTCACGCCAATTATCGAGATTGACCCTGATCAGCTCGCTTATCGCTGGGTCGGTGGGCAAACTGGACATTTAGAGCCCTTAGCCGTCAATTTATTTTTAAGTTTAGATGACTTACATGGTATCGATACGCAAAAGTCGAAACTGGTACAAAACACGCGCCAGTTCCTCAAAGGCTATCCTGCTAACCATGTATTGATGACAGGGACACGCGGCGCGGGTAAATCATCGCTGATTCGGGCATTGCTACAAGCCTATCATAGTGAAGGTCTGCGCATTATTGAAATTGCCCGTGATGATTTAAAAATGCTTGATAAAATACGTAAGGCGATTAAAGCCTTGCCCGCTGATTGTGGTTGCCGTTATGTGGTGTACTGCGATGACTTAGCGTTTAACGGTCAAGATGAGAGTTATAGAACGTTAAAAAGCGTGCTTGATGGTGCTCTTGATTCAGAGCAAGACAAGTTATTGGTTTATGCGACTAGTAACCGCCGCCATCTACTACCACAGCTGATGAAAGACAATGTCAATATTTATAATGGTCAAACCGATGAGGTGAATCCTTATGAGACCATCGATGAAACGGTGTCTTTATCTGACCGTTTTGGTTTATGGTTGTCATTTCATCCCATGGATCAAAACACTTATTTACACATCGTGCACCATTACTTATCTATTCAACAAAATATCGATGCTAAGAATGATGATAGTCCAAACGATGCGGCAAGTAAAAATACAGGTGATATTAATGAGCTAGCTACTCATATCAGAGCGGCGGCATTACGCTGGGCATCTGAGCGCGGTGGACGCTCTGGTCGAGTAGCCTATCAGTTTAGCCGCTACTGGATAGGACAAAGCCAATTAGTAGCTGAAGATAATCCAACTTTATAATTTATATAAGTCATTTTTTATGACGGTGCTCAGAGCTTAATGATCGCGTGCAGAGCCTAAATACTGCACGCGATTGTCTATATTATTACTCACCTCTTCTGCTGCTCCATTCACCAGATATTGGGCAAAGTCATGCGCTAGCCATAAGTTACCTGTATAAACGCTCTCGGCATCTAAACGGATATGTGACATATTTCGTATACGGCTATTTGGATTATCAAAGCTCTGATAACGAGCGCTAAAATGGGTCATTATTAAATTTTTGAGACCAACATCTTCGGCAAATCGACCTAGCAGTTGCGCGCTAGTATGCATCGGATCAAAGTCTGGATTTTTGGTCTGAATCTTCACTAAGACGTCACTGGTATAAGTGGCTTCATGCACCAATAAATCCGCACCGACTACTGCGGCTTTTAAGCGCTCCGGCGTATCGTTATCACCCGCTACCACTACCCGTGTGTGCTGTCTATCATTATCGGTATAATTTACTGAACGTAGCTTGCGACCATCATCCGTCGTGACATCCTGACCTTGTTGCAGCTTGCCCCACAGCTCCCCAGCTGGGATATTATCTGCTGTCAGTTTGTCTGTGCTAAGCGTGCGACGACTGATTATCTGGGTAATACCAAAACCATAGGAGGCAACCCGATGCGATAACGCCGTGATATCAATACCTAGCTGATGCTCGTTACTTAAATCAAGGCTGATTTTATTGTGGTTATCTGGCTCAGCCAGCACTTCTTCTATCGCCATAAAGTTAATGACAAATGGAAAGCATAGTTCAGTCGTTAGTGTCATCGCTTCAAGCAGCACCTCAATGGCTTTTGGCACAATCAGTGTCAGCGGCTCACGGTGACCTGACATTGCCGCACTTGCCAGCAGCCCTGGCAAACCATAGCAATGATCACCATGCACATGGGTAATGCAAATCGCTTGTAGCTGATTTAAAGATAACTTGGTATGTAAGAGCTGATGCTGCGTGCCTTCACCGCAATCAATTAAAACCCAAGGACGCGATTTCTTGTTTTGCTGCTGATTTTTCCCTGAGCTATAAGGATTAAGGCATTCAATCGCTAATGCTGTGACATTACGCTGCTTGGTGGGCACCCCTGCTGAGGTACCTAAAAAAGTAAGTTTTAGCATCGCTTATTTCTGCCGATTATCATGATTCCAGGCTGTTATGACAACTGGCATATCAGCGTTCTTTTACCTTCAATCATCTGACCGCCATTGGCATTACAATCATTGACCATATTGGATTCATAAGACTTCCAGCCGCCATAAAAGCTGGCAACACATAGCACAACCACTAGCAGTTTTTGCGACCATGCTTTAATAGATACTTGCTGGCTATTCATCTGACCATCAGTCCCATTCAGTGAATGTTTAGCAGCACTATTAGCATTGTTGCTATCGATATTATCATTATTTGATTTGTTCAAATCTGTCATTTTTTATCCTAAAAAAGGTTCTGTCTATGAATAAACAAAACCTTTTATTGTTATATGAAATCAATATTTAATAATAAGCGCAGCACTTAAAACTGTAGACGACCGCCCTTTTCTTCGGCACGCTTAAAGGCATCACGTTCTTCACAGCGCTTCAGCCAAGTTAAGATATTGTTATATTTACTACTGTCTAAACCTGCGCCTGCATTGGCGCCCACTACTGCTAAGTGCATCTGAATATCAGCGGCGCTAAATTCTGCTCCAGCAAACCAATGATTGTCTTGTAGATGCTGCTCCATCATGTCGAGTATGACAGTCAAGCTATTGCTTATCATGGTTTTTTCGACTTGATTTCTAATACTTTTACTCACAGGCTTGATGAGCATGGGCGATTGCTCAACCACCTTAGTAAATACCAAGCGCATCACTAATA
The DNA here is from genome assembly GCF_965118485.1 of Psychrobacter glacincola. Taxonomy (GTDB): domain Bacteria; phylum Pseudomonadota; class Gammaproteobacteria; order Pseudomonadales; family Moraxellaceae; genus Psychrobacter; species Psychrobacter glacincola_D. The sequence continues at coordinate 4,866 of NZ_CBCPJH010000015.1, read as the reverse complement.
GGGGCATCACTGACGCTTCAGCAAAATGTAGCCAAAACGTATAAGCTTCCCATGCCGCTTCATTATCATCAGCAGGTTTAAACTGCTTTTCTTTATCATAATGCTTTAGTAGATATTCGATGATAAAGCCTGACTCAATCAGCACACGCTCATCGACCTCTAACATCGGTGCATGACCAAGCGGGTGTACTTGCTTTAAACTGTCAGGCGCACGGTAGGCTTTATTACGCTGGTAGCAGGTAAATTGATAATCGATACCTAGCTCTTCTAGTAACCATAATATACGAAATGAGCGCGAATTTGCCAAATGATGAAGGTGTAACATAGATTATCCTTATATGAAATTCTTAGTATTTAGTAGATTCTTAATATTTAATAGCACAGATTATAAATGTTTATCTAGATAAAATAACCCGATTTAAGTTAATAGTAACGATTAATGATAACTCAGTTATTATCTTAATTATAGTTTTGCTATGTAGCCACATAACTTAGTAGTTTGACTTACCAAACTACGTTTATCGACTGATGTTATTTACCCTTATTCTAATTGCTACTTTGAATCTAACGCTTCAATTTTACGGGTGATTTTATTTATATGCTGTCGTTGTTTTCTAATTTTACGGAAGCGGCGTGCCCTTAACACTCCTTTGATACGATAGTTAATAAAACGGCTACGCGGTGGGAAGCTTGCAATTTGCGGCTCTCGGTAACCTTGCAAATGATTGTCGCGGCGGCGAATAAGATAACCTTTGATACTATCAGCAATCATGATAAATAACGCCAAGGTAATCATACCGTACATAAAGAGCGAGCCCCCTTCATCCAAGCTCTGATTTAATACAGTGATGGATAGCACAAACAATAGCATAGGCTCTACATAGCTGAGTGCGCCAAATAATGATACCGGCAGTTTACTACTAGCAACCATGGTCAGTGACATGGCAAGCGAGCTAAAAGCGCCCAATAGAGGTAATATATACCAAAACTTAGGGTTTTGCGCCGCCACACTAAAGCCACCACTGCTATACAGCATAATCAAAACCACAGGTGTTAATAACGTTAAATCTGATAACAGCCCTGTAATGGGCGGTACAGCAAGTTTACGACGCAGTAGATAATACGGTGGATAGCCCAAGCACACAAATGCAGTCACCCAAGAGATACTGCCATATTGCCAAATATCATAACCAATACCGAGCGCCGCAAGTATCGCTGCCGACCACTGCAATTTACTCATATGCTCATGATAAAAGAAACGCCCGATTACTATCATTACCAGCGGCAATAAAAAATAGCCCAAGGTCACATCAAGACCAAAACCATTGACCGGTCCCCACATAAACAACCAAATCTGCCCACCTAAAATAGGGGTTGGTAAGATAAAGATAAGCCATTCTTTTGGCGTTTTTAGAGTTTTTAAATACTCAAAAACGTGCTGCCATTGCTTAGTAAAACTGACCAATATCACCAAGCTCAATAACATCATCAATACACGCCACGAAGCCACCTGCGTACCGGTTAATGGCAGCATAAATAGCCCGAACAAGAACATTAAGGCGAACAAAAAACTCGATGAGATTGATGCCAAAGTGCCTTGGAAAGTTTGGTTGGTCGTAAGCATAACAACAGCCTTAATAAATAGAAAAAACAAAAGCCTCCGACGATAACGTCAGAGGCTTTTTCTAGAACAGAACATGAAAGACTAGATCGAAAAGCTAACTCATCAAAGTATTATTCGTCAATGTCAGCATCAGTATCGGCATCATCAATAGCTTCTGAGTCATTCAATTCATTAACGTCAGTATCAGCAGTTGCAGCATCCACATCTCTTTGTGCTTGACCTTCTACTTCAAACGTTCCGTCTTCTCTCATAGCATCAATCAGCTCATTATCGTTTTCTTCGTGCTCAACACACGCCATAGCGACCAGCTTCTCATCTTTTGACAAACGAATTAAAGTCACGCCTTGGGTATTACGACCTGAGCTAGCAACGTGCTCAACTGGCGTACGCACTAAAGTTCCTTTGTCTGAGATTAAGATAATATCATCTTCAGGATTTACTTTCGTCGCACGAACCAACTCACCATTACGCGCGCTCGTTTTGATAGCGATCACACCGCCACCGCCACGTCCTTGCTTATTAAACTCTTCAACAAAGGTACGTTTGCCAAAACCGTTTTCACAAGCGATCAGGATTTCGCGCACATCATCTTCGATAACCACTAATGATTTGATAAATTCATCAGTAGCCAGACGCATACCACGGACGCCTTTAGCCGTACGACCCATCGCACGCGCATCATTCTCATCAAAACGAATGGCTTTACCACTTGAGGCAAATAGCATGACTTCTTGGCTACCGTTAGTGATGCGAGCGCTTACCAATTTATCACCTTCTTCCAAACCAACGGCAATCAAACCATTCGAGCGAATATTGGCAAACTGTTTCAGCTCTACGCGCTTCACCGTACCATTAGCCGTTGCAAAGAATACAAATGGGGGCTCTGCTTGCGTACTGTCATCTAACAAATCGTCATCGCTATCTATTAAGGCATCTACCGATGTCTCATCTTTTACCGATAACTCTTCTACGATTTTCGGAATAGGCAATATCGTTGTAACTGTTTCATCAGGATTTAAGCCAATTAAATTGACTAATGGACGACCACGCGCACCGCGACTGGCAATCGGCACTTCAAAACCACGTAGACTAAAGACGCGACCCGTATCAGTAAAGCATAATACGGTTGAGTGCGTTGAAGTGACGACTAAGTGATCAATCACATCGTCTTCTTTCATTGCCGTCGCAGACTTGCCTTTACCGCCACGTTTTTGCGCGACATAATCATCAATCGGTTGCGTCTTAGCATAGCCAGTACGCGATACCGTCATCACGACCGTTTGCTCTGGAATAAGGTCTTCACGGTTAAAGTCCATACGTGAATCAATAATATCTGTACGCCGCTCATCACCGAAGTTTTCGCGAATTTCAATCATCTCGTTTGAGATAATGGTCATCAGCTTATCAAAATCGCCAAGAATAGATTCTAAATTTGCAATCTCACGCAGTAAGTCTTGATATTCTTCGGTGAGTTTGTCTTGCTCAAGACCCGTTAAGCGATGCAGTTGCATGTCTAAAATCGCATTGACCTGTTCAAGCGATAAGCGATAATTCTCTTGATTATTAATCAGACCAAAGGGCGCTTTTGGATCTTCGCCCTCGATAAAGTCAGGACGTACTGACTGGCTGCCCGCAGCGGTCAACATCGCAACCACACTGCCTGATCCCCATACGTTGCTCAGTAAGTTTTCGCGAGCCAAGCCACGATTTGCAGAGGCTTTAATCGTCGTAATAATCTCATCGATATTCGCCAGTGCAACCGTTAAGCCTTCAAGCAAGTGACCACGCACACGGGCTTTATTCAGCTCATAAATGGTACGACGAGTCACGACTTCTTGACGATGGCGGACAAATGCGGCAATCAGCTGACGCAAGGTTAATAGTTTTGGTTGACCATTATCAAGCGCTACCATATTGATACTAAAGCTAGACTCAAGTGGCGTTTGCAAGAATAAGTTATTAACTATAACTTCAGCTGTTTCACCGCGACGTAAATCAATAGCAATACGCATACCGTCTTTGTCAGACTCATCACGAATCTCGGTAATACCTTCGATTTTCTTGTCACGTACCAGCTCTGCGATACGCTCAATCAGCTTGGCTTTATTAGTTTGATAAGGTACTTCGGTAAACACAATGCGCTCACGGTCACGGTTGACACCGGTTTCACTCATCGGCTCGATGATATAACGACCACGTACGTGTAAGCGACCTTTACCGGTGCGATAAGCATCTAAGATACCAGCGCGACCGTAGATAATACCGCCCGTTGGGAAGTCAGGACCGGAGATATACGACATCAGCTCTTCAGCAGATATTTGCGGGTTCGCCGCATAAGCTAGGCAGGCATTAATCACTTCTGTCAGATTGTGCGGCGCCATATTGGTCGCCATACCAACGGCAATACCAGTGGCACCGTTAATCAATAAGTTAGGAATACGCGCAGGCAACACGCTTGGCATACGCTCAGAGCCATCGTAGTTGTCTTCCCAATCGACGGTATCTTTATCCAAGTCGGCAAGCATCTGATGGGTCAGCTTGGTCATACGTACTTCGGTATAACGCATCGCTGCCGGTGGATCATCATCAATCGAGCCGAAGTTACCTTGACCATCAACCATTGGATAACGCAAGCTAAAATCCTGCGCCATACGCACAATAGCATCATAGACGGCACTATCGCCGTGCGGGTGATATTTACCAATGACATCGCCGACCACACGTGCTGACTTCTTATAGGCTTTATTGTAGTCATTGGACAATACATGCATCGCGTACATCACGCGGCGGTGTACAGGTTTGAACCCATCACGCACATCAGGCAGCGCGCGCGAGACGATCACGCTCATCGCATAATCCAAATAGGACTGCTTTAATTCGTCCACAATGGCAATAGGACTGACCGATTCGCTCATATACACTCCCTCACTCACATCTACTCTCTAGCATCGGCATATCTAAACCATAATGGGCAACAAGAACGGCACCAAAGCGCCGTTCTATTATAAATCCAGTGACCATCAAAAAAGACTTAGCAACCTCTCAAACTAGTGAGAATTAGCGATAGTTTTAATGTTAAATAAAAGAAGCTATTTTAGCACAAATTTGTTGATTTAGGGGCATTTAGATGCCATTAAAATCAAGTGAAAGCGCTTATTAGTCGCTACTTTCAATAGTAATTATTTCGATGCAAAAATCGTTACTCATAGCTGTGTTATCACTGGCTAATTTCGCCATTTTTA